>NZ_JBSFEO010000004.1:0-364275 GCF_053594475.1 Embleya sp. NPDC001921
ACGCCCGGTCTCATTCCGAACCCGGAAGCTAAGCTCTCCAGCGCCGATGGTACTGCACTCGAAGGGGTGTGGGAGAGTAGGACGCCGCCGGAATCTACGTGTGAAAGGCCCATCCCGAACAGGGATGGGCCTTTTGCGTTTTTCGAGTGCGGTATGGTCGTGCGCATGCCTGACAACGAGATGGATCCCGCAGCCAGCACTCAGATGTTCCGGGCTTTCGTCAACGAGGACCGCCCCGCGGCCCCCGGCGAACCGGCCCGACGCAGCACCCCGCCGGTGTTGTTGATCGCCGGTGTCGTGGTCGCGATCATCGTGGTCGCGATTGCCGTACTCATTGCCGTGAGCTGACATACCGACGGGCGGGCCCCAATTGTTCGGGGTCCCGCCCGAGGTACGCGGTATGCCGGCGTATCTACATTCGCCGCATTGATATTCAACGCCCGAAACGGCGCGTCGTTCGCGTCAAGGGGTCACACCGAGGGCCACAGTGCGACGACGCAGCCGTCGTCCTCGCGTAGGCGAAGGCCCTCGTCCACGTCGCGCAGGTAGTCGAAGAGCGATGGCGGAGTACGCCAATCCTCGGCGAGGCGTGGGGCGAGCCCGGCCGTCGGTTGGCCGAGCGCTTCGGCGAAGCCGCCGGTCATCATGACCAGGACGTCGCTCGGGCGCCACGTGGTCCGGCAGATGCGGAGCTGGTCGTCGCCGGCCTGGTCGGGGATGGCGGCCGGGGCGGTCTCCGCGGTCGTGTCCCGGATTCCCAGCGGCGCGCGCCAGCCGCCCTGGGCCAGGCGGAGCACGGTGCTGTCGCCGAGCACGGCCATGTCGACCCGGTCGTCCTCCAGGGGATCCGCGGCGGTGACCAATATCGCCAGGCGCGTCGCGGGTTCGGAGCGGCCGAGTTCGTGCGCCCGGTCGGCGGTGCCGGCGAGTCGGGTGCGCAGGTCCTCCTCGACCTCGGCCTGTACGCCGGCCCAGTCCCAGTTCTCGTGTCGCTCGCGGGCGACCATCCGGGCGACCGTGCGGTAGGCGCTGCGGACCGCGATCTGGGCGGCGAGTTCGGACGCGTGCGCGTTGTCGACCCCGTCGCAGACGATCGCGATGGTCCAGCGTGTGCTCGGGTCCGGGCCGACCGCGAAGCAGTTCTGCCGCGGCAGGCCCTGTTGCTGGTGCAGTTCGCCGCGGACGCCGGCGGCGCGGACGTTCAACCGGCCGAGCCGGCCGCCGTCGACGACCATGCCGCCGCCGTCGGCGAGGGCGGGTGGGGGCAACATGCGCAGCATCCTTCGCGGTACTTCGTCCCCGGCGCTCTCGGCCGCGGGCCCGGGGCGGTAGGGGACGCGGGGGGCATTGGGCACCGGGACGAACGATGTTCCCGGCTCGGCGTCGTCGTCCGAATCCGGTGCGGTCGCGGAGTCGAGCTGTCGACGATCCTCGGCGTCACCGCGGGGCGGCACCTTGTCGAGGGTGGTCGGTCGGTCGGATTCGACCGCCGGAGCCGGCCTGTGCTTGGGGATCGGCGGGTAGGCCGGGCGGCGTTCGGACGACGGGCTCGGTCCCGGGTCGAGCGGATCGACCGGATCCATCGGGTCCGCGGGTGCGATGTCGTCGTCGGCGTCGGGCTGCCACCGGGGCGTCGGGTCCTCGCGGCGTCCCGGGCGAGTGCTTCCGCGGGACGGCGGGAGCACGCCCTGCGGCCCGCGGTGCAGTCGGTCCGGCGGCATCGTGTCGCCGGGGATGCTGTCCGACATCGGCGTGCCCGGTGACGGCGACGAGCCGAGCATGACGTCTTCCCAGTGCGAGGATCCGGTCCGCCGCCGTGTGCGCCCCGACGTCGGGGGCGGCGCCGAGTCGTAGTCGGCGTCGTAGTCCGGGCCCTGGTCGTACCCGGCATCGGCCTCGTACGGATCGCGCCGTCCGAAGCCGGGCCGGCGGTCGTACGGATCCGGCTCGTCCTCCTCGGCCGGCGCGCCGAAGCCGAACCAGTTCGCGACCCGCCGCGCGCGGCCGGATCGGCGTCCGGGCTGATCCGGCGCCGAGTCCGGGTAGCCCATCGGGCCTTCGGGCGCGGCCCCGTTGCGGTCGTACTCCGCGTCGGGGCGACGGTCGTACTCCGGGTCGGTCCGACGGTCGTAGTCCGGATCCGGTCGGCGGTCGTAGTCGGGATCGGGACGTTCGCGACCGACCGGTGCGGGACGTCGTGGACCCTGTGCTCGCGGGATGGGCTCGGCCGGCGAACCATCGCCGGGGGTGTGGCGCTTGCTGGTACCGTCCGGCACGGCTTCCTCCTTCGCCTCGGGCCGGCCGGCGAGCCGGTCCCGTCGTGTCGCCGGTGGGCGTGCGTCCTCCCACCCGTGCGACAGGTATCAACAGGTATAGCGTGCACGGCCCGTGCCCGTGTGCGCACGCGCGCGCATTGGTCCCCACTTTGCCCCAGGGCCGCCCCGACCACCGTGCGGACGGCGGGCTCCTACCCGGAATCCCGGTGCTCGGTACCTATTTGACGGCGTATCAGGGAAACTCCCGAGCACCGTGCCGGCGTTCCCCGTCGTGGCCGCGGATGTCCCGGATGCGGAGGTCGCGCCGACCGCGTCGCCAAGTGGCCGGGAAATGCGGTCGGTTGGTGATCGGGTGCTCGCCGACCGCGACGAGCCGGGCGGCGCCGGCGATGATGCGTTCGTCTCTCCATACGGCACCGTCTGGAGCGGGCGACCCGTCCTCACTACAGTGGTGCCCGGCGCACGGTAGCAACGACCGGTTGTTTTCCAGGTGGTTCCCGCGCGCTCACGAACACTTCCTCTTCGGGAGCACAACCGCATGCGCATACGCACCATCCGCCTCGCGACCATCGCCGTCACGGCGGCGCTCACGCTCGGCGGCTCCGTCGCGGTCACCTCGGCCCAGGCCTCGGCCGGCGCGGGCGACAGCGACGCCAACGTCTCGGCCCGAGGCGGCCTCGGCATCGTCACGAGCGCGTCGGCCACGGCCAACGCGGACGGTACGTACACGGTCACCTGGACCGACCGGTGGCCCGGCCCGATGCACGTGTACGCGTCCACCGACGTGGACCGCTTCACCTCGCTCGTCGGGACCACCAACGGCAACTCGTTGACCGTGTCCGGCCTGGACCCGGCCAAGCGCTGGTACTTCGACATCACCCCGACCGGCCCGTTCGTCGGCATGGTCACCGCGCCGCGCTCGCTCGGCCTGCAGAGCGCGCCGAACGCCCGCGACATCGGCGGCTATCGCACCAGCCGGGGCCTGACCGTCAAGTACGGCCAGGTCTTCCGCACCGACGCGCTCGGCAAGGCGACCGACGCGGACGTGGCCCGCCTGGCGAGCATGGGCCTGGACGTGTCCGCGGACTTCCGTACGGACACCGAGATCGCCGCCAACGGCGTGAACAAGCTGCCCACCGGCACCGTGGTCGAGAACCTGCCGATCGCCGACGGCAACCTGACCAACATCACCAACGCCGCGGTGGGCAGCCGGGATCCGATCAAGCAGCAGGAACTGCTGGGCAACGGCAAGGCCGCGGCCGCGCTGGAGAACATCTACCGGGGCTTCGTCGACGACCCGGCCCAGCGCGCGCAGTTCGCCACCGTGCTCCGCGACATCGCGGACGGCAAGTCGGTGATCTACAACTGCACGGCGGGCAAGGACCGCACCGGCTGGATGACCGCGGTCGTCCTGAAGGCGCTGGGTGTCGACGACGCCACCGTCTACGGCGACTACCTGGCCAGCAACGACTACCTCCGGGCCCGCAACGAGGGCACGAAGGCAGGGCTGAAGGCCGCCGGTCTGATGCAGGACCCGACCCTGATGGACCCGCTCCTGTACGTGCAGAAGTCGTACCTGGACACCGCGTTCGGCCAGGTGCAGAAGAAGTACGGCTCGTTCGACGACTACCTGCGCAAGGGTCTGGACATCGACCCGATCACGGAGCTCAAGCTCCGGGCCCGGCTGCTCGCCTTCTGAGCGAAGCGTCACCGGGCGGGTCCGGGCCCGCCCCCGCCCCTGTCCCCGGGTTCCGGGCCCGGGTTCCGGGCCCGAGCCGGCGCCCGGCAAGGCCGCTGACGATCCGTCAGCGGCCTTGCCGGGCAGCGGTCGAGGCGGCGTCGAGGTCGGGACCGCTCAGGCGGACAGGTCGGCGCGCAGGCGTGCCAGCGCGCGGGCCAGCAGGCGGGAGACGTGCATCTGCGAGATGCCGAGCCGCTCGCCGATCTGCGACTGCGTCATGTTGCCGAAGAAGCGCAGCATGATGATCTGCCGATCGCGCGGACTCATCCGGGCGAGCAGCGGTCGCAGCGCCTCGCGGTACTCGACGCCGTCGAGCGCCTCGTCCTCCTGGCCGAGCCGGGCGATCAGCGCGTTGTCGCGGTCGTCGTCGAGGTCGTGTGCGTCCAGCGACGCGGGGGAGTAGGCGTTGGCCGCCTCCATGCCCTCGAGGATCTCCTCGACCGTCAGATTCAGGTGCTTGGCCAGCTCGACGACCGTCGGGGCGCGGTCGTACTTGTGGTTGAACTGCTCGGTGGCCTCGGCCAGGGCCAGTCGCAGCTCCTGGAGTCGGCGGGGCACCCGCACGCTCCACGAGGTGTCCCGGAAGAAGCGCTTGATCTCGCCGATGATGGTCGGCACGGCGTAGGTGGGGAACTCGACGCCGCGATGCGGGTCGAAGCGGTCTATCGCCTTGATCAGCCCGATGGTGCCCACCTGGAGCACGTCCTCGTACTGGTCCGTGCGACTGCGGAAGCGGTTGGCCGCGAAGCGCACCAGGGGCAGGTTCAGCTCGACCAGGGTGCTGCGCACGTAAGCGTGCTCGGCCGATCCCTCGACGACATCGGTGAGGCGGAGCAGGAGGGTTCGGGACAGCGTGCGCGTGTCCTGGGGAGTGTCGGTGCCGGAACCCCTGACCGCGCGGGCGCGGGGGATGCCGGTACGGGGAAGGCGCGCGGGCGCGGCGCGGTCGGCGGTCGAGCCGGCCGTGCCCTCGTGGGAAGCATCTCGCAGCAGCACTGGAGAGCCCACCTCCTCGTCGGTCCTGGAGCGGAACCTGGCCGCTGCCGGCCATGGTGGAACGGCAGCCGTCGTTCGGTAGCCCCTTACCGGCGAGGGGAACCGCCCCAAACCCCTTGCGACATCCCCGATTTGTCAGGTGATGCGGGTGTATCTAGCGGCATGTCGACAGTACGAAAGCCGCGAATCACCGCAAAGAAAATTCGAGGTTTTACCAGCCGTTTCGCGTTACTCGCCGGTTCTGCCGATTAGTCGACACCAGGACCGAACAGTTGATCGCACACTTTGAGGTAGACCGCGTCGGGTCGGGGGACGAACCCGACCTCCTTGAGAGGTTGATCCTGCCCGGCCGACTCCATCACGAACGTCCCGTGCCCGAGTATTCGACCGCCCGGTGTGCGCCGGTAGCTCATGTCGGTCACCTTGGTCAGCGGCATCATGTTGACCTTCTTGGCGATCAGTCCGGTGGTCAGGATGATTCGCTTGTCGGTCACGATGAAGTAGTCGTTGCGCCAGGTGAGCACGTGGACCGAGCACCACAGCAGGAGCCCGGCCCCGATCGGCCACACGCCGTAGTGCACGGCCAGGTTCTCGGCCGGGAAGTACACCAGCAGCGCGATGAGCAGGATCAGTCCGAGCGCGGTGGTCGCCAGCGGGCGCAGGATGATCGCCCAGTGCCGGCGCACGGCTATCGCGCAGATCTCGGTAGGCAGCAGGTAGCGACGTATCGCGTACGGGTCGATGGTGGAGCCGGTGACCGGCCCCGCCCCCACCTCTCGACGTGCGCGCCTCAGCTCGCCCAGCCGCTGATCGTGTCGCCACACCACTTGGCGGCGGACGACATCGCCTGGAACCACTGCGCGACGAGGTCGGAGGCCTTGTCCGGCGTGGCGATGATCGTGTAGATGACGAAAACGATCAGGAGCAGCGTCAGGATCCTCTTGGTCTGCGCCTGCATGTCCTCGCCTCCCCGATTGAGGTATCGGGGAGAAACAATAGGGGAGAGGGAGCGGCCGCGGGGGGACCGGCCACTCTCTCTCCCCTGTGGGACCCCCGCCGGAGCAAAGGTGGGTCGTACCTTCGCAGCGTCGGCAAACAGTCCCGGGGTGCCTGCGGGGCTCCTGCCCAGCCCCGGGCACACCTCCAGCATGCGCCGAGGCGTGCCGCCGCGCATCCGGCGTTCGGCCTGACGGGGAAGGGCCTCGGTCCCGTGCGGGAACCGCGTGCGGGATCGACCTCGGACGGCGGTACGCCGGGCCGGGTGCCGTCCCCGGCTAGCCCGCGGTGCCGTACAGCCGGTCGCCGGCGTCGCCGAGGCCCGGCACGATGTAGCCGTGCTCGTTGAGGCGTTCGTCGATCGAGGCGGTCACGACGGTGACGTTGGCCTGCGTGTCCTGGAACGCCTCCTGCATCACCTTGACGCCCTCGGGGGCGGCGAGCAGGCAGATCGCGGTCACGTCGTGCGCGCCGCGCTCCAGGAGCAGCTTGGTGGCCGCGATCAGCGTGCCGCCGGTGGCCAGCATCGGGTCCAGTACGTACGCCTGCCGGCCGCTGAGGTCGTCGGGCATCCGGGTGGCGTAGGTCGACGGTTCGAGGGTGTCCTCATTGCGGATCATGCCGAGGAAGCCGACCTCGGCGGTGGGCAGCAGCCGCACCATGCCGTCGAGCATGCCCAGGCCGGCCCGCAGGATCGGCACCACCAGGGGCCGCGGGTAGGAGAGCTTGACGCCGGTGGTCTCGCTGACCGGCGTGCTGATCGCCACCGGCTCGACGCGCACCCCGCGAGTCGCCTCATAGGCGAGCAGCGTGACCAGTTCGTCGGCGAGCCTCCGGAAGGTCGGCGAGTCGGTGCGCCGGTCGCGCAGGGTGGAGAGCTTGTGGGCCACCAGAGGATGGTCGACGACGTGAATCCGCATGCTGTGACATTAGTCGTTTGGCCTGTCCGGCGGCCCTGCGGGGTTGTCGGATTCGCGGTGTGTTCGGCGGCATTCGTCGGTCGTGCGGGCGGTCCGACTCGGGTGCATGCGGGAATGTCGGGCAAATTGTGATCGTTGCACCCATTTGTGAGCGCCCTTCCGGTGTGGTCTGCCGGAGGGATGACTGAGCCGGCGTGTCCCGGGAACTACAGCCACGTCGGTTTCGGCGGCCTTTCGAGTCCTGGGGCGTGGTGATGGAGAGTCGGGAACCTCGAACGACGGCGGCCCAGCGTCGCGAGGAGGAGGCGGCGCGTCGACGCCGGCGCACCCTCTTCCTGCGCGAACTGGCCGAGGCGCGCGAGTTGCGAGCCCGCATCCAGCCGCGACGCGCGCGCAACGAGCGACTACGGCAGATGATGCGGATGCGTACGTTCCGTTACTGAATGCGACGCTCCTCGATCGTCTCGGCGACCTTGTTCGTCAACGTGCGCCAATTCCCGTCGTCGTGGTCCGGTATCTGCCACGATGCGAGGGACAACGCCGAAGCGAACGATCTTGGAGAGTCCCGTGGCGTACTTCGCCGCAGTGCTCGTACGTACAGACGAGCAGTGGGAGGCCCGTGAAGCCGACCTCGACGATGTCGAGGACTCGGCGGGGATGACCGCGCTGGCACGGTCGGCGGCGGTGGACGACGAACCGGTGCTGCTGTTCGTCGAACAGGAGGACACCTGGTTCGCGGTCGTCCGAGTGGACGGTGAGGAGGATCCGCGCATCTACGTCTCCGACGTGGCCGCGGTTTCCCGCAGCGCCTACGCGGACGCGTTGCTGACGGCCGACGTGCTGGACGGCCTGGAGGAGGACGACGAGGCCGTGCTGCCGCCCGGCCCCGCAGGCGACGAGACGGTGCTCGTGGACCTGGGGGTGTCGGCCCAGTTGTTGGCCGACCTCGCGGGCGAGGCGGGTCTGCCGGCGGACGCGATCGCGGTGATAGCGGAACGTCTGGGCTGCGCGGACGAGTTGGAGACGGTCCGCTGAGCACGATGCCCCCGCCGGTGCCCGAGCCCCCGTTCGACCCCGCGCTTCGTCGCTACGAGCCCGCCATGCGGCTGGCCCTGGCCGAGGCGGCCCTGGCGGTCGACACCGGGGATGTGCCGGTGGGGTGCGTGGTGCTCGGCCCGGACGGCGCGGTGCTCGGCCGCGGCCGCAACGAACGCGAGGCGCACGGCGACCCGACCGCCCACGCGGAGATCCTCGCCCTGCGCGAGGCCGCCAAGGCCGTCGGGGAATGGCGGCTGTCCGGCTGCACCCTGGTGGTCACCCTGGAGCCCTGCACGATGTGCGCGGGCGCGATCGTGCTGGCCCGGGTGGACCGGGTGGTCTTCGGCGCGTGGGACCCCAAGGCCGGCGCCGCGGGCTCGCTGTGGGACGTGCTGCGCGACCGGGGCCTGAACCACCGCCCCGAGGTGGTCGGCGGCGTCGCCGCGGCGGACTGCACCGCCGTCCTGCGCGACTTCTTCACCCACACCCGCTCCCCGGAATCCGGTTACGAAGCACAGCCCGGCATCCGGTAAGCTCTCTCTCGGTAGCGTGTCCGAGTGGCCTAAGGAGCACGCCTCGAAAGCGTGTGATGGTGCAAGCTATCCGTGGGTTCAAATCCCACCGCTACCGCTCTCGAGCAGGACATACGAAGGACCCGACCGCGTGCGGTCGGGTCCTTCGTCGTTCGTGGTCCCGGGTTGGGCTCGGTTCGTGCCTTCGGGCCTGGGCTCAGGCGGGGATGGACTCCAGGTCGACGTCGTCGAAGGGTGGGTAGCTCTCGTCGCCCGTGCGCTCGGCCGCGTCGATGTAGGCGGCGAGCGCGTCGCGGGACTGGGCGAGTCGGTCCATCTGATCCTCCAGGCGCCGCAGCCGGGACCGCATCGCGGTCAGCAGTTCCAGACACCCGGGCAGCTCCGGGGCCTCGCCGACCGCGCAGGGCAGCAGGTACGCGATGTCCTCGGAGGACAGGCCGGCGCCGAGCAGGTGTCGGATCTGCTTCACCCGCAGCAGGGCGTTCTCGTCGTACTCGCGGTAGCCGTTCGCGCGGCGGTCCGCCTCCAGCAGGCCCTGGGCCTCGTAGTAGCGCAACTGATGGGCGTTGACGCCCGTGCGACGACTCAGTTCCCCGATCCGCATCAAAACCTCACTTGACCTTCACACCGGTATCAACGTTGACGATGCTGTCATGAACAACGAAACCGCTACCCCCGTGACCGTCATCGGACTCGGCCTGATGGGCCGGGCACTCGCCGGCGCGTTCCTGAAGGCCGGCCATCCCACCACCGTGTGGAACCGTACGACAGCCAGGGCCGACACGTTGGTGGCCGAGGGTGCCCGCCTGGCGCCGACGGTGGGCGACGCGCTCGGGGCGAGCCCCCTGACGATCGTCTGCGTCACCGACTACCAGGCCATGTACGAGCTGCTCGGCGCGAACGAGGCCGCGTTGCGCGGCACGATGTTGATCAACCTCACCTCGGGCGACTCGGCCCAGGCCCGGGAGGCCGCCCGGTGGGCCGAGTCGCGTGGTGCCCGATACCTGGACGGCGCCATCATGGCCATCCCGCCGGGGATCGGGACCGCCGAGGCGATGATTTTGCACAGCGGGCCGCGGGCGGACTTCGAGGCGCACGAGTCGACGCTCGGCGCGCTCGGCACGGTCACCCACCTGGGTGCGGACCACGGGCTGGCGTCCCTGTACGACGTGGCCGGCCTGGCCATGATGTGGAGCGTCCTGAACGCCTGGCTCCAGGGCACCGCGATGCTCAGGACGGCCGGTGTCGACGCCGCGACGTTCGCGCCGTTCGCGCGGCAGATGGCCGCCGGGGTGGCCGAATGGCTGCCCGGGTACGCCGAGCAGATCGACCGCGGCTCCTTCCCGGCCGAGGTGTCGGCCCTGGAGACCGACGCGCGGGCGATGACCCACCTGATCGAGGAGAGCGAGGCGCTGGGCGTCAACGCCGAGCTGCCGAGGTTGTTCAAGGCGATGGCCGACCGCGCGATCGCCGCCGGACACGGCGGGGAGCAGTACCCCGTGCTGATCGAGGAGTTCGGCAAGCCCGGCAACGGCTGACCGACGCCGGCCCGACACGCCGCTGCCGCCCCGTCGGGTGCGGGGCGGCAGCGGGTGAGGCCCTCGGACGGGGCCTTCGGGTGTCCTTCGGTGGTCAGCAGCCCGGCGGGGCGCTCGCGGGCGGCGGGGGCGGCGGGGCCAGGATCGCGGCGGCCTGTTCCGGGGTGGCCAGGTCGGTCCACCCGTCACCGATCACCAGGTCGACCGAGCCGTCGGTGCGCTGGTCCTCCTTGTCGGTGCTCGCCGCCACCTGGGCCGCGACCACCTTCGCCGGGGTGGCGCCGGGGAAGCCGTGGCGGATCTCGGCGGTCGCGGCGATCGGCAGGTTCAGCGGGTCGTTGGTGACCTTGCCGATGGTGAAGCCGCGTACCTTGAGCGCGTCGGAGACGGTCTTGGCCAGGCCGGTGCGCTTGGTGGCGTTGTAGACGTTCACCGTGATCGTCTTGGGCTCGGGCAGCGCCGCGGGCGGGGTGGTCGGCGGGGCCGAGGCCGTCGGGGACGGGCACGCGGCGGCCTTGGTGTCCTTGTCGTCGGACGTGAAGTGGTACACGCCCCAGCCGGCCGTGGCCAGTACGACCAGACCGACCACGATCGCGATGACGACGGGCATGCGTCGCCTGCGCCGCGTCATGCGCGGATACAGCTTGCCAGTGATCCTGTACTGGCCTCCCATGCCGCGGGGAGTGAGCATGCTCATCGATGTGCCCCCGTCCTCCTCCTGCACGGCATGGCCGTGATCCCGGTCGCCATGGAGTCGAGGTTAGCGCCGACCTGGCGCCTTGCGTATCGGGGCAGGGCCGTACGCGCGACGACCACCTGATCGGGCCGCCGAGGTTGCGCGCTCAGCCGAGTTCGAGCACGCGCGCGTGCAGCACCTGGCGCTGTTGTAGGGCGGCCCGGACCGCGCGATGGAGTCCGTCCTCCAGGTACAGGTCGCCCTCCCATTTCACGACGTGCGCGAAGAGGTCGCCGTAGAAGGTCGAGTCCTCGGCGAGCAGCGTGTCGAGGTCGAGTTGCCGCTTCGTCGTGATGAGTTGGTCCAGACGCACGGGCCGCGGGGCGATGTCGGCCCATTGCCGGGCACCCGACCTCCCGTGGTCCGGGTACGGTTTGCCGTCACCGATCCGCTTGAAGATCACAGGCTCAGCCTACCGGGATCGAGGTCCCCGAACCCCCACCCGGCACCGATGAGAGGGAGCGGGGGTGCGGATCGGGCCGGCTCGGATGGTCGATCCGCCGGGGCAATCGGGATATTTCTTGTCCTATCGGTGTATTCGTCTTCCGCATCTCGGCGAGCGGAGGAGCGCATGAGCGGGCAGGACGACACGATCGCGACCATCGCGGCCGGGTACACCTTCACCGGACCCGCGCTGGAACTGGGCGCGGCCGTGGTCGAGGGCGTCGCGCACGCGCGGGTGCCGGTGCGCGTCCCGCTCGCGGTGCTCAATCGACACGGCCTGGTCGCGGGCGCGACCGGCACCGGCAAGACCAAGACGCTGCAACTGATCGCGGAGCAACTGTCCGCACAGGGCGTGCCGGTCTTCCTCGCCGACATCAAGGGCGACCTCTCCGGCATCTCCGCGCCGGGCGCGCCGGGCGAGCGGACCGCCGCGCGCGCGGCCGAGGTCGGCCAGGACTGGCAACCCGCCGGATGCCCGGCGGAGTTCTACGCGCTCGGCGGGATCGGACCGGGAGTGCCGATCCGGGCCACCGTCACCGACTTCGGGCCGACCCTGCTGGCCAAGGTGCTGGACCTGAACGAGACGCAGGAGTCCTCGCTCGGCCTGATCTTCCACTTCGCCGATCAGCGGGGGCTGGAACTGGTCGACCTCAAGGACCTGCGCGCGGTGATCCAGTACCTGACGGACGATCAGGGCAAGGCCGAGCTCAAGGCGATCGGCGGGCTGTCCGCCGCCACCGCCGGGGTGATCCTGCGCGCGCTGATCACGTTGGAGAACAACGGCGGCGGGGCGTTCTTCGGCGAACCGGACTTCGACACGGCCGATCTGCTGCGCACCACCCCCGACGGGCACGGCCTGGTCTCGGTGCTCGAACTCGCCGCGGTGCAGGACAAGCCGCAGTTGTTCTCCACGTTTTTGATGTGGCTGCTCGCCGACCTGTTCCACGATCTGCCGGAGGTCGGCGACCCGGATCGGCCGCGCCTGGTGTTCTTCTTCGACGAGGCGCACCTGCTGTTCACCGGCGCCTCGAAGGCGTTCCTGACCGCGATCACCCAGACCGTACGGCTGATCCGGTCCAAGGGGGTGGGCATCTTCCTCGTCACCCAGACCCCCAAGGACGTGCCCGGCGACGTGTTGTCCCAGTTGGGCAACCGGGTACAACACGCGCTGCGCGCGTTCACCCCCGAGGACGCCAAGGCGCTCAAGGCCACGGTGTCCACGTTCCCGCGCTCGGGCTACGACCTGGACGCGGTGTTGACCCAGGCGGGCACCGGCGAGGCCGTGGTCACCGTGCTCGGCGAGAACGGCGCGCCGACGCCGGTGGCCTGGACCCGGCTGCGGGCCCCGGAGTCGTTGATGGCGCCGATCCCGGCGGAGGCCCTGCGGGCGGCCGTCGACGGATCGCCGCTGTTCGCCAAGTACGGCACGGCGGTCGACCGGGAGTCGGCGTACGAGAAGCTGACGGCAGCTCAGGCGCCGCTGGCCGGACCGGAGTCGGCGGCGGCGCCGGAACGGGCGGCCGAGTCGGAGCCGGAGAGCCGGCGCGGGCGCGCGGAGAAGCCCAAGTCCGGGATGGTCGACCAGGTGATGGGCAACGCGGCGGTGAAGTCCATGCTGCGCTCGGTGGGCACCCAGATCGGCCGGGAGATCACCCGCAGCCTGTTCGGCACCGCCCGCCGCAAGCGCTGACGGGCGGGCCGGGGCTCGGCCGTCCCGTCTCTCCGGGACGGCCTTTCCGGGACGGCCTTTCCGGGACGGCGTTTGCGGGACCATGTGTCCGGGACCGCGTCTTCCGGGTCTACTTCCTCGGCATCTTCGCGAACGCCTCGATCCAGAACCGCTGCTTGTCCACGGACTGGCCGACCAGGTAGCTCGAACGCAGCTTGGGCGGCAGGCCGGCCAGCAACTGCGCCACGGTGTCCAGGTGTTCGCGGAGCTGGCTCAACTCGGCGTTGGCCAGCACCTGGTGCACGATGTCGGTGTCGTCGGTGCCTTCGCCCGACTCCTCGTTGGCCGCCTCCAGCCGGCGCACCCACTCGGCCAGATTGGCCGAGATGTCACCCAGGCCGGTGGCCGGGTTCTCCGCGAAGCGGGCCTCCAGCGCGTTCAGCGGCACCGGCGCGTACTCGCCGTCGCCGAGGTAGACCTTGGCCATCTCCAGCGGCAGATCGCGCTTGTGCAGCTTGATCAACCGCTCCAGGGTGCGCTTGGTGATCCAGTCCCGGCCCTCGTCGTCGATGTCGTTCTTCCACCACTCCAGGACCGTCTCGGCGACCGGGCCGTAGGTGCTGATCAACCACTCGTTGGCCGGGATGTCCTCGGGACGGATGGTCAGCGACGCGGTGAACCGGGTCGCCTGCGCGATGTTGTTGCGCGAGACGAGCATCTTGCGGCCGAGGTGGTACGGCGGGTTCTGCAACGCGATCTGGGCGCGCAGGCCGGGGATCGGGCGGCCCGCGATGGACCATTCCTGGGTGACCTCCATCAGCTTGGCGAAGGTCGACTTGTCCTTGGGCCGGTTGTACTCGTCCCAGACGATCACCTTGGCGCCGGGATCGGTGAACTTGGCCGCGAGCAGGTTCTCCAGCGAGCCGTCCGGGGTGGGCACCGGCGCGCACAGGTCCTCGACGTTGGTCACCGGCAGGGAGAAGTAGAGCGGGTCGTGGCCGAGTTCGGCGCGCACCACCTCGCGCACCACCTCGGTCTTGCCGCACCCGGGCGGGCCCTGGATCAGCACCGACCAGCGGCGGTGGATCGCCTCGCGGACGATCCGGCGCACCGCGTCCGGCGTCTGGTCGGGGTTGCGCACGTTCAGGCCGGCGGCGATCCGGTCCAGCACCTCGTCGGTGCGGTCCGGGCCGGGCGAGCCGTCCTTCTTGGTCTCGGTCAGCGCGAGCCGGTCGCCGTTGACCAACGGCAGCCCCCACACCAGCGGGAAGCCGGCCAGCGCGCAGTCGATCACATGTTCCAGGGTGCGCGGGGACACCAGTTGGCGCAGTGCCGGGGACAGGCTCGTCCAGACCTGGAACACCGGGGTCAGGTCGGTGCCGGCGAAGCGCTCGGCGAGCTTGAACCGCCACGCGGTGTCGGTCGCGGTGATCTTGACCGTGACCATCCGGTCCAGGATGGCCAGGTCGGTGCGCCGGGTCGCGGTCTCGGCCAGCGACTCGTTGTCGGTGAGGAAGACACCCACGCAGCCCAGTTCGCGCAGGTCGTGTTCGCCGAGCGTCCAGTTGCAGGCTATTTGCATGAGTTGCGACTGGATCGTCTCGCCCGCCTGCAACGCGTCGTCGATCAGCAGCACGAACCGCTTCCCGGGCCGCAGTTGACGCATGATCAACTGACGCAGCACCAGTTCGCCGGTGCGCTCGTCCCGGACGGGCGCGTTGATCAGCAGATCGTCGGGGGTCAGGTTGGCGGCGGGTACGAAGACCAGGACCGTGTCGTCGTGCCGTTCGGGGATGTGGCTGAAGAACGTCGCCGTCTTGCCGATTCCGTGCTCGCCGAAGATCTGGCCGGTCTGGCCGAGGTCGATCATCGCGTCGATGAACTCCTCCAGCTTGGACACGCCCTTCCAGCCCTTGGGGCGTTCGGGGTAGGTGGCGGTGGCCTTCCACTTGGGCTCGGCCGCGGGGCGTCCGGCGCGCGTGGTGTCGGCGGTGATCGTCATGGTTCCTTCCGGGTGCTGCGCACGGCGTGCTGCGGAGGGCTCTTCGGCGAGGCGCGTCGGCATCGACGGGCCCCGGATCAGTGGTCGCCGGTGACGACGCGATGACAGTCCATGGGCGGGTGGTGCCGCTCGGGCCAGTCGTCCCCGCCCTCGGTGATCAACCAGATCCATTTGTCCGGGTCGGCGGGGGTGATCGGCGGCGCGTAGCCGTCGGTGAGCATCACCACCGCGTCGACCGATTCCTCGAAGCGGCCCGATCCCTCGATCGCCAGTCGGCCCTCGACGTAGTCGGCCACGTTCTGGAAGTTGGTGCCGCCGCCGCCCAGCACCCGCTCGCCCGGCTTGAACGGCATCACGGTGCCGTCGAAGCTGAGCCAGTGCGTCTCGACGCCTTCGGCCTTGCCGACCAGCTCGGTCAGCCAGCTCACCACCTGGTCGGGCATCGAACCCGAGGTGTCGTAGGCGATCACCACGACCTTGGTGCGCTCCAGGCCGCGCCGGGCGAGCATCGGGTCGTGGCCGAGGGCGGCGAGCAGCGCGCCGCGCTTCTTCGGATAGACCAGGCGCTCGCCCTCGCGCAGCTTGGAGGCCAGGACGTCCACCAGCCACTGCTGCCACCACTCGACCCGGCGGGTGCGCTGGGTCTCGCCGCGCAGGAAGCCCGCGCCCAGGTCGCCCCACAGCTTGGAGGCCCGGTCGGTGGCGCCGTCGGTGCGCGCGAGCAGGTCGAGCAGCTCCTGCCGGGCCAGCCGCTCGCCTCGACGGGCGGCGAGCAGGACGCTGCGCAGCACCTCCGAGGCCACCCGGCCGACCGTCTCGCCGTCCATGCCGTCGTTGTTTCCGGTGCCCTCGCCCAGGATCACGTGCACGCACAGCGGGGGCGGCACCGGCGGGTGCTTCATGCGCTTGAGCTCGGCGTAGACCGTCGCGTCGGTGTCCACGAAGTCGTCGTAGGACAACGCCTCCAGGCCCTGGCCGGTGAGGTCTTCGACGTACGAGCGGTGGACCTTGCGCGGGTCGATGCCGGTGGGGTCCTCGATCGAGGCGCCGGTGTCCGGGTCGGTCCGGCGCAGGATGGGCAGCGTGCTGCGGCCCAGCCGGGTCATCGCGACGTGGTTGATGGTCACCTCGGCCGCGAGCGTGAACACCGGGTCGGCACGCAGCTCGGACTCGGCGAACAGGTGTCGCTGGATCAGGTGCCGGGCCTCGTGGAAGAGCACGAACTTCACGCCGTCCAGGCCCAGATCGCAGAAGAACTGCGGGTTGTACAGGAGCAGGCAGGTGCCGTCGCCGGAGGCCATCACGGCCGCCGTGTCGATCGCGGTGGTCGGGATGTGGTGGTGGCACTTGGTGTACAACCACGAGGCGATGACCGACAGTTCCATGCCGAAGTCGAGCAGCGCCTCTTCCTTGAGCTTGCGGGCCCGCGCGATCACCTCGTCGTCGGCCGGTCGCCAGGCCTCCAGCGCCCGGCGGTCGGTCAGGCTCACGATCGGCGCCTGCGGGGCGCGTTCGCCGTACGCCACGTTCGTCACCTCCCCTCGGTGTCGTTCGATGATCCCAGTGCCGACCGACAGCCGCTCGGCCGGTCCGGGGCGCCGCCGGCGGCCGCCGACGAGGTCGCGGCCAGTTCGATCAGGGTCAGTTCCACGTCGCCTCGGGCCAAGTGTGCGGCGACCACCCACGCCCGGGTGTCGGTGCCCAGGTGTTCGCGCAGGTGCCTGGCCACCACCCGGGCCAGTCGTGGCCAACGGGGCGCCGCGTCGAGCACCTCGACGGCGGGTGTCTCGGCGAGGTGGCGTTCGACGGTCAGCGCGCCGCTGTCGAACAGGCCGATCACGTGCGGCCGGTACGGGTGGGTCCGGCCGGGCGTGCCGGTGGGCACGTCGTGGTGTGGCGAGAGATGGCGACCCGTCGGGTCCCGCTTGGCCACGGCCCGGGCGAACGGCTCGCTCACGTCGGGGCGTCGGCCGAGCGCGCCGCGGATCCACGCGCACAACCGGCCGGCCCGCACGGCTTCGGTCAGGGCCGGCCAGTCCGGGGCCGGATCGATCAGGGCGGCGGTGAGCTCCCCCTTGGGCACCGGACTGCGCTGTTCCCACTCGCGGACCGACTCCAACGCGCGCAGGTTCGTCTCGGCCGACTCGGCGAGCGCGGCGCGCAGCGGGTCCGTGCGTCCGGTGCGCAACGCGGCGGTGGTCTCCGGATCCTCGGGCAGCGTCGCGAGCGCCGGTACGCCCGAGGTCTCGGCCAGGCGCAGCGCGGCGTGCAGGCGCAGCGCCCGGCCGGCGAGCCTGCGGGCGTCTTGGGTGCGGATGCTTGTGCGGTCGAGGGGCGGGTCGTCGCGCAGCGCGAGCGCGCGCAGCAACTCCGGATCGCGGGCCGCGAGCAGGGTGCGCAGCAGGACCGGATCGTCGGTGGACAGCAGGTCCTGACGCAGTGTCGGGTCCAATTGCGGTGCGGCGAGCACGAGTCGGCGCTGTGCGTCGGTCGCGCGGGAGTTGTGGTACACGGCGGCCGTGATCGCCGGGTCGGCGTGGCGGGCGAGTCGGTCCAGGATGGCGCGCGGGGTGTGCGGGTTGCCCGCGAGCACGCGCAGGGTGATCGGGCCGCCGATGCCGGCGAGCCGCTCGGCGAGGAACGCGGGCAGCGTCTCGGTGCCGGCGAGCGGGGCCAGGTGGACGTCGTCGAGGAAGGCGGTGGCGTCGTCGGCGGTGCCGGCCAGGTCGATCAGGACGGTGTAGGCCCAGGCGGCTTGGCGTCCGGGGCGGGGGCGGGGGGCGGGGGTGGGTGCGGCCGCCGTTTCTGTTCCTGCTTCTGCTTCTGCTTCCGTTTTCGTTTTCGTTTCTTTTGTCGCTGTCGCTGTCGCTGTCGCCGTGGCTTCGGCTTCGGCGAACAGGTCGTGGACCGGCGCGTTCAGGGTGGGCAGCGCGGTGTACAGGGCCGGCCACAGCGCCGGTCCGGTGCGGTCCAGGTGCGCGCGCAGCGTCCGGCCGAGCTCGTACGCGAGTTCGGCCTGGGCCGCGACGGCCGACACCGGGCCCTGGTCGAGCGCGGTGAGCAACAGCCGGGCCGGGCGTACCGCGAGCAGTTCGCCGAGGTCGGCGGTGCTCGTCGCGAGCCGGCGCAGCAGCACGCTCTTGGTCCGGCTGTCGTCGCCCTCGGCGACGCACGCGGCCAGCAGTTCGGCTGGCGGCACCGGGATCACCTCGATCGTCTGCGGGTACTTCCCGGTGAACTCCATGAGCAGTTCCGGGGGGCAGCGCGGGTGCTCGGCGAACGCGGCCACGGCGTGCCACGGCAGCGGTTCGGCCCGATGCGCGGCGGCGACCGCGGACCAGTCCGGGACCGGCACGCCGGCCACCACGCTCCGGGCCCGACCGACGGTGGTCGTGCCGCGTGCCCGGCGTACCAGCGTTTCGGGGGAGAGTTCCTTCGCCAGGTACTTCGGGAGGTCCCGGAGCATGTGCGCGCCGCCGAGTTCGCGCCGCAGCGCGGGAGACAGGTCTGCCGGCAGCGGGTGTCGGGTCAGGCGGGACACGGTGCGCAGCCGGGCGGTCTGTCCGGCCTTCAGGAGGGTGATCCTGGCCGCGAGCGCGGCGAGCGGTTCGGGGTTCGGGTGGGCGAGCAGGGCCCACAGGGCGAGGTCGGGGTCGCGCGCCCACAGGGCGGGTTCGAGGTGGGCGTAGTGGGTCGTGGTGGTCAGCTCGGTACGCAGCGAGGGGTCCAGCGGGACCAGTGCGTCGGCGGGGGCGCCGGGGCGGTGCGCCCGTTGGCTCAGGATCGCGCGGCGCAGGCCGGCCCACTCGCTCTCCCGGTACAGGGTCGCGTTGAGCTCGGGATCGTCGCGTTCGAGCAGCCGCAGCAGCAGTTCGGGGTTGCCGGGCGTGCCGGGTCGGCGGCCCTTCCCGTGTCGTCCGACCAGGCCGGCCGCGACGCCGTGGCGCAGTCGGTAGGCGATCAGCGGCGGAGGTGTCGCACGGCCGGCCCGAGGCCCGGTGTCGGGTGATTCGGGCGCCGGGGCGCCGAGTCGGTCGATCAGCTCGGCGCCGACCTCGGGGCCGGTATGCCACAGCAGATCGTGCACCGTGTCGCCCATGTCGCCCCCCTCGCCCGGTCGGTCCGGGTTTCACATTGTGGGTCGCGGCGGGCCGTGGGGTCAGCGGGATTTCCCGCGATCGGCCCGGCGGCGAGGCGTGTGAGAGCGGATCGGGCCGGCGTTCGGCCGCGCGGGTGGCCCCGACCGGGTGGTCGACCGGGGTGGACCACCCGGCTCGGCGGGAGCGGACTCGGATACCTCGCGGAGCGGGCTCGGAGACCTCACCGGGCGGGCTCGGACGCTTCGCGGAGCGGGTTCGGACGCTTCGCGGGGCGGCCTCGGAGACCTCACCGGGCGGGCTCGGACACCTCACGCGGCGGAGACGAAGTCGCGCACGTGCGCGACGAACTCCTCCTGCTTCTCGAACATCACCACGTGCCCCGAGTCGATCTCGACGTAGGCGCTGTGCGCGATCGCGGCGTGCAGCGCGCGGCTGTGCTCGATCGGCACGGTGGCGTCCCGAAGGCAGCCGACGACCAGCGTGCGGGCCTGGATCCGGGGCAGCAGCGGACGGATGTCGGCGGTGAGGTCGTAGTCCACGTGCCGCAGGGTGCCCGGAGTGGGCGGCATGTTCGGCAACATCGCCTCCACGGCGTCGCGACCGATCGTGTTCAGGAAGCCTCGGCTGAAGCCGGTCATCGTCACGGTCCGGGAGAACGCCTCGACGTCGCTGCGACCCAGCCGCTTCCATACGGTGAACAGGTTGCGCAGGTATTCGTCGCTGTCGACGTGCGCCCATCCGGCGACCAGGATCAGTCGGCGGACCAGGTCCGGGCGCAGCGCGGCGACGGCCGCGGCCACGGTCGATCCCATCGAGAAGCCGAGCAGGTCCACCGGACCGAGGCCGGCGTCCTCGATCACCGCGATCACCTGGCCGGCCAGGATCTCGACGGTGAGCGCGCCGCCTTCGTCGGTGGTGGCGTCGGTCCCGGACAGGTCGGGCGTGATCACCACCCGCTCGTCGTCGAGCAGCGGAACGGTCGAACCCCAGTTCACCGGGGCGCCCACGGATCCCGTGCCGTGCACGAGCAGCAGCGCGGGGCCGGAACCGCTGCCGGAGGTGGTGTAGTGGACCTTGGCGTCGGCGACCTGGACGACGGGCATGGTGTGCTCCCTGTGGACCGACCCGAACCACCCGGCCCGCGAATCCGCGGGCTCTGGCACTTCGAGTGACGTTGCGCCGGGGCGTTTCCCCCGACACGGGAACTCTGTCGCCGCCCGCACCGGCCCGGGAGAGCCTCGCCGACCCTGGGATCGAGGGTCCCAGGTTGGGAGGCGGGCGGGTGCGCGACCATGATTCGTATGACGATCGCTCGCGGTGAACTCGCCGACTTCCTGCGCCGCTCCCGGGAGCGGGTCTCTCCCGAGGACGTGGGCCTGCCCGCCGGCCCTCGGCGCCGTACTCCGGGGCTGCGCCGGGAGGAGGTGGCCCGGCTCACGGGCATGTCGGCGGACTACTACATCCGCCTGGAGCAGGCCCGCGGGCCGCAGCCGTCGACCCAGATGCTCGGCGCGCTGGCCCGGGCGTTGCGGCTGAGCGACGACGAGCGCGATCACCTGTACCTGCTGGCCGGCCATCGCCCGCCCGCGGCGCGTCCGGTCGGTGACGAGGTCGCGCCGACGTTGCTGCACCTGCTCGACCAGTTGCGGGCCACGCCGGCCCAGGTGCTCAACGACATCGGCGACGTGCTGGCGCAGAACGCGATGGCGCAGGCGCTGCTGGGCGGGGTGTGCACGGTCTCCGAGCACGGTCGCAACGTGGTCTGGCGCTGGTTCGGCGACACCGCCCAGCGCGCCGCGTACCCGGTCGAGGAACACGACTACTACAGCCGCCTGCACGTCGCCGATCTGCGCGCCGCCGCGGCGCATCGGCCGGACGACCCCGCCGTGGACCACCTGGTGGCGCGGCTGCGCGCGGCCGGCGCGGAGTTCGCCGAATTGTGGGACCGGCACGAGGTCGCGGTGCGTCGGCACAGTCGGATGCGGGTCCTGCACGGTGTGCTGGGGCTGGTGGAGGTGGATTGCCAGGTGCTGATCACCCCGGAGGACAACCGGCGGGTGGTGTTGTACGTCCCGCCGCCGGGCAGCGATCTGGCCGACCGGTTGGCCCTGCTCCGCCGGCCGGCGGGTACCGACACGCTGGCCTTCGTCTAGGCGACGCGGGTCCGCGCGGCGGGCCCGGGGCCCGGAAGGCTCGGGTGGGTGGCCGGCTCGCTGTGGGCGCGCTCGGGCGGCCGGCGGATCCGGGAGGCGCACCGCCGGCGTACGGCCCCGATGAGGCGGTACGCCGGCGGTCGGGGTGTGATCAGCGGGCCAGGAGGGCGTTCAGGTCGCCGTAGGGGATCGTGTCGGTGAGCGAGCTGTACGTGCCGGTCTCGAACAGTTCGCGGGCCGAGCGCCGGACCACGGCGTAGGCGGCCTCCGCGATGGCCGAGCCGAGGCTGACCCGGGCCACGCCGAGCTTGCCGAGTTCGGCGACGGAGGGCGCGCCGGGGCCGACCAGCACGTTCAGCGGGGCGGGCAGGGCCTCGGCGAGGGTGGCCACGGTGCTCGGGTCGGTGACGCCGGGGACGAAGATGCCGTCGGCGCCGGCCGCGAGATAGGCGGTCGCCCGGTCGAGCGTCTCGCGCAGTCGCTCGGCCGGACCGTCGCCGACGCCGCGGAGGTAGGTGTCCAGCCGGGCATTGATGAACAGCGGTACACCCGCCGCGTCCGCGGCGGCCCGCGCGGCGGCGATCCGCTCGGCCTGGTCCACCGGCGTCCGCAGCGGTACGGAACCGGTGTGCAGGGCGTCCTCCAGGTTGATTCCGACGGCGCCGGCGGCCAGCACCCCGCGAACGGTCTCGGCGACGCCTTCCAGGTCCTCGCCGAAGCCGCTCTCGATGTCGGCGGTGACCGGGACGTCGACCGCGGCCACCACGCGCGCGATCAGTTCGAGGGCACGTTCGCGGCCGAGCCGATCGCCGTCGGCCGCGCCCAGGCCCCAGGCGACCCCGGCGCTGGTGGTGGCGACCGCGCTCGCTCCGGCGTCGGCCACGAGCCGGGCGCCGGCCGCGTCCCAGACGTTGGCGAGGGCGAGGGGTGTGGCACTGGTGTGCAGTGCGCGGAAGGTCAGGGCGGTGTCACGCAGACTCGTCATGGCCCCACTCCATCACCCGCCCACCGATCAGGCCGGCGGTTTTGCGCCGGCATCACCGGCGGATCGGCGACGACCCCGGCGCGGTGCGGAATTGCGCCGCCGTGTGCTCGGCGAGAGGCTGGATGGGTAAGCCCTGCGGCGTTCGGTCACCCTGCAGGCCACGGCGACGCCGGGGTACTGGCGCACGATTGCTTACCGAGGGTCGGCCACGGGCAAGGCCGGGCGGGTTTGCGGTCCGCGTCCCGCTCAGGGAGATGCTCATGGACGGCAACACCCTCGAAGACATGCGCGGCGCGCTGCGCGGCCCGGTCATCGATCCACAGGATCCCGACTACGACCCGGCACGCCGGATCTACAACGCGATGATCGATCGGCGCCCGGCCGCCATCGTGCGGTGCACGGACGCGGGCGATGTGATGGCCGCGGTCGACTTCGTCCGCGAGCACGACCTCGACCTCGCGGTCCGCGGCGGCGGGCACAGCGGTGCGGGCCTGTGCGTGGTCGACGACGCGGTGACCCTGGACCTGACGCCGATGCGCTGGGTACGCGTGGACCCGGTGGCGCGGACGGCCCGGGTCGGCGGCGGCAGTCTGCTCGCCGACCTCGACCACGCCGCGCACGCCTTCGGTTTGGGCGTACCCGCCGGAATCATGTCCACGACCGGCGTCGGGGGCCTCACCCTCGGCGGCGGACACGGCCACCTCACCCGCAAGTACGGCCTGACGGTGGACAGTCTGGTGGCCGCGGACGTGGTGCTGGCGGACGGCAGCTTCCTGACCGCGAGCGAGTCCGAGCACCCGGACCTGTTCTGGGCCCTGCGCGGCGGCGGCGGCAACTTCGGCGTCGTCACCTCGTTCCGTTTCCGCCTGCACCCGGTGGACACCGTGGTCGTCGGGGTCACCCTGTGGCCGGTCGAGCGCACAGGCGAAGTGCTGCGCTGGTACCGCGAGTTCCTGCCGCAGGCGGCCGATGACCTGAACGGGTTCTTCGCGGCGCTCACGGTCCCGCCGGGTCCGCCGTTCCCGGAGGAGATCCACGGCCGCAAGATGTGCGGCGTCGTGTGGTGCTGGACCGGGGATCCGGAGGCCGCCGAGGAGGCTCTCGCGCCGGTCCGCGAACCGGGCCCGCCCGCCTTCCACTTCACCGCGCCGATGCCCTACCCCGCGTTGCAGTCCATGTTCGACGAACTGATGCCCACCGGTCTGCAGTGGTACTGGCGCGGCGACTTCTTCGACGCGATCTCGGACGACGCGATCGACGTCCACGCCAAGTACGCGGAGAACCTGCCCACCGCGCTGTCCACGATGCACCTCTACCCGGTCGACGGGGCCGCCCATCGGGTCGACGCCGAGGACACCGCGTGGGGTTACCGGGACGCCCGGTGGTCCGGCGTGATCGCCGGCATCGATCCGGACCCGGCCAACGCCGAGATCGTCCGGCAGTGGTGCGTCGACTACTGGCAGGACCTGCACCCGCACTCGATGGGCGGTGCGTACGTCAACTTCATCGGCGCCGACGAGAGCCGTGACCGGGTGGAGGCGACGTATCGCGACCACTACGAGCGACTGGGCGGGATCAAGCACAGGTACGACCCGCACAACCTGTTCCACGCCAACCAGAACATCAAGCCGGCGGGCTGAGGCAACGAGCCGACCGGCCGAGGTATCGAGCCGGCTCGTCGCGCCACACCGTTCGGTGGCCGGTCCCGCGCCTCGTGCGTCGGCGTGGCCGGTCGGGTGTGGGGGTGTGCCCTACCCCGGGTGTCGGGAATACCGGGTGGGCGCGGTCGTGCGGGGTGGGGAGGATGGGCTCATGACCGAGTCGACCGCATCCTTCGAACCGGCGGCCACTCCGGCGGTGGCCGGCCCGGTGACGCCCGCTCCGACGGCGGCCGGCCGCGGTGCCGGGCGGTTCGGCCGGCAACTGCGCTTTGTGTTCTCCGGGTTGCCGATTGGGTTGGCGGCGTTCGTCGTGGTGCTGGCCGGATTCGCGGTGGGAGTGGCGAGCTTCGCGGTACTGCTCGGCGTACCGATCCTGGTCGCGACGCTCGCGGCGGCACGGTATTTCGCCGGGATGGAGCGCCGGCGGGTGGCGGCGGTCACCGGCCGGGCGCTGCCGCCGCACGCGTACCGGGAGGCGACGGGCGAGGGGTTCAAGGCCGGGCTGCGCGCGCTGCGCGAACCGCAGTCCTGGCGGGACCTGGCACACGCACTGGTGTCGTTCCCGCTGCGCGTGGTGAGTTTCTGCCTCGCGGTGACCTGGACGGTGGGCGGCCTCGGCGAGCTGCTCTATCCGGTGTGGTCGTGGTCGATTCCGCGCGACCCGGACAACACGGGACTGCTGGACCTGATGTTCGGCGTCTCCTCACGAGCGGCCGACATCGCCTTCAACACCGGGATCGGTGTGGTGTTGCTCGCCTCGGCGGTCCCGCTGGTGCGCGCGCTCGTGGCGGTCCAGGCCGGGCTCGCGCGCGGGCTGCTGACCGACGAGACGGCCGCGTTGCAGGTTCGGACCGAACAACTCGCGCTCGGACGCCGCAGCGCGGTCGCGGCCGAGGCGCAGACGCTGCGCCGGCTGGAACGGGACCTGCACGACGGCCCGCAGCAGCGCCTGGTGCGGCTCACCATGGACCTGGAGACGGTGGCGCGTCGGCTGGACGACGATCCGGATCGGGCCAGGCCGTTGGTGGCCGAGATGATCTCGCAGAGCCACGAGGCGTTGTCCGAACTGCGCGCCCTCTCCCGCGGGATCGCGCCGCCGATCCTGGCCGACCGGGGCCTGGCCCCGGCGCTGACCGCGGCGGCGGCGCGTTGTCCGGTCCCGGTCGAGCTGACCACCGACGACCTGCCCCGGGGGCGACGGTTCGCCGCGGCGGTGGAGAACACGGCGTACTTCGTGGTAACCGAGGCCCTGACCAACGTCGCCAAGCACGCCCGGGCCACCCGCTGCGAGGTGACGGTGACGGTGGACGACCGGACCCTGTTCGTACGCGTCCGCGACGACGGGTGCGGCGGGGCGCACCCCGGCAAGGGCCACGGCCTGGCCGGCCTGATCGACCGGCTGGCCGCGGTCGAGGGCCGGCTGGACGTACACAGCCCGACGGGCGGGCCGACCACGCTCTTTGCCGAGGTCCCCCTGAGCGGGGTCGGGGAACACTGACCGGGGACCATCGACACGAGTGGTCGCGACCGGGGGGCGGGCGGTCGGGCCGGTTGATCCTCGGCACGGCCGGGTCCTGTCGAGTGGAGTCCGGGAACGTCGATCGGGGAGCATCGACACGAGTGGTCGCGACCGATGATCGGGTGATCGGGCGGGTCGTCCCGGCACGGCCGGGGTCTTGGCGAGCGGAGCGGGGGAGCATTGATGCGGGTGGTGTTGGCCGAGGACTCGATGTTGCTGCGGGAGGGCCTGGTCCGGCTGCTCGAGGAGATCGGCTGCGAGGTGGTCGCCGCGGTCGGCGACGGTCCCGCGCTGGTCGAGGCGGTCACCGCGCACCGCCCGGACGTCGCCGTGGTCGACGTGCGGATGCCGCCGACCTTCACCGACGAGGGCCTGCGCGCGGCCCTGCGGATCCGCCGCGATGTGCCCGGCACCGCCATCCTGGTCCTGTCCCAATACGTGGAGGAGTCCTACGCCGAGGACCTGCTCGCCGACGGCGGCGGCGTCGGCTATCTGCTCAAGGACCGCGTCTCCCGCCTGGACGACCTCTCCGACGCCCTGACCCGCGTCGCGGCCGGCGGCACCGTCCTCGACTCCGAGGTCGTCTCCGCCCTCTTCACCCGCCGCCACCGCCGCGACCCGCTGGCCGCCCTCACCCCCCGCGAACGCGAAGTCCTCGCCCTCATGGCCGAAGGCCACCGCAACAGCGCCATCGGCCGAGCCCTTTCCCTCACCCCCGGCACCGTCGAGAAGCACATCACCGCGATCTTCGACAAACTCTCCCTCCCCCCATCCCCCACCAACCACCGCCGAGTCCTGGCAGTCCTGACCTGGCTGCGCACGACGAACACGTGAGCCACGCACGCGGGGTACGACGGACCGAGTGAGAGGATCCCGGCGGACCGTGGGGGTGCGGTGCGATGAAATGATCGCCTGACGGGGGTGCTTCGGTTTCCTTTGAGCCCTGGATCCCCTGGCAGACTGCGCGTCGCCGGCGGGCGGGAACGCTGGAGCCTATGGGGGAACGAGGCATGTGGGGTTCGGGCACGGTGTTGGGCGGCCGGTACGCACTCGCCGAGTTGCTGGGTGGCGGGGCCATGGGCGAGGTGTGGCGGGCCGAGGACCGCGTGCTCGAACGGTCGGTCGCGGTGAAGATCCTGCTGCCCGCGCTGTTGGCCGATGCCAGGTTCGCCGAGCGGTTTCGGCGTGAGGCGAAGGTTTTGGCCGCGCTGGACCATCCCGGCATCGTCGACGTGCACGACTATGGGGAGAGCGGGTCGGATCCGCGCGTCGCGTACATCGTCATGGAGCTCGTCGGTGGTCGGCCGCTGGATGTGGTCCTGGCCGACAGCGATGCCGAGGAGATGCCCGTCGATCGGGTGCTCGGCATGGTTGCCCAAGCCTTGGAGGCACTGTACGCGGCGCATCTGCGCGGCATCGTGCACCGGGACGTCAAGCCGTCGAACCTGATGATCGGCGCCGACGACCGGGTGACCGTCACCGACTTCGGCATCGCGCACTCCACGGCCGAGACCAAGCTCACCGCGTCGCACGCGGTGCTCGGCACGGCTCGGTACATAGCCCCCGAGCAGGCTCGGGGGAGTGGCGCGGTGCCGGCGTCGGATCAATACGCGATCGGCGTCGTCTGCTACGAACTCCTCGCCAGGGAAGCGCTGTTCACCGGCGCGGTGTTCGAGGTGGTGCTCAAGCACATCAGGGATCCGGCACCGGAGTTGTCGGATGAGTTCCCCGAGGCGGTCCGCGTCCTGGTCGCGAAGGCGCTGGCCAAGGAGCCGGAGAATCGATACGCCGACGCGGCGGCGATGGCGGTGGCGGCGCGCGCGGCGATGACGGGTGGGTCGGCGGCGGCTGCGGCGAGGGCGGTCGGTGCCGTGGCCGCGAGTGGGGCGGCTGGGAGTGGGGCGGCTGGGAGCGGGGCGGCTGGGAGCGGGGCGGTCGGGAGCGGGGCGGTAGGCGGTGGAAGTGCCGGTGCCGCGAGCAAGGCTCCCGAGGTCGAACCGACTTCGAGTGGCGAGGTGGCCGGTGAGGGCGATGAGGGCGATGAGGGTGATGCGGAAGGCAGTTCGGAGGCGCAGGCCGCGCCGGTGACACAGGTCCCGCCCACGGCCGAGCCCTCGACACCCGCTGCCGTTCCCGTGATCGCTCTCGACGCCATTCCCGGCGTGGTTCCCGATGCGATTCCCGACGCCGTTCCCGACGCCGTTCCCATCGACGAGAAGGCTGCGACACCCCCGACATCGGCCACCGACACCCCCGGCGCGGCAGCGACCCCCGCGAACGCCGGGTCCTGGAAGCGGCACGGCATAACCGCCGCGCTTCTGGTCCTGGGTGTCATAGCCGGCGTCGTCGCCACCGTCCTGTACGTCAAGCCCTTCGCCGGCGGGTCCGACCCGACCCACACCACCCCGAACGCGAAACCGGGCGCATCCGGAATCCAGGTGCCTGCCGGTGCGCAGGGCGATCCGGGCGCAACGTCGGTGCCACCCACGGGAGCCGCCACCGGCACCCCGAGTACGAACGCCACCGGCAGCCAGGCGCCGGGCACCGCCCAGGGCGGGACCGGCGCACCCCAGGGCAGCGGCAGCACGAGCGGCGCCGTACCGCCCGCCGGGCCCGGCACCGGCGGCGCGAACGGCGGCGCGAACGGCTCCGCGTCCGGCGGCGGCAACAGCGGCGGCAACCAACCGAAGCCGCCCGCGTCCACTCCACCCCCGGCCCAGACCGTCCCCCAGGGCTGTGGTGGCGACCGCTGGGGCGCCATCACCAACGTCGCCGACGGCGGACGGATCGGCCTGGTCGCCGACGGCCCGGGCGGCGGCAAGGAGGTGGTCATGGGGGGCCACACGCAATACGGCTGGGTGCACACGGTCTCCACCTGGGACACCTTCAGCACCTGCAGCCTCAGCGGCCCCGCCCTCGGCCAGCCGTACGGCAACGCCGCACGTCCCGAACTCGCCGTCGGCTTCGGCCACTCCACCAACTGGCGCCTCGCCGAGGCCCCCACCGCGGGCGCGGTCTACATCAAGGACTACATGGGCCAGAACTGCCTGACCAACAACGGCGCGGGCAAGGCCCTCTCGGTCGTCGCCTGCACCCCCGGCAACAAATACCAACAGTGGCGAATCCCGTAACGACCCCGGCCCACCGCGCGATACGTCGAGGCGTACGTCAATCCGTAGGTCGATCCGTACGCCGAGCCGTTCGCCGAGCCGTACGTCAACCCGTCGGCACCACCAGAGGCGTCCCCGTCACGGGATCCGGCACGACCAGGCTGGGCAGGCCGAACACGTCCTCCATCAGGGCGGCGTCCACGATGTAGTCGGGGGACCCCTCGGCGCGGACCCGGCCGTCCTTCATCGCCACGATGTGATCCGCGAACCGGCAGGCCTGGTTGATGTCGTGGAGCACCGCGACGATGGTTCGGCCGTCGTCGCGGAGCGCGGCCAGCAGGCGGAGCAACTGGTACTGGTGGGCCGGATCGAGGAAGGTCGTCGGCTCGTCCAGGAGTACGTAGGGCGTCTGTTGCGCGAGCACCATGGCGACCCGGACCCGTTGGCGCTGTCCACCGGAGAGCCGGGCGACCTGCCGGTCCGCGAGGTCGCCCACGCCGGCGGCGGCCATCGCCTCGTCGACCGCACGTGTGTCGACCGCGGTGCGCACCGAGAGCAGCGAGCGCTGCGGGAAGCGTCTGCGGTCCACGAGTTGACGCACCATGATGTTTTCCGGCGCGGCCAGATCCTGCGGCAGAAAAGCGATTTCCCGCGCGATGTCCTTGGGGCGGTAGTCGTGGACGTCGCGTCCGTCGAGCAGGACCGTCCCGGCGGACGGCCGCAACAGGCGGACGAACGCCCGCAGTAGCGTCGACTTCCCCGAGGCGTTGGCGCCGATGATCGCGGTGAAGGCACCGTCGGGTATGTCGAGGCTGAGGCCTGCGGAGACCGTGCGGTCGCCGTACGTGAGGGTGATGTCCTGCGCGGTGAGGCGTGCGGTCACGGTCGCTCGACTTCCTTGAGGAGCAACAGCAGGAGATACGCGCCGCCGATGGCCGTGGTCACCACGCCGACCGGCAGCGTCACCGGCGCGAGCAGGCTCTGGGCGACCAGGTCGGCGCTCAGGAGCAGTACGGAGCCGGTGAGCGCGGCGGGGACGAAGTGGATGCCCGGGGATCGGGTGGCCGCACGGCCCAGGTGCGGAGCGGCGAGCGCGACGAACGCGATCGGTCCGGTGACCGCGGTGACCGTGGCCGTACAGCCGGCTCCGGCCACGACGGCCGGCAGGCGGTGTTGCCGCAGGCGTACGCCCGACGTCACAAGGGCTTCGCCCGGGCCGTCGCCCGCGCGATGTCCCACGACCCCGCGGACCCGACGCGCCTCGACGAGTGGGCGGCACGCCTGCACATCAGCCCCAAGACCCTCCAGCGGGACTTCGTACGCGAGTTCGGCATGTCCTTCACCCGACGCGGCACGCTGCTCCGCCTCGGCGTCGAACCGGTCTCCGTGGTGGCCCGCCGAGTCGGCTACTCCAGCGTCTCCGCCTTCGTCCTCGCCTTCGCCAAGGAATACGGCAGCCCACCCGGCCGATACGCCCGCACCCGGTTGGCCACACTCGCCTGACCGACCCCGTCATGTTCCGGGCGAACGCGGCCGTACCGTGATGCGAGCCACGCGCGGCCGCGCGATTGTGGCGGGGCACCTCGCCGGAGGGGGAGCCCGCCCCGCCGTCGAGCGAGACCGCGACCCGATCGGCGAGGCTCCGGCGGTCGCCGATCGTGTGTCGCCGGTCGTGTGTCGGCGGTCGTGTGTCGGCGGTCGGCGGTCGGCCTGCCGGACGACACACGATCGGCCTGGTGCCGGCCCACCGCCCGGGCGCGTGTCAGGCGCCCGGATCGGGTGCGGGGGTGCGGCGGGGGCGACGACGTCGGATGAGCAGAGCCGCGGCCACCAGTAGCGCTCCGACCACGCCCACCACGATGGGCAGGATGGTACCGACGAGCATGATGGCGTCGTGGCCGTCATCGGCGTCGTCCGCGGCGTCCTTCACGGACTCGGGGGTTTGCTGGTAGAAGACGTCGGAGACCGGCAGCAGCGGGAGGAAGGCGCCGTTGCTCGGGGCGATGACCCCGGCCACGCGCTGCTGGGACCGCCGCGTATCGATCACAATGCCGGTCTCGGGTTCGATCCAGAACGTGTCGGCGCTCGCCAGCGTGTAGGAGAGCGGCACCGGGTCGCTCAACGTTGGCAGCACTGCGGCGAGTTGCTCCTTGGCCGGGGCCGAGAGAGTACCGAGTTGGGCGACCAGCGCCAGGGTCGTCCGCGGGACGGCCGGCGGCAGACCGGCGAGCACCTGGGAGTCGGTGATCCGGGTGGGCGGCAGGTTCGCTTCGTACACGTATGTACTCAGGCTCGACCTGTTCTCCGTACGTGCGTACGTCAGCGGCGTCGTGGTCCCGGTCTCCGGCCGCCAGCCGGTGTACGTCTTCTTCTTCGCGCCGAGCGGCCAACTGACCGTCAGGCCCTGGGCGTCGACCACCGTCCAGCCCGACGGATGGCTGCCGGACGGCTCGAGTGTCTTGCGGTTGACGGCGTACTTCCAGTCCGTCTTTTCGACCGGGTTGCCCGCGGCGGTCGTCGTCCGGCTGTCGCTGACCAGGGCCGTGTCGCCCGAGGTCTCCTCGACCTTCACGGTCCGTTCGACGGCGAGGGGGACGTTCCGCTTGACGGCCGTCGCAAGGTTGCCCTTCGCCACCTCCTGGGCGTCGAGCAGGGTCCTGAAGGCACCGGTATAGGAGCGCTTGGCATCGGTGTCGTCGGGCAGCCGGACCACATAGTTCGGCGTGATGACGTACGCGAGCACGAACGCGCAGGCGATCAGGACCAGACCCACCACGACGCCTACGCTGCGGAGCACCACGTTCGTCCGCATGATCCGCTCTCCCACTGAACTAGACCCGAGATCACGCCCCATCTGAGCCAAGTGTTCCCGAGACACCCCGCCGCCGCGCCCGCCGACGACCATCCGTGTGACGACACCCCGGACAGCGTTCGAACAACCGGGCCCCGCCGGCACGTCCCACGCCGCCGCACTCCGGGTTTACCGTCGGCGCCCACAGGCCACCATCGAGTCTCGGCCGACACCTGGACACGGATCGGGTCTCGGGCCCGCCCGGACCGCCCCGGACAGACCAGGGGGTCCGCGCAATCCGGGGCCGTGACGGGTCGCCCGACTCCGGAAGGCCGGCCGGAGGACGCATATCGAACGAGTCGCGCGGCGCCGGGCGGAACGACGAAGGCCCCGACCGCAGTGCGATCGGGGCCTCACATGTGCCCTTACCGGCAGGTGCGGAGGATACGAGATTCGAACTCGTGAGGGGGTGAACCCAACACGCTTTCCAATCTCCCGAGCCCCGTCCGCCGGCGTTCACGCCCGTCCTGACCTGCGGTGGAGCGAATTCTTGGACGACGACCGAACCCGGCCGAACGAGGGTGAACGAGACCAGGATTGAGACCAGCTCCGGTGCCGTCCAGTACGGGAGACCGGCACCGAAGGCGTCCGGCCGTCCGCGCAGGACTTTCTCCATTTCCCGGTTCTGGGCCGAACCCGCGAGGACCTCGCGCTTGGTGCCCAGCCGTTCTGCCGAGTCGAGCGCTTCGGCAAGACCGACAAGTTGGCCGGCCGGTGCGCGGGGTCCCACTGGTCGGTGCCCAGTCAGTGCAGGAGCGTCGTCCGGATTCGGGATCCACAGGAGTGGCATGCTTGTCGGCTCCTGGTGAGCCGGGAAGGGTGCGTCACGGCGTAGGGCCCATCACCTGAGCGAGGAGATACCCGTTGTGGGGCCTGGGGACGGATGTGTTCTCCGTGGAGCCGGCCGTCGACCCGCGGCGAGGGCTTCCGGCCCGGGCTCGGGAATGCGCCAGTCGATTCGGACCTGTCGGTCGAGGGGCAGCGAGGGGCCGCCGACGTAGATGCGGTGGATCAGGTAGAGCACCGCCAGCCGGAACGCCTCCGGTTCGAGGCCTCCCACGGTGGCGCGGCTCAGCTTCATCACCTGCCGGACGATATGTGGATCGGCTTCGAGGGGACCGAGTTCCGCCACGATCTCCGGGTCGATCCGGCCGTTCTCGCGCATGGCCGATATGGAGCGGCGAAGGAGGTCCGGCTCGGCTTCGATCCGGGCGAGGACACGGTCGATGATGTACTCGTGGAGTACGTCCGCCGCGATCTTCCCGTGCTCGACGGGCTCCTCGCCCGTGCACTCCGGGCACCCGTCGCATTCGTCCAAGTCGTAGAGATCCTTTTCGTCCGCCTGCCGGGTGGACATGAAACAGGAGGCCACCCACATGATCTCCGGCTGACTCAGCTCCAGATCCTCGGCAGTCGACAGCTCGGGGTCGTGCCAGAGACGATCCACGGTCTCGTCGTCCGTCCCGAGGTTTGGAGGCGGCATCTCGGAGCGCATCAGGGATACCAGACTGACGAGATACGGCTCCCAGCCGAGCGCGCTGTGCAGCAGGGTGGCGACATCGGCGCCGGGGTGCCTCCAGAAGATGAGGTCCTCGTCGTCACCGTTGACGAAGTGCAGGACGTGGTCCGTCGAGTCGAATTCGACCCCGGACATCTCTCCCAGGTGAGTGAGAACGGCCTGCCTGCCCCGGTAGCGCCCGACGTAGCGACGGGCTTGAGCGACAAACGACTCCATCGTCGAGTCGGTCAGCACCGCGTTGGGGCTGACCCCGATGACCTTCGGGTGGTTGAACGGGCCGGACCGCCGGAGCTGCTGTGTTGCGTTCGCCCAGAAAAGTTGCTTGCCGTCCGGGTCGTACACCACGCAGTAGACGGGGATGTTCCCGTCCGCCCAGGTACTGCCGTGGTGGCCGATGGGTACCGCGTAGCCGTTGGCCCGGCGCCACTTCTCCCCACCCTTGACCTGCACCCTGATCACGTCGCTCGTCACGTGCTCGTCCTCGACGAAGGTGACGTAGAGGTCCTCGCCGAAGTCGTTCTGCCCGGAGATCTCCTGGACGACGTGATCGTGCTCCTCAAGGAGCGCGCGCACCGCGTTCACGGCGGCCTGGCCCACGCGCCGGCCCTTTGGGATCTTCGGCATGCTGTCTCCCCGGATGTTCCCCCGTCCGCCTCGTCCGGGCTCGGGACGGTTGTTGCCCTCGTGATTCTGCCCCGTGCCTCTGACACGGCGCCCGCAGCCGGGAACGACCAAGGCCCGGTCCGCTCGATGCGGTCCGGACCTTGGATCAAGTGCGGAGGATACGAGATTCGAACTCGTGAGGGGGTGAACCCAACACGCTTTCCAAGTCGCCGCCCGAGGGTTCGGGGCGACTGGTCAGCGTCCTGACCTGCCGCGAATCTCCGGCTCTCTCGGCGCCCGGACTCCGGTGAACGAAGGTGAATGAGACCAGAACTGAGACCGGCCGACGCACAGGTGTCAGGTGTCAGTGTCCTTCGGATGCCGGGTGGAGGCGTACACGAGGTGGACGGTACGTCCGACCTCATCCACGAGATAGCGCACACGGCCACCGGCGGTCACTTCGAATTCCCACTGGGGTAGCTCCCGGCCGCCCAGGACCCGGGCGGCGAGACGACCGCGCAGGCGGTGCTGTCGGTCCGGGTCGCGGGTGGACAGTGGGTCGGTGCGGAGGGACTCGAAGCAGCGACGGGCATTGGCCGCAGCCTCGGCGCAGAGATCACCCCAGCCCTTGGCGGCCTCGGTGGTGGCGAAGCGCAGTCTCCACTCGTCACCGAGGGGTGGCGGCGGGACATCGTCACCGCGTTTCGGACTCAAGGCGCGAGTACCTCACCGTGATCCTTATCCTGCAACGGCTCGGCGAGCAGGGCGGCCAACTCAGGATCGGCCAGGATCCTGGCGGTCGCGCGCCACTCGACGATGACGCGATGCAGGGTCGAGTGCACATCCAGTTCCGCGACGTCGCGCGTGGCGTCCACGAGGTCCACGACGAACTCGCGGACCTCATCCGCGGACAGGTGTCGAATCCACGGGAAAACCGTCGGCAGGGCGAGGAGTACTGCTCGGGCACCCTCATCGCTACCGATCAGCGCGGCAAACAGTCGGGAGGTGACATCCGCGGTTTCTTCCCGTTGGCGATCATGACGCTCAGTGGTCAGATAGAGATCCTCGCCGTCACGACGTGTGACGTGGACACGTTGGGCCTGTTCGACGGTCTCGGCGACTCGCTTCGAGTTCTTCGACAGGTCGGAGAACGCCACGGTAAGAGTGGACATAGATCCATGCTACTTCGGAATATATTCCGAAGTCAAAGCCTCGGATTGGATGGGGTGACCGACTGGGGGTGTATCTGCGTTGGTGTCTGTCATGGCCGCCCCTCTCCCCACTGCCGAGAAGGGGCGCCGGCGGCGAAGGCGCAGAGTTATCCCCGTCGCAGGCCAGGCGTTGGCTGGGCCCCTGATCCTTGCGGGCGTTCTCACGGCGAGTGCCGACCTCGGAGGGCCGTCTGCTCAATGTCACGACGAGGGCCCGGCCCCGGACCGCAGCACGGGTCGGCGTTTGTTCGGCGAAGGGTGCGAGCCGACCGGGCAGGCGGTGGGGGTGCGAGTGCGCCAAGGGATGCTGCGCGGCAAACACTATGCGTGTGCCATCCACTACGTTGGGCTCGTGCGAGAAGTTCATTGTGCTCATTGTGAGTTGATCATCGGCGCTGGGTGCGTCGGCCACGACCTCGGGACCGCGCGTCGGGGGGAGGGTGCTCCGATGGTTCGGGTGTCGTGGACGCAGCTTTCCAAACGCACGATCCTGATCTCTCCGTCACGAGTGGCGCATTACCCGGGCGCCTGCGCACACATGACCGAGTCGGACGTGCTGGTGGACGGCTCTCGATGGGGGTGGATTGTTGATCCGCCCAAAGGCACATGGACGCGGATCGGTGAGCACAACCCGGTTGCCGCCAACGGCGGCCGCCTCGGGATCTCGGCGCTCAGGCGGTGCCTGGACTGTTCGGAGTCTGTCGGCCTCGTGCAGTGAGCGACGCGAACGGCCAGATCGGTTGGCGAGGCTTCCATGGTGGTGGACGGGACGACGAGCGCTACGTGCTCGCCAACGCCGCGGACCATACCCGGATCCGTAGGAACGCCGGAAGCGCCTCGTAGGCGACATCCCACTGGAGTCGATCGCCTACATCACCGACGCCGGCCCGTACCTCCGACGAGATGTCGGCCCGGACATCCCAGAACTGAGACCACATGAAATCAGCCCCGACCTGGCGAGAGGTCGGGGCTGAATATCTTGCCTGTTAGGGCTGGCGGAGGATACGAGATTCGAACTCGTGAGGGTGTGAACCCAACACGCTTTCCAAGCGTGCGCCCTAGGCCACTAGGCGAATCCTCCGTGCGGAAGCTTACAGGAGGTCGGCGGGTGCTCGCGCACCCCTATTCGAAGGGGGCGGAGGGGTGGGGCCAGGAGGGTGGGGGAAACTGTGAACCCCCCGTGCACCCGGCAGAGCCTCCCTATCCTTGCTGCCTTCCGGCCCTGGGGAGGTTCAGGAGGATGCCGCCGCACGGGGGGTCCGGCGCCTACAGTACCCGACCGCGGTCGGTGATCGGGCACCGGTGGGTGATGAGGGTCCGCGTCTGTCGTTCGGCCCGGCTATCGTCGGGGGCGTGTCGCTCGCCCTCTACCGTCGCTACCGCCCCGAGACCTACGCAGAGGTCATCGGGCAGGAGCACGTGACGGAACCCCTCATGCAGGCCCTGCGGAACAACCGCGTCAATCACGCCTACCTGTTCAGTGGGCCGCGGGGGTGTGGCAAGACCACCAGCGCGCGCATTCTCGCCCGATGTCTCAACTGTGAGCAGGGGCCCACGCCCACGCCCTGCGGTGAGTGCCAGTCGTGTCGGGACCTCGGTCTCGGCGGGCCCGGCAGCATCGACGTGATCGAGATCGACGCCGCGTCGCACGGTGGTGTGGACGACGCGCGCGATCTGCGGGAGAAGGCGCACTTCTCGCCGGTGAGTTCGCGCTACAAGATCTACATCATCGACGAGGCCCACATGGTCACGTCGGCGGGCTTCAACGCGTTGCTCAAGGTGGTCGAGGAGCCGCCGGAGCACCTGAAGTTCATCTTCGCGACGACCGAGCCGGAGAAGGTGATCGGGACCATCCGGTCCCGCACGCACCACTACCCGTTCCGGCTGGTGCCGCCCGGCGTGCTGCGCGACCACCTCGCGTCGGTGTGCGAGACCGAGGGCATCAAGGTCGAACCGGCCGTGCTGCCGCTGGTCGTACGGGCCGGAGCCGGGTCGGTACGGGACTCCATGTCGGTGATGGACCAGTTGCTCGCGGGCGCCACCGACGACGGTGTCACCTATGCGATGGCCACCTCGCTGCTCGGGTTCACCGACCGGTCGCTGCTGGACGACGTGGTCGAGGCGTTCGTCGCGCAGGACGGCGCGGCCGCCTTCGAATTGGTCGACCGGGTGATCGAGGGGGGCTACGACCCGCGTCGGTTCGTGGCCGACCTGTTGGAGCGGTTGCGCGACTTGGTGATCCTGGCCGCCGTGCCGGACGCGGCCGACAAGGGTCTGATCGACGTGCCGGCCGATCAGTTGGAGCGCATGGTCCGGCACGCCGCCGAGTTCGGCCGGGCCGGGCTCACCCGCGCCGCGGACATCGTCAACACCGGCCTCACCGAGATGCGCGGTGCCACCGCGCCCCGGCTCCAGTTGGAGCTGATCTGCGCGCGGGTACTGCTGCCCGCCGTCGACGCCGGTGAGCAGGGTCTGCAGACTCGGCTGGAACGGCTGGAGCGCCGGGTGTCCGTCGGCGGCCTCCCCGCCGGGCCCGCCGCCCCGGACCAGGCCCATCAGGCCCGCGCCGACGCGCCGGCCCCCGCGGCTACCCGGCCGCATCAGGCCGCCCCGACCCAGGCCCCGGTGCCGACCCAGGCTCCCGTACCGCCTCCCACGGCACCGCAGCCACAGCAACACCAGCAGCCCCAACAGCCCCAGACCCAGTCGCCCCCCGCGCCCGCCTCCGGTGCCTGGCCCCAGGCCCGCACCGCCGGCTCCGGCCCGCCCCCCTCCGCCGCACCGCAACATCAAGCCCAGCAGGCCCAACCAGGCCGGCAGGCTCAACAGCAGCACACCCAGGCACCACCCCCGCCCGCCGCCGCCCCCGCTCAAGGCACCGGCGACCTCACCCGCGTGCACGAGATGTGGCCGCAGGTCCTGGACGCCGTCCGCGGCCGCAACCGGGTGGCCTGGATGATGCTCCAGACCGTGACCGTGGCCGGATTCGACGGCACCACGCTGACCCTCGCGTTCGAGCAGGCCGGCGCCCGCGAGGGCTTCCGCAGCAGCGGTCGGGACGAGATCGTGCGCCAGGCCGTCCTGGACGCGTTCGGCTTCGACTGGCGGATCGATTGCGTCGTCGCCGGCGAGGGCGCCGCAGCGCCCGCCCGCCGCCCCGCCCCGCCGGCCCCGGTCCCGACCGCGACGCCCCAGGCGGGCAGCCGACCCGGCACGCCCCCCGCACCCGCCGCCGCCCCGCCCCCCGGCGCGTGGCCCGGCGCTCCGACGACCCCCGCCGCCGCGCCCCCGCCGGCTCCCGCGCAACCCCGCCCCGCCGCCGGCGCCCCGCCGCAGGCAGCGCCGCCCGCCCGTCCGCAACCGCAGCAGGCACCGCCTCCGCCGCCGCCCGAGCCGGACTACGACATCCCCGAGGACATCGGCCGCTACGACGACGAGGACCTCGCGGACGACGGCGGCCTGTCCACCCACGAACTGCTCGCCCGCGAGCTGGGCGCCACGATCATCGACGAGTCGCCCACCACCTGATCCACCCACCACCGGACCCGCCGATGCGTGCCGCCGCCGCGCATCGGCCCCGCCCGGAGCCGTAGGCTCGACGGCAGGACGGCCGTCGAGCAGGGCCGGCCCGAGGCGGTGCGAAGCCGCGTCCGAGTGACGAAGGGTGTCCAGGTGTTTCCCGGTGGTGGCCAGCCCGACATGCAGCAGTTGCTGCAGCAGGCGCAGAAGATGCAGCAGGACCTCATGGCGGCGCAGGACGAACTCGCCCGCACCCAGGTGACCGGGAGCGCCGGCGGCGGCCTGGTGACCGCGACCGTCTCCGGTGCCGGCGAACTGCTGGCTCTGGAGATCTCGCCGTCCGCGGTGGATCCTGAGGACACGGAGACCCTCGGCGACCTCATCGTCGCCGCGGTGCGCGACGCCAACCGCGCGGCCCTGGAGATGCAGTCCCGGTTGATGGGCCCGCTGGCCCAAGGCATGGGCGGTGGCGGCCCACTGGGGTTGCCCGGCATGTGAGCCGGGTCCACACGACCGAAAGCCGAGCCCACCGAGAAGCCACCGACAAGGCCGAAGCCCAAGCCCAAGCCGAAGCCCAAAGCCCAAGCCGAAGCCGAAGCCCAAAGCCAAAGCCCAACCGCCAAAGCCGAAGCCCCACCCCCAACCCCACCGACCAACCGATCCACAACCCCACCGACCAACCCCACCAACAAGCCCACGAAGAACCAGAGCGAGCAGGGAGACGGTAGGTGTACGAAGGCGTCGTACAGGACCTCATCGACGAGCTGGGCCGACTGCCCGGTGTAGGGCCGAAGAGCGCGCAACGCATCGCCTTCCACCTCCTGGCGGCCGACCCGGCCGACGTCCGGCGCCTCGTGCACGCGCTCACCGAGGTCAAGGACAAGGTGCGCTTCTGCGCCACATGCGGCAACGTGGCGGAATCGGAGCAGTGCCGCATCTGCCTCGATCCGCGACGCGACGTCGCGGTGATCTGCGTGGTCGAGGAGTCCAAGGATGTCGTGGCGATCGAGAAGACCCGCGAGTTCCGAGGCCGCTACCACGTGCTCGGTGGCGCGATCAGCCCGATCGAGGGCGTGGGACCCGACGATCTGCGGATCCGTGAACTGATGACCCGGCTCGCGGACGGTGCGGTGACCGAGTTGATCCTGGCCACCGACCCGAACCTGGAAGGAGAGGCGACCGCGACGTATCTGGCTCGCCTGTGCAAGCCGATGGGTCTGCGAGTGACCCGGTTGGCCAGCGGGCTGCCGGTGGGGGGCGACCTGGAGTACGCCGACGAGGTCACGCTCGGGCGTGCCTTCGAGGGGAGACGACTGCTCGATGTCTGACGACCTGAACGAATTCACCGGAGAGATCGCCGACCAGATCGACAGCTTCGTCCTGGCCGTCACCGAGGTGGCCAAGGGCGAGGAGCCGGAGCAGGCGGTGTCGATGCTGCTCCTGGAGGTCTCGCAGTTGATGCTCGCGGGCGGCCGGCTCGGCGCGATCGCCGACATCGTGCCCGACGACCGCTTCGAGCCCGACTCGGGCCCCGATCCGGATGTCGACGCGCTGCGTTCGGCGCTGTCCCGGCTGCTGGAGCCGATCGACGTCTACTACGAGGTCTTCGACCCGTACGTGCCCAAGTCCAAGCCGGTCGCCGCGCGCCTGTCGGACGACGTCGCCGACGTGGTCGCCGACCTCGCGCACGGGCTGGCCCACCATCGGGCCGGACGCAGCCGCGAGGCGCTGTGGTGGTGGCAGTTCTCGTACCTGTCCAACTGGGGCGCGACCGCCAGCGCCGTGCTGCGCGCGCTGCAGTCGGTGGTGTCGCACGCCCGCCTGGACGATCCGATCATGGAGAGTCTGGACCCGGCCGGCCAGGCACTGGCCGACGAGTTGGTCGACGAGCTCGCCGAGCAGCTCGACGAGGCCGTGGTCCTGGGCGGTCCGCACACCTGAGTCGTCGCCCGAACCCACCGGGATTCGGGAATCACCGGAATTCGGGCGAAAGGCGAGCGGGGTGCGGGCGGCCCCGGCGCCGACATGGGCGTTCGGTTCCGACTGCCCGCTTAGTGATATGTACGTCTCACAATGTGAATAAAGCTTTGACCACTGTACGGCCTAGTTAGACTGTGCCGACCGCACAGATATCAAGCGAGGAGCGCACGTGGGCCTTGTCGTGCAGAAGTACGGCGGCTCCTCCGTCGCCGATGCCGAAGGCATCAAGCGCGTGGCCAAGCGAATCGTCGACACCAAGAAGCAGGGCCACGAAGTGGTCGTGGTGGTGTCCGCGATGGGCGACACGACGGACGAGCTGATCGATCTGGCGCAGCAGGTGAGCCCCATCCCTTCCGGGCGCGAGCTCGACATGCTGCTCACCGCGGGTGAGCGGATGTCGATGGCGCTGTTGGCGATGGCGATCAAAAACCTGGGCGTCGACGCACGGTCGTTCACCGGCAGCCAAGCCGGTGTGATCACCGACGCGGTCCACAACAAAGCGCGCATCATCGATGTGACGCCGGGTCGGATCCGCTCCGCGCTCGACGAGGGCGCGATCGCGATCGTGGCCGGTTTCCAGGGTGTGTCCCAGGACACGAAGGACATCACCACGCTCGGCCGCGGCGGCTCGGACACCACCGCCGTCGCGCTGGCCGCCGCGCTCAGCGCCGAGGTCTGCGAGATCTACACGGACGTGGACGGCATCTTCACCGCCGACCCCCGTGTGGTGAAGAAGGCCCGGAAGATCTCCCGGATCAGCTACCAGGAGATGCTGGAGCTGGCCGCGAGCGGATCCAAGGTGCTGCACCTGCGGTGCGTGGAGTACGCCCGCCGCTACGACATGCCCGTGCACGTGCGGTCGTCCTTCTCGGGACTCGTCGGCACTTGGGTGACGGATGAACCCGAAGGGGACGACATGGAGCACGCGATCATCTCCGGGGTCGCCCACGACACCAGCGAAGCGAAGATCACGGTGGTCGGGGTCCCGGACAAGCCGGGCGAGGCGGCCAAGATCTTCCGCCTGGTGGCGGACAACGAGATCAACATCGACATGATCGTGCAGAACGTCTCCGCGGCCTCCACGGGCCGTACCGACATCTCCTTCACGCTGCCGATGTCCGACGGGCAGAGCGCGATGACCGCGCTGACCAAGGCCCAGGCCGAGATCGGCTTCGAGTCGCTGCGCTACGACGACCAGATCGGCAAGATCTCGCTGGTCGGCGCCGGCATGCGCTCGCACCCCGGCGTGACCGCCAAGTTCTTCGAATCCCTCACCGGCGCGGGGGTGAACATCGAGCTGATCTCGACCTCCGAGATCCGGATCTCGGTGGTCTGCCGCGCCGACGGCGTTCCGGCCGCCGTACAGGCCGTGCACACCGCGTTCGGCCTGGACGACCAGTCCGGCGAAGCCGTCGTCTACGGAGGTACCGGCCGATGACCCGCAAGGACAAGCCCACCCTGGCCGTGGTCGGCGCCACCGGCGCGGTCGGCACGGTGATGCTCGAACTGCTCTCCACCCGTCAGGACGTGTGGGGCGAGATCCGGCTGATCGCCTCGGCGCGCTCCGCGGGCAAGAAGCTCGTCGTGCGCGGCGAGGAGGTCGAGGTCATCGCGCTGAGCGAGGAGTGCTTCGACGGCGTGGACGTCGCGATGTTCGACGTGCCCGACGAGGTCTCCGCGCACTGGGCGCCGATCGCCGCGAGCAAGGGCGCGGTCGCGGTGGACAACTCCGGCGCGTTCCGGATGGACCCCGAGGTCCCGCTCGTGGTGCCCGAGGTCAACGCCGCCGCGGCGCGGGTGCGTCCGCGCGGCATCATCGCCAACCCCAACTGCACGACGCTGACCATGGTCGTCGCGCTGGGCGCGCTGCACGCCGAACTCGGGCTCAAGGAACTCGTCGTCGCGTCGTACCAGGCCGCCTCCGGCGCCGGTCAGCCCGGCGTCGACGCGCTGCGCGAGCAGATCGGCAAGGTCGCGGGCAGCCAGACGCTGGGCACCCAGCCCGGCGACGTGCGCCGCGCGGTGGGCGACTTCGGGCCGTTCCCGGCCCCGCTGGCGCTCAACGTGGTGCCGTGGGCCGGCTCGCTCAAGGACGACGGCTGGTCGTCCGAGGAGCTCAAGGTCCGCAACGAGTCCCGCAAGATCCTCGGACTGCCGGACCTGAAGGTGCACACGACCTGCGTGCGCGTCCCGGTGATCACCACGCACTCGCTCGCGGTGCACGCCGTGTTCGAGAACGAGGTCTCGGTCGCCCGCGCGCACGAGATCCTCGACGGCGCCCCCGGCGTCGTGCTGTGCGACGACCCGGAGAACGGCGAGTTCCCGACGCCGGCCGACGTGGTCGGCACCGACCCGACCTGGGTCGGCCGGGTGCGACGCTCGATCGACGACCCGTTCGCGCTCGACATGTTCATGTGCGGGGACAACCTGCGCAAGGGCGCGGCGCTGAACACGGCCCAGATCGCCGAGGTCGTCGCCGCCGAGCTGACCGAGCGCGACTAGGCCCCGCCCGGCCCGCCCGGCCGCCCCGGACAGGGTCCGGACCCGGGCCGCGAACCGTCGCGGCAGCCGGTGTTCCCCAGGTGGGGACACCGGCTGCCGCGCGTGCGCGGCCGTTTCCCGGCCCCGAGTGGCTGACTGCACGTCACCCCGCCCACTACGGTGGGCGGACGTGTGTCTGAGCCGACGACCGTCCCCGGATCGCAGGCGTATACAACCTTCCCGGGGGGTCGGGTGTCCAACAGTCGTGGCAGAAATGGTCGTGAGGGTGGAACCGGCGCTGCGCCCGGTTCGAATGCCCGTGGTCGGCGCGCTGGATCTGGGCGTTTCGGGAGTTTCCGTGTCCTCTGACGCGGGCGTCTCCATCGACGTCCTCACCGAGACCTACCGTGCGCACTATGGTTCGTTGTTGCGCTTGGCTTCCCTGTTGCTCGACGACACCGATTCGTGTGAGGACGTGGTGCAGGAGTCGTTCGTACGGGTGCACACCGCCCGGCACCGATTGCGCGAGGCCGACAAGACCCTCGCCTACCTGCGGCAGACCGTGGTCAACCTGTCCCGGTCGACACTGCGGCGTCGGATCATGGGCATGCGACTACTGTCGAAACCCGAGCCGGAATCGACGAGTACCGAGGACGGTTCGCGCCACGTGGCGGAACGTGACGTGCTGGTACGGGCGTTGCGTGAATTGCAACGGCGGCAGCGGGAAGTGATCGTGCTGCGCTATTACGCTGATCTGACAGAGGCTCAGGTGGCCGATCTGCTCGGACTGTCGGTCGGCTCGGTGAAGGCGTACGCCTCACGCGGACTGGAAGCCCTCCGGGCCCGGATGGAGACGCCGTGACGAACACCCCGGGGACTCTCGGTCCCGACCCCGACGACCTCGAGGCAGAGGTGCGCCGGCGGCTGCACGCGGCGGTCGCCGACGTGCTGCCCGCGTCGGACGCGCTGGATCGGCTGCGCGTCGCCGTGCCGGCTCGGCGCCGGCAGCGGCGGGTGGCCACACTCGGAGCCGCCGGGCTGGCGGCCGCGCTGCTGATCGGCACACCGGTGCTGCGCACCGTGGTGGACGGCGGCGACGGCTCGAAGTCGAACGTCGGCGGCATCCGGTCCTCGTCCTCCGCGGTCAACGCCACCGAGCCGTTGCCGGGGCCGAGCGAGGGGATGAGCGCCGGTATCCCGGGCGGGGCCGGCCAGTCGCACCCGGCGACCCGGGGCGGTACGCCCACCAGTGGGTCCGGCGCCTCGATCGCGCCCACCAGCGGGCAGAGCGCGGGCGTGGGCCAGACCGCGCCGCCCGCCACCAGCGCGCCGCCGAGCGAGAGCGCGCCACCGGCCAAGCCGACGCCGGCGTGCGCGACCACCGACCTGTCCGGGGAGGACGCCCGACTGGGACCGATCGGCGCCGACGGCCTGGCGTACGGCGTGCTCCAGGTGCGCAGCAACGCGGCCAAGGACTGCCAGGTGACCGGGCCCGGCGTGGTCTCGGTGGTCTCGCCGCCGGGGAACCCGATCGTGCAGGTGACCGTGCTCCAGCACAAGGCCGGCGACGACGCGGCCGCGCTGCCGGTGCTGCCGGAGAGTTCGGGCACGGTCATCGTGCTCCGGCCGGGCCAGGAGTACGAGTTCCAGTTCGCGTGGAAGCCGCAGGCGCCGGGCGCGGACGGCACCTGCGCCGCCGACTCGCCCAAGGCGCCGGTGCCCGCGCTCGGGTACGCGCTGATCGCCAACGACTTCAACGTGGCCAAGGTGACCCTGACGCCCACGTGCGGCGGCACGGTGTACCGCACCGACATCTATCGGACGGGGGCGTACCCGCGAGTGGGGTGACACCCGCGCTCGGGCGCCGTCGGCCGACGGTTACCGTTGGGGGGTGTACCGGTTCCTGCTCCAGCCGCGCTGGCTGGTCTTCCACATGATCGTGCTCGTCGCGGTCCCGGTGTGCGCGGCGCTGGGGTTGTGGCAGTTCCATCGCTACGGCGAGCACAAGGGGGGCGGGAGCGCCGGGGAGAAGGTGTCCTCGGCCCCCGCGGTGCCGATCGGTGAACTCGTGCCGCTCGGCAGCCGGGTGGAGGGATCCGATCGCGGCCGCTCGGTCACCGTCACCGGCAGCTATGACACGGCGCGGCAACTGGTGGTGCCCGGGCGCCGACTCGACGGACGCACGGGGTCGTACGTGGTCACCCCGCTGCTGGTCGACGGCGCCCCGGCGGTCGTGGTCAACCGGGGCTGGGTCGAGGGCACGAGCGTGCCCGCGCCGCCCGCCGGGCCGGTCACCGTCACCGGTCGGCTGGAGTGGTCGGAGGCCGAGCACACCTCGAACGTGGACCGGGCCACCGACCTGCGGGCCGGTCAGCTCTCGATGATCAGCACACCCGAACTCGTCAACGTGCTGCCCTATCCGCTCACCGACGGTTTCGTCGCGCTGACCGCGCAGACCCCGGCCGCCGACTCGGCCGCGCTCGCGCCGATGCCGCCGAGCAAGGGGGCCGCGAGCGGCGGCATTTCCGGGCGCGCGTGGCAGAACCTGGGCTACACCGCGCAGTGGTTCGTCTTCGCGGGCGCCGCGGTGTTCGTGTGGTGGCGGGTGGTCCGCCGGGAGGCGGACGACCGGGCCGAGGAGCGGGAAGCGGAGTTGTTGGCGGAGTTGGGCGTCAAGACCTGAGCCCTGCGGGGCGGGGCCCGGGGGCCCGGCGCTCGGGGAGCCGGGCGTCGAGGATCCGACGCCCGGCTCCGCGGTCCGGCGTAGCGCCGGCCCCGTCCCGCGCTACGCCGGGTTCGGGATCGGCAGGCCGATCACGCTGTCCACGAACGCGAACTCCTTGCGCATCTGCCGGATGCGCTCCTCGACGACCAGCGAGCCGTGGCCCGCGTCGTAGCGGTAGACCTCGTGCGGCTTGCCGAGCTGCGCCAGGCGCTCGACGTAGTTCTCGATCTGCTTGATCGGGCAGCGCGGGTCGTTCTCGCCGGCGCTGATGTACACGGGCGCCCGCACCTGTTCGACGTAGGTCAGCGGCGAGGAGGCGGCCCAGCGCTCGGGTACCTCATCGGGCGTACCGCCCAGCAGCGTGCGGTCCATCGCCTTGAGCACGTCCATCTCGTCGTGGTACGCCGTGACGTAGTCCGCGACCGGGACCGCGGCCAGCCCCAGCGCCCACGCCTCGGGCTGCACGCCCAGGCCGAGCAGGGTCAGGTAGCCGCCCCACGAGCCGCCGGAGAGCACGAGCCGCGCGGGGTCGGCCAGGCCCGACTCGACCGCCCACGCACGGACCGCGCCGATGTCCTCGAGCTCGATCAGGCCGATCCGCACCCGCAGCGCGTCGGTCCAGTCCTTGCCGTAGCCGGTCGAGCCCCGGTAGTTGACCCGGACCACCGCGAAGCCGTGGTCGACCCAGGCCGCGACGTCCGCCGCGAAGTGGTCGCCGTCGTGCGCGGTGGGTCCGCCGTGGATGTTGAACACGGTCGGGAACGGACCCTCGCCGGCGGGCTTGGACACCAGCGCGTGCACCTTGCCGCCCGGCCCTTCGACCCACGCGTCGGAGACCGGGACCGAGCCGGGCGGCCGCTCGCCGGGCGGGGTGAGCAGCACGTCGTCGCCGGCGGTCGAGCGCAGTTCGGCCGGGGTCGCGCCGTTGGACCAGTGGTACTCGACACTGCCGTCGGGCCGCGCACCGGCGGCGCCGATGGTGCCGGGCGGGGTGTCGATCCGGGTGAGCTCCTTGCTCGCCAGGTCGTAGCGGTAGAGCTCGGAACGCCCGTGCTGCTCGTGGTCGATCAGCAGCGCCCGGCCGTCCGGGTACCAGTCGGCGGACAGGTCGCCGGGCAGGCCGAGGTCGAGTTCGGTCTCGACGCCGGTCAGCGGCTCCCACAGCAGCGGCTCGTCCCGGCCGCGGCGCTGGTGGATGACCAGCACGCGCTGGTCGCCGGCGACCGGGGAGAAGCCCATCGCGGACAGGTCGGAGTCCGGTTGGCCGCCCTCGGGGCCGTCGTGCAGGTCGGCCACCGGCGTGCCGTCCAGGCGCAGGACGCGCAGCGAGGAGTGCATCGCGTCGCCGTGCTCGTTGTGCGCGATCGCCAGGTAGGTGCCGTCCTCGGACAGCGCGGACAACCACGCCGACTCGGTGTGCCGGTACACGGTCACCGGCTCGGAGCCCGGGCGCGCGACGTGGATCGTGGAGCCCTCGTCGTCGGTCATCCGGCCGACCACCACGGTGCCGTCGTTCGCCAGGCCGAGGCCGCCGGGGTAGGACGGTTCGAGGCCGGGAACCGCGACCTCGTCCGCGCCGCCGTCGAACGGCTGGCGCATCCACACGCCCAGCTCGTCACCGTCGGTGTCCGCGAACCACCAGATCCAGCGCCCGTCCGGGCTGATCCGGGAGGACGCGGTGCCGTTGGGCCGATCGGTCACCTGGCGCTGCGCGCCGCTGACCCGGTCCCACGCGTACACCTCGAAGGTGCCGGAGGCGTTGGAGACGAAGACGGACTTGGCCGGCGCGTGGTCGGCCCAGCGCGGCAGGCCGATCCGGGCCGCCCGATAGCGGCGTTCCCAGGCCGGGACGGCGGGTGGGGGTGAGCCGGCCGGTGGTTGGAGTCCGGTGGTCGCGGCGGTGTCCAGGGCGGCGTTCCGGGTCGGAATCGGGGCGGCGTTCGGGGTGCTGTTCTCGGGAGCGGGCATGTGGCAATTCAACTACGGGAGGGACCGGTTCTGTTCCGTCATCGGGAGGCACCGCTTGACTCCGAACAGACGTGCGTATCGGGGGCGGGCGGCGAACCGCGCGTACGACCAGATCGCGGGTCGGCCGACCTCCTGGCACAGGTGCAGCACCCGATCCGGGCCCAGATGTACCCCGATGTGCGCCGCGTAGCCCGGATCCCGGTCCGGGCGCGGGCCGGCGTCGAACAGGAGCAGGTCCAGCGGCTCGGGTTCGCCCACCACCCGGACGGTCGCGGTGTCGTCGGCCCACAGGTCGGACGAGTGCAACGGCGGCACGCGCAGGCCGTGGTGGGCGAGGAAGGCGTAGGCGTAGAGCTGACAGTTGGCCCCGGCGGCCAGGTCGCCGGGCGCGACGGCCTGCGGGTGTCGGGCGTAGACGTACGGGACGGCCCGAAAGCGTGCGGGCAGGACGGACAGTGACGGGTCGTCCGGGGCGGCGGCCGTCGCCGGCGGGTCGTCGACCGGGTGGGTTCGTGGTGTCGGCTCGTCAGGAGTGTCGGGCATGCCTGGGATTCAATCCGAGGCAGACCACGAGTTCCACCAGCGTCATCGCGAACAGCACGCCGAACACCACCGTGTACTCGCCGGTCGCGTCGTGGATCGTGCCGAACACGATCTGCAACGCGGCGGCGATCGGGTAGCCGATCAGGAACGTCATCGCGGACAGCCGGCCGGCCGCCGCCGGGCTCGGCGCGAAGCGCACGAGCATCACCAGCATCAACGGGAACGCGCCGCCGAGGGTGAGGCCGAGCAGCGCGATGGTCGGCCACGGCGCCAGATCCGGCGCGAACGCGAGCAGGCCCATGCCGGCCACCGCACCCGTGACGGTGACCGCGAACAGCGGCCTGGGGTCGCTGAAGCGGTCCGCGAGCAGCGGGATCACCAGTCCGGAGACGATGCCGGTGAGGCCGAACACGGACAGCAGCAGGCCCGCGCGCTCGGCACTCCAGCCCTGCTCCTCGTAGGCGGCGGGCACCCAGCCGACCACGCCGTAGTAGGCGGTGGTCTGCATGACCAGGAACACGGCGAGGATCCAGGCGACGGGCCGACGCCACGGCGAGGCGTCCGCGGCCGGTCGGGTGGCGGCTCCATCGCCCGGTACGACCGCCGGCGGCTTCGCGTCGGCCCGCGGGCCCGCCGCGGGCGCCTTCGGCACCGGCGCGGTCCGCCGGATCACCGGATACCACGCGAGGAGGCCGAGCACCGCCGGGATCGCGACCACGCCGAGGGAGAGCTGCCAGGACCCGAACGCCTCCGACAGCGGTACGGCCAGCGCGCTCGCACCCGCCGCGCCGACCCCTATCGCCGCGCTGTACAGCCCGGTGACCGCCCCCGCGCGCTCGGCGAAGTGCGTCTTGACCACACCCGGCAGCGCCGCGCCCAGCACCGCGATACCGGCACCGGCCACCAGCGTGCCCAGGAAGAGCAACACGACCGAGGCCGCACCCAGCCGGATCAGCACCCCCGCCAGCAGCACGACCACCGACGCGGCCACGGTGCGCTCGTACCCGTACCGGGCCGCCCCCCGATGCGCGAGCGGCGCGAACACGCCCATCGACACCACCGGAATCGCGGTCAACACCCCGGCGGCGGCCCCGGACAGCCCGAGATCGTCCCGGATCGAGGTGAGCAACGGCGGCACATCGGTGATCGCCCCGCGCAGATTGATCGCCACCAGGAACAGCGCGACCAGCGTCAGCACCGCCCCGGGCGCCCGGTCCGTCCCGCCCGACGCCCCCTCGACGACAACAACACGGCGCGACCTCGCGCGGACTGACGGCATGGCTGCACTACCTCGTTCGGGGAGACGGCGACGGTCGGGTCGACGACGGCCGGCGGGGCGAGCCGAAGCCGATCGACCGATCCACCATAGACACCCGTCCCGGGACGCCCCGCCGCAGCCACAACCGCGTGGCGGTATCGCGGGCCTCCGTCCCGGCCGAGGTGCGGGGGCGGCACCTCGCACTGCTCTCCGGGTCCGGACGGCGTCCAGGGCGTGGACGCCGGGGGCGGCGGTGGAGATTTCGGTCTCAGCGCCTACGGGTTGATCCGACCTTGGTCGCGGACCTGCGCAGTCGCTTGGCCAGCGCTTTGTCCTGGGCCCTCAGGTGTTGTCCCGTCGCCTCCAGCACGGCGCGGGTGGCCGGGTGGTCGCAGCGCCACAGCCGATCGGCGGTCTCGTCCAGTAGTGGCAAAACCATGTCCCCGGTCCGGTCCAGGAATTCGACGAGAGCCTCGTCGGCGCGGCCGAGCGGACCCCATAGGTGATCGACGAGCCACCAGAGTCGGAGTTCGGGGACGCGACTTTCGGGGACCTCGCCGCGTTCGGCCAGTGTGATCGCCGCGAGTTGGGCGCAGCCGGGGACCCCGGAGGCGGCGGCCTCGCGCAGGGCCCCGAGCGCTCCGGGGCCGTCGATCTCCGCCAGTACCACTGCCGCGCTCATCCGGCGCAGGGCCGCGTCGGCGGTCAAACCGGCGCAGGAGTCGATGAGTTGGGTCGCGGCCGGACCCTGTCCCCGGTGGTCGATCCAGCCGGCGATCTCGACGCGGGCCGCGTCTTCGTCGTAGTCGAGGAGGGCGTCCAGCAGGGTCGAGGCGTCGGCGTCGGCCAGTTCACCGATCAGTGGAGCGGAGACTCCCTGGGCGAGCAGGTATTCGCGCAGACCGTGGCGTCCCAGCGGGGTCAGCCTGAGCCGGGGCCCGGGCAGAGGGGCGTCATCGCCACCTTCGGTGACTTCCCTGGCGTTGAGGATGTCCAGGAGGACGCGGTCGCGCTCCGGGCCTCCCGGACATCTCTCCAGCTCCGCCGCCCCGAACTCGGCAAGGATCCCGGCAGCGTGCTCGAGGATCTGCACGAGGAACAGTTCGAACAGTCGCGCCTCCTGCTTGGGGAGGTCGTCAGGGAGGGCGCCGACGAGCAGCGCCGTGTCCAGCCATTCACCGTCGGGGACCTCGTACAGGACCCGCAGCACGGCTGCCGCCAGGTCGTCGCCGTCCTCGCTCCGCATGTCGAGCTCCGCCAACAACACCAGCGGCAGGCCGAGGCTTTCGAGGTCGCTCAGGGCGTCGAGTTCGTCTCCGAGCGACTCGCACCAGAGCTCCAGGACGCCTTCGTCTCCCGCCGCGGCGGGCAGGCCCGCACCGGGTCGTGCGGTGCTCGCGCGGATCTCCAGCAGGTCCGCGTACAGGGCGATGCGCCAGGGGTTGTCCAGGCAGGGCAGGTCACCGGAACTGCGCAGACGTGCCAACCGTCGGTCACGGTCCGCCGGCGAAAGCGCGCTCAGCTCGTCGTCCAGGGTCCACAGATCGAGCTCTTGGACGGCCAGCCGGCCGAGCGCGGGCTTGAGTACGTCCCGGGACGTGACGGCGCGTCCGTCCCGGCACCAGTGGGCCAGGCGCAGTGCCGAGGTGATCAACGGCACCCGCCGTGCGGCGGCGACCAGGTCCGCGTGCGGTGCCAGGGAGACAGGCCGCACCGGGGCGAACTCCACGTCGAGATCCTCGTCCTCGTGGAGTTCTCCGCAGGAGCAGCGCCGGCCGTCGCGGGCCCCCGCCGACGCGGATGCCAAGGTGGCCGTGGGTGGTCGCGGCTCGATCACGGCCAGTTGTCGGTCCAAGGCGTCGGGGTCGAAGGCGGCGGGGTCGAATTCCGCCGAGCGAAGGCTCTCGACCAGGTCGGTCCACGGTTCGGGGACCGGCGCGGTGCCGTCCACGACGGCGGCGAGCACGGCCTCCAACCCCCAGACGCCGCCCGTGTCCTCGGCTTGGGGCATGGCGCGGCGTCCACCGGTGCAGCGGACGCGCCGGTCGCTCGTGGACGCGGGAAGGGACTTCTCCAGGGTGATCAGGTGTCGCCAGTCGTCGCCGAAGTCGTAGGTGTACTCCAGCCGCCCACCTTCGTAGGGCAACAGCTCGCCCACGGACACGGACTCCTCGTCGACGTCATGGTCGAAATCGCCCCCCGGCGAGACGCCGAAGTCGACGAACCGGCGGCCGGAGGCAGGAGCGGCGAAGGCGTGCAGGTGCGAATTTTCCCAGCCGAAGCACACCTGGACGATCTCGTGCAGGCAGCCGAGGGAGGTGTCGGCGGGCAGCGTGATCCGGCGCCAGATCGGCGGACTGACGTCCCGCAGCGCGATCTTCAACTGATACCTGGGCACGGCCTCGGGCTCGGCGGTCACAGCGAACATTCCCTACAGGCGGAGACGGATTCCGGCGCCCATGCGAGGACTGCGGCCGGGCACGCACCCCAACTGCGTTCGCGGTGGGCTCGGGCGCCATCATCCCGCACCACGTCGAGCGCACGCAGCCGCTTTCGACATATCCACCTTTTGCGACACGGCAACCCGCCATCCAGCCGGCGTCACCGAGCGGCTGCTGTTCCCCCGTCCCGGAAACGCGCCAGGGGCCGTATCGAATTTCTCCGACACGGCCCCTGACGGTGGTCGGGGTGGCGGGATTCGAACCGACGGCCTCTTCGTCCCGAATCATGCGCAGGGTGGTTGGTGGGGTCATCTGTGCAGGTCAGAGGCAGTGCCAGGTTCATTGACGGTCACTGTCGGCGGGCCTGGTTGCTGTCCTTTGCTGCTGTACGGCAGGGCCGCGCCGGCACTGCTACAAGGTCAGGTTCTTGCGGCGTGCGCGCATGTAGGTCCGGGCCGTGCTGCTTCCTGCCCCACCGCCCCGTGGGCCGGCGCCCGCTTGTCCGTGATCCACGAGCTGACCCTGGCTTGTAGGTCCCCCTGCCGACGAGAACCCGGTTCGCAAGCGTTGGGCACACCTCGGGCGCACCAGCGCACCGAGGCCGGCTGGTATGCGGTGCGTCGCGCGGGTCGGATCGAAGCCACCTCAGGTGGGCCGACTCAGGTCAAGGCCACCTCAAGGTGAACGCCACTGTGTGCGTCCGACCACAGGGCGTGCGGGGTTCGCGCGCGGTGGCTGCTTCCGGGGGAGCAGGTCGCCACCTCCCCGGGGAGCAGACGACCGCGTCTCACGGAGGTCTTCGACCTGCTCCGGGGGTACTCCCGGAGCATCTCCCGGCCGGACGCCCGGCGGGCCGGAAATCGCGAGAGTCGAACCCGTCGACGAGGCCGAGATCGCAGCCGGATCTGCGCCTCGCCGACACGGTCCGGATCGTTCGGCCCGTCCCCACCCACGCGTTCGATCCCTTGCTTCGGAGGTAATCGTGACCACGACTCCCGCGCCGAGTACCCGCCGCTTCTCGCGCCCCGTGCGCCGGGCCGTGACCGACCGTCAACTCACCCGGCTGCGCCGGGACCGGATCGGCTTCGTCTTCCAGGCGTTCAACCTGCTGCCCACGATGACGGCGCTGGCGAACATCCTGCTCCCCGCCTCACTCGCGGGCCGCAAGCCCGACCTCGACCGGCTCGACCGCGGATGGCGAACAGGTGGCTTGCCCACTCGCCGGGCCATACGGCGAACAGCCGGGACATGTCTGGTCGACGGACATGTGGTGCCGGTCTCTTTCGGCGGGTCGCCGGCCTGGCTGGGCCCGCCGGTCTCGCTGGTCGGGGCTGGTTCAGGCGGGTAGGGCGGGCGGCCAGTCCGGGGCGGGGTCCTCGGAGAGCAGGGGGCGCAGGGCGCCGACCGCCGCGCCGATGCAGGTGTCCCGGAGTTCGGTGCGGGTGCAGGTCTCGCGCGTGAGCCAGTCCACGCACAGCACCTGGACGAACACGAGCCAGGCCTTCAGTGCTGCGGAGACGGGGGCGTGCGTGCGTTCGTCGGCGAGCGGGAGCGCACCGAGCAGGCGTGAGCGCAGGGCGTCGAGTTCGTCCGTCATGATCGTCTGGATGACGGGGTCGCCCACCAGCACCCGGTTCGCGGCCAGGACGGCGTGGCGGTTGGTGATGAAGTAGTCGAGGTGGGCGTCCAAGGCCTGGGCGAGCTGCTCGACGAATGTGGCGCTGGGGTCGAACGTGGTCGCCTCCAGCAGCCGGTCGGTCGCCTGCTGGTAGATCGCCGCGAAGAGGGCGTGCTTGCTCGGGAAGTGCTGGTAGAGCAGGGCGCGGGACACACCCGCTTGCCGGGCGACGTCCTCCATCAGCACGTCGTCGTAGGGGGCGGCGGAGAAGAGCCGGGCGCCGACGGCGAGCAGCTGGGCACGGCGGTCGGCGGGGAGCAAACGTCGGCGTGGCGGCACGCACCCAGATTACTACTTGACATGCGTCTATCAAAGACGGCTACCCTGAAGCTAAGTAGACACACGTCAACTAATTGAAGTGGAGTCATGGCCAAGGCACTTCGGGTGTTCGCATGGGTGATGGGCCTCGCCTGCACGGCGATCGGGCTGTTCCACGTGGTCGGCGGCAATGCCGCGATTCCGGGCGAGGCCGACGCAGGCCCCACTCTGGACAGCCTGGGCCGGTTCTTCGGCGCGATCTTCGCCGGGTACGGGCCGGCCTGGTTGTGGGCGGCCCGGCAGAACCCCGTCCCGGCGAAGGTGGTGCGGTGGCTTGCGGCGGTGTTCCTGCTGGGCGGCGTGGGGCGGCTGCTGTCCCTGGCGGTGCACGGGTGGCCGCACTGGTTCCAGGTGGCGCTGACCGTGATCGAGCTGGTCTTCCCGCCGGCCTGGTTCTGGCTGGCGGATGCCGACGAGCGGGCGTCCCGGGAGCGGCGGCTCGCGGGTGCGCCGGCCACCCGGTAACTGCTCGCGCTGATCGCCGCCACGGCCCTGTCCTCTTCGAACCGTCCGGCAGACGCACCTGCCCCGCGGCCCGCGCCAAGGCTGCGGCCCCGTGCGCGAGACCGTCTCCACGCACCGACCCCCCCACACTCGTCCCCTCGATCGTCAAGGACTGTCATGAACACGAGCACCATGCCCAGTGACCGCCACGCGGCCCGGACCGTGCGGGTCTCCCGTATGCACGGCGAGGGCGACACCGTTGTGCGTGCCCTGGACGACGTCACGATCGGATTCGAACGGGGGCGGTTCACCGCCGTCATGGGTCCCTCCGGATCGGGCAAGTCCACGCTGTTGCACTGCCTCGCCGGACTCGACGACGTCTCGGCCGGCGAGGTCTACCTCGGCGACACCGAACTCGGCTCGCTGACCGACCGTCAACTCACCCGGCTGCGCCGGGACCGGATCGGCTTCGTCTTCCAGGCGTTCAACCTGCTGCCCACGATGACGGCGCTGGAGAACATCCTGCTCCCCGCCTCCCTCGCGGGCCGCAAGCCCGACCTCGGCTGGCTCGACCGCGTCGTGACCTCGGTGGGGTTGGACACCCGCCTGCACCACCGGCCCGGGGAACTGTCCGGCGGCCAGCAGCAACGCGTCGCGGTGGCCCGGGCGTTGGTGGGCCGGCCCGAGATCGTGATGGCCGACGAACCGACCGGCAACCTCGACTCGCGCTCGGGCTCCGAGGTACTGGCGCTGCTGCGGAACGCGGTGGACGAGTTGGGACAGACGGTCCTGATGGTCACCCACGACCCGGTCGCGGCCGGCTTCGCGGACTCGGTGGTGTTCCTGGCCGACGGCCGCATCGCCGACGTCATGGACAGCCCCACGTCCGATCGAGTCCTGGACCGGATGAAGGCATTCGACCACGTGGCCGCCGGTGTCGGCGCCCGAGGGGTGTGACACACGATGCTGATCCGTCTCTCGCTCGCCAACCTGTGGGCCCGCAAGCGCCGGCTCGTGGGACTCGTCCTGGCGGTGCTCCTGGGCACCGCCTTCCTCTCCGGATCGCTCGTGCTCGCCGACACCATGAGTTCCTCCATCGGCGGCCTGATCCGCGACAGCGGCGCGGGCACCGACGTAGTGGTGCGCAACGCCACCGCGGTGACCGACGACCCCGGAGCTCAGCGTGGCGGGATCGACGCCTCGCTCGTGGACCGGGTCCGGGCCGTGCCCGGCGTCGCCGCCGCCGAGCCGGTCGTCCAGGGCTACGGCCAGGTCGTCGGCAAGGACGGCAAAGCGCTGACCGGCAACGGCCCGCGCATGGCGGGCAACTGGGTTCCCGACCCGGCACTCACGCCGTATCGCCTGGCCGAGGGCCGGGTGCCCGCGACCCCCGACGAGGTCGTGGTCGACCGGGCCACCGCCAAGCAGGGGCACCTGCGGCCCGGCGACCGAGTCACGGTCCTGACCCCCGGACCGGTGCCGGTGACCATCGTCGGGGTGGCCACATTCGGCGACCAGGACTCCTTCGGCGGAGGCTCCTACACCGCGTTCGACCTGTCGGGCGCGCGGCAGCACGTGCTGCGCGATCCGGGCAAGGTATCCACCATCGCGGTGCGGGCGGTGTCGGGCACCGATCAACAGGAACTGGCCGCCCGCGTCCAGCAGGCGCTGCCCGCCGGCACGCAGGCACTGCCCGGCAGCGAGGCCACCGGTGAGGCGGTCGACGCCGTCGAGGACGGCTTCCTGAAGATCTTCCGCACGTTCCTGACCGTCTTCGCCGTGATCGCGCTCGTCGTCGCGGCCTTCTCGATCAACCACACGTTCTCGGTGGTCGCCGCGCAGCGCACCCGTGAGGTCGCGTTGATGCGGGCACTGGGCGCCGGGCGCGGACAGGTACTGCGCCAAGCGCTGATCGAGGCGCTCCTGATCGGGGTGACCGCGTCCGTCGTCGGTCTGGCGGCGGGGCTGGGTCTGGCGGCGGGGCTCAAGGAGCTGTTCACCGCGCTCGGGGTCGAACTGCCCGCACGGGGCCTGACGTTCAAGGCGTCCACCGCCTACACGGTGCTGCCGGTGGGCATCCTGGTGACAGCGTTCGCGGCGCTGGTGCCGGCCGTGCGCGGCTCGCGGGTCGCCCCCGTCACCGCGCTGCGCGGTGCGGGCGCCGAGAGCGCCGAACTGCCTCGGCGTCGGCTGATCGCGGGGGCTGTGCTGCTCGCCGCAGGCATCGCGGTCGGCATCCCCGGCGGCGGCCTGACGGGCCTGGCGATCGCGGCGCCGGCGGTACTCGTGGGCGTGGTCCTGATCGCCCCGGCCGGCATCCGCGCGATCGGTGGTCCGCTCACCGCGCCGCTGGCGCGACTGCGGGGCGCACCGGGCGCCCTGGCTCGGGGCAACCTCCTGCGCAGCCCGCGTCGGACGGCGGGGTCCGCGATCGCGATGGTGCTCGGGATCGCGATCGTCACGATCTTCGCGGTGTTCGCCGCGTCCCTCAAGCAGGGATCGGGTGAGCAGACCCGTGAGGTGATCGCGGGCGAGATCGTGATCGGCGGATCGGCGCCGGGCGGCTGGGCCGGTGGCGGTCACAGCCCCGAGCTCAGCCGCAAGGTGGCCGAGGTGTCCGGGGTCGAGGTGGCCGGTGGCATCCGCGGCGCGAACGCGCTCGTCGACGGCCACAGCCGACAGGTCCTCGCGGTGGAATCCGCGCGCTTGGACCGCCTGTTCGACCTCGACGTCACCGCCGGTCGGGTGAGCGGGCTGAGCCCGAACGACATCGCGGTCTCCGCCGACACGGCGAAGGACCAGGGCTGGCGGATCGGTTCGACGGCCGAGGTCACCTTCCCCGACGGCGCGCGGCAGACGTTCACGGTGGCGGGGCTGTACGACCGCACCGCCGTGGTCGGCGACTACCTGATCGACCGTCAGGCGTGGGAACCGCACACGGACACGGCCCTGGACTCGGCGACCGTGCTGCGGCTCGCCCCGGGCGCCTCCATCGACGAGGTCAAGGCGGCGGTCGAAGGCCTGGCCAAGGAGTACGGGGCCCCGCCGGTGCGCGACCGCGAAGGGTTCGTCAAGGCGCAGGGCGCGATGTTGGAGACGCTCGTCGCCGTGGTCTACGTACTGCTCGCGCTCGCGTTGGTGATCGCGCTCGGTGGAATTGCCAACACGCTCTCGCTCGCGGCCTACGAACGCACCCGTGAGCTGGGCCTGTTGCGGGCGATCGGTGCGGTTCGGGCCCAGGTGCGATCGGCGCTGCGCTGGGAGTCCACCCTCGTGGCCACGATCGGCGCCGTGACCGGGCTCGTGATCGGCCTGTTCCTGGGCTGGACGACGATCCGGGCGATCGGTTCGGGCAACACCGGAGCGGCCCTGCCGTTCGAGATCCCGACCCTGCAACTGGCCCTGTTGATCACGGTGGGCGCCCTGGGCGGCCTGCTTGCCGGCGCCCGCCCGGCCGCCAAGGCCGCCAAGATTCCGGTCCTGCGGGCGATATCCACCCAGTAACCGACCTACCGCACGTGCGAGTGCCGGGCCCACGGGCCCGGCACTCGTACGCCCGAGCCCACCCCGCCGACCCACACCGCGGGGCTCCGCGCGTCAGGCGGCCCGCTCCGACTCGCCGGCGAAGCCGGCCCACGGCGCGTCGAGCAGCGCTCACCGGAACGCGGGTCGCATCCTCGCTCGCGGCACGTCCGTACGATCTGCGACACGCGCCTGCGTCCACGTGGCTCAACGCCGGAGCGCCCCGAACGCAGGTCGCGGAGTGGGCGGCCGGTCGGTGACCTTGCTGCCGCGGTTCTACGTCAAGTGCATCGTCGGCCAGGACGCGCACGCCGGAGAGCTCATCCAACGCGCGCTCGGGAGGACTACGCCGGCCCCGACCTCGAAGAACCGGGCTCGGGAGCGGCCGTAACTTAGCGCGTATTTTGCCGGCGTCGGTTGCCGCCGAGGGCGGGCCACTCGACCCGGCGGTCGATGGAGGTAGCGGGCCACCGGAGTGGTTGCTGTACTTTCGTGCCGGCAATACGCCAGAGGCCCCATCGGAATCATCCGATGGAGCCTCTGACCTGCTGGTCGGGGTGGCGGGATTTGAACCCACGGCCTCTTCGTCCCGAAAAGTGGGGCGGTGAAAATGCCGCCATTCCGCGAGGCCCTGACCAGCACCTTATCGCGGGGAAAGCCCAGGTCACCGCGATGCTCTGGCGGTGTTGCGCAGCGAGGCGACTTCTCACGCGCCACCGGGATACGTCTGGTTGCCTTCTCGATCCCTCAAGATCACACCCAGCTCACACCCGGATTCACGAGAAGTAGCCGAGAAGTACGCGCAGGTCAGGCGGCCGGCTAACGCGCCGCGTGTCCGGGGCCGGCTTCCTCGGAGGGTGGTAGGACGCGCTCCACCAACGCCCGGACAGGTCCCTTGAACACCGGCGGCGACAGCACGATCATGCACACCCGCGCCGCACTGACACCCACGACATCGGCGATCCTGACGAGCTCGACCCCGAGGGCGTGTGCCTCCACGATCGCCCGATGCGTAGCCGGATGGGCGGCCCCGTGGATGCGCAGCGCATCGCCCACGGCTTCAAGCGCCTGCCTGCCGGAACCACCGACCCGGTCCCGACCTCGCCCGAGCCCCACGACCACCCTGACCGCCCCCGCCGTCATCCCCGCAGCGGCAGCGATCTCGCGCACGGCGACGCGCTCGCGGTGAGCGTCGACCACTGCGGCGTGCAGCACGGCGACGGCGTCGCGGAGCGCGCCCCGGTAGATACGGCAGGCGTCGACCGTCCTCGCCGACTCCACCTCACCCGCGATCCGCTCACGATCGGCAGCAGCGGCGACGACCCGGTCCAGGGCGACGCCCTGCCGAGCAGGGTCGCCGGCGGCCTGACACCCGGAACCTCCCGGAACTGCGGTCACGTCGACCCCCTCAGGACACGAGCCGATTCGGCTCGACAACCTCGGCGTTGATGCTCGTCGACCCCACGACCCGCCAACCGGCGTCGATCAGCTCCTGCCGGGCCTGCATATACCAGTCGTGCACCTCAGCCGCGGTGCCGACCAGCCACTTCGCCCCGACGTCGTTCGTGTCGAAACCGGCCGGCAATACCTTGAACCAGACCGGTCCCGAGCCGCTCAGCGGGAACTCACGGAGCACCGTGACGCTCGCCCCATCGGGGTTGTCGAGGGTGTCGTACAGGCCCCCACGGTCAGGGTGCTCGTACACCTCGATCAGGTACGTGTCGTGAGGCTCACGCGGCAGGTACCACCCGTCGCCCGCCTCCTTGATCGCCTCGTCCAGACGCCGAAGCTTCTCGGGGTTGACTCTCCTGTCCTTCACGACTCATCACCCCGCCGGGGCATGTCCGCGAATCTCAGCGGCTCTTCGGGGTCGTGCACGATCCGCAACGCGTGCTCCACCCCATGCCGCACACGCAACCGCGCCGCGAATCCCGGGTCGAGCATGTGCGTGTACTCCTGCTCGGTGCAGCCCGAGCAGCCGGGCAGCACCCGGCCGATGGTGCCGTGCACCTCGATGTGATGGGTCACCAGGTCGTACAGGGCGATCGACCGGCCCCGTCGCCCTCGGCTCACCAGATCCGCACACGTCTCGCACCCCGGGGACATCACTTCGACCATCTCGACCTCCTGTGCACGCGCTCTCGTGCTGTCGTAGGTGCCCCACGCCCGGCCCGCGCGGTGGGCGCGCTTCTCCGGCCGGGCGTGGGGCGATGAGGGGCCGGTCCCGCAGCCGCGCCCGTGGGGGCTGCGGGACCGGGTGCCGCCCGCCTCGTGCGACCGGGAGCGGGCGGCGGCAGGGGACAGGTCAGGGGCGCTCGTCGGTGAGGACGAGCGGCAGCGAGGAGAAATGCAGGCAGTGGGTCCGGACCATGTACGCGCGCCCGTCGGCGATCAGCGCAGCCAGCTCGGCGCGCGTGACGTCGAGCGGCGCGCGACCGGACGCGGTGATCCGGATCGGCCGGTCCGGATCACCGGACGGGCCCACGGTGGGGCGGGGTCGCTCGTCGGGGGCCGTCACGCCGGCCTCCCGCACTGGCGCAGCGCGTCGAGGAGTTCGACCGGGTCGGTGAAGATCGGCAGGCCGGCCGTGTCCAGCGTCGGCGGCACCAGCCACACGACCGGGTCTGCGGCTTTCGGTTCCTGCGCCGGGAGCCACACCAGCGACCCGACCCGCAGACACGTCACGGGCTCGTCCTCCGCATCCGAGATGCGCAGCAACTCGCGCCAGGAGGACTCGACACCGGGCGGCACCAGGGCCCACGCGTGGGCGTTGTCCGCGACCACCGGGCCCAGAAGGTTTCCGTCCCTGACCAACAGCTCGATGGCCGGCTCGGTCTGCTGCCGTGGGGCGGCGATCGTGTCGAACAACACCCCGGAATGCACCACGCGCGCCGGTGCGCCGGGGGGCGACTTGGCCTTGAAGACCACACATGAGAGCCAGCGCGACCACGGCTCCGGCTCGACCGTCACGTCCTGGAAGTCATCCACGGGAGCAGCGTGACGAAAGGCAAGGGCCCCGACTTTCAAACCTTTTGAAAGTCGAGGCCCCTTTTATGATCTTGGTCCTACATGCCCATCCAATGCGCATACGACGTCAGTGTGTCGCGCGTGCTCCGCGAGGCTGTGACCAGCGTCGACACCGTCTCGTGCACCACCGGGTGATGCCGTGTCTGTTGAGGCGCGGCCCGGCGCGCCTTCAGCAGCGACGTGAACGCCCCGTCGGTGTCACCGATCCAGCTCTGCGCGCGAGCGACCTCCGCGAAGTGGTGCGCAGTACGGGACTTCGGCCAATCCTCCGGCAGGTGGATCCCCGACGCGACGCTGACCGCCTTGTCGTAGCGATCAAGCTCCGCGTTCGCCGACACCTCGTGCATCGACACGTTGATCGGCCCGAACGACAACCAATGGACCTGCGGAACATCACCGGTCCGCTCCGCCGCCCGCCGGGCCGCAGCGAGTTCCGCCTTCGCCGTGTTCTGGTCCTGCGCCCGCGCCGCCAGGACCGCGCCGCCGAGATGGATCTGACCCGCCACCGCGATCGTCTCCACCGCTTCGGGGTCCGCCTGCTCCAGTATCCGATGCCCCGACACGAGCAGCCGCGAGCCCCGCTCGTACCGGCCCGACCGCAAGTAGGCCAGCGCCCGCAGGTACTGGCGGATCGCGACCAGCACGGGATCGGACGCACGCTGAGCGGCCCACTCCATGCGGTCCAGGGCGACCCCGCACAGATCGTGATACCCGAGCTTGGTCGTCACGTCGTAGGCCGTCCGGTAGGCGCTGGCGAGTACGGCGTAGCCCCGCTCCCGCCCGCTGGTCGGCGCGTCGTGGACCGTCGCGGTCAGCTCCGCGATCAGGGCCGGCAACTCCGCCCCCACAGTGCGGAGATCACCCGCCCGCACGAGCCTGCACAGCTTCTCGGAGTGCGCCTCCAGGGCGGCGAGGTCACGCGGAACGGTGTCCTCGTCGGCGCCGATGTCGTACAGATCAAGCGCTTCCCGAATCGGGTTGATCAGGGCGTCGAGTCGGTCCTGCCGCAGCTCGTGCAGATACGGCTGTGATGTCAGGGTGGCCACGTCCACGCTGAGCGCGCGAGCACACGCCGCGATCATGGACGGCGACGCAGGCGCCTTGCCGGTCTCGACCTTCGTGAGCAACGAGTAGCCGACCTTCGCCTTATCGGCGAGGCCGTGCTGCGAGAGGTGGCGGAGCTTGCGATACGCGGCGATACGCGTACCGGCTCCCATGTGCGAATCGTGCATGCCGGACGTCCCTCCGAGCAGACCGCCGAGGCCAACGCGAGAAACACGCCCCCGCACCGCAGTGCGCCGTGTCGAGTGTCCGTGCCACGCCGTACCCTGACGGTGATCCAGGTACCGCCAGCGTACGCCGGCGGGCACTCCGCCCCGCCCGGTCCGCCGAAGCGGGGCGGAGTCGTCTCCACCGCCAGGCGCACACGCCGCCCACCACGCCCCTGCGCGCGGCTACCGATCAAGACCGGCCCGGTGCCACGCTGGGCCCATGGACGAGCACAACACTCGAGACCCCCACACGCCGGACGTCACCGTGACCATCATCGAAGTTCGCTGAGTCCGCCTGCCCCGGCCGCACGACGAATCGCGCGACCGGGGCCGACGAGCGGATCACTAAGCCGCGGAACGCTGGCGACGGCGCGGTGCGACGGACATATCGGCGAACTGCAACTGCCGGCCGTTCCACACGATCCGTAGCTCGTGCTCGACGTGATGCCGCATCCGCACCCGGGCGGCGAAAGCCGGTTTGATCATCGGCTGCGGCTTGTCCCACTTGAGGCACACCGGGCACCCGGCGACCCGAAGGCCGGTGGTCTTGTGGACCCGGATGTGGTGGGTCACCAGGTTGTACAGCGCCGCCGACGAGCCCTCACGCCCCCGCCGCGCGAACTCTGCGCACACCTTGCACGACCATGTCCTCACCACTCACCTCCCGAACCACGCCCCCAGGCGTCCACGTGTGCACGCGCTTCCACGCGAGCTGCTTGACGCACGGCGCGCACACGCCGACCCCGGCGCTCGCGGGATCGTTGGCCACAGACCACAGCCAGGCCACGGCGAGGTCCACGTCACGGCACCGGTTGCACTGGCCGATCACCCACCGACGATGCACCGGTCGTCGTCGGTCGGTGCGCCGCCTATTCGCCAGCGCCGCAGGGGAGGACTGTTGCCTTGAACCCGGCGCGCCCCAGGCCATAAACGCGCTGACCGTAACGAGGTTCATTCACCAACCACCCCCCACGTGGATATCGGCTCGTACGCGCTTGCCGACGGCCAGCAGGTCCGTTCCCCAGCAGCCGCCGGTCAGCTCGTGCACCACGAGTAATCCACGGCCGTTCTTGGCGTCCCGGCCGGCCGCACGCCGCAGAGGCACCGTGTCGGACCGGTCCAGCACGGCGATCCGCACCCTGCGGTCTTGAGGCTTCCGGCAGACGGTCACCCGGATCGGCCCCTCGTCGACGTGTTGCAGGGCGTTCGTCACCAACTCCGTGGCGACGACCCGCGCGTCATCGTCCACACGCCCCAGTCCCCAGGCGCGCAGGATCGAGCTGACGAAGTCACGCCCGGCCCGCGCGGATTGCGGTTCCCTCCGCAGCAGTTCCGTGTACCCATGCCCCTCGAACGCACACTGGTCGGCGAGAGCCGCCGCCGCACGGCTCGTCAGCGGCAGCACCCCGAGCCCGCTACGCACCCCGAACACCGAACCCGCCAACCCGTTCCGCGCCCAAGGCGACGAACGCCTTGACCTGGTCCGGATCGCATACCTGACCCGCCCCCCGAAGGGGCGCCACCCACCAGGGCCCTTCCTCGACCGGCTCGCACCGGTCGGGCGCGGGCATCAGGAGCACGGACGTCGTCGTGTGCACCCAGGTCCCGGGCGCGCGCCAACTCCAGTGCACCGACGTCGGGAGGAGCGCCGTGTACGTCGGCTCGTCCCCGATTCCGCGCGGGTTGTAGTAGATCGGGCCGCCCAGCGCCTCGGTCAGCGCTGAGGGGCACTCCGCCGGGCTCCGCCGCTCGACCGCCGCGTGTACGAAGTCGGAAGGGATGTCCACGGCCGCGAAGTGCAGGCCCGGACGCAGCCAGGCCGCCCCGGCCTCGCACCATTCCGCCTCGGCCTGCGGAAGCGACGTCGCCGCTTGCAGCAACCAAAGCCCCGACGTAGCCAGAGTCTCGGCCGGCGTCAGCCCTCCCACCGGCAGCGAACTCGAAAGACTCGCACGATTGTTCACAAATACCCCCAAGCGGTATTTCTTCGGGATTGCGCTGTGTCGAGTCATGCAACGCGCCATACGGTGGCTGGAACAGTACGTACGGCAACGGATTTGTATAACGCGTTTAACGCCCTGCTTGGGAGGGGTTACGCATCGTGATTCACCCGCGCCCGAAGAACGAAACGCTGCGCCACGCCATCGCCGAGGCCGGTATTTCCTACGACCAGCTCGCCACCGAGATCCGCCACACGGCAGCCGAGGTGGGCACACCGCTGCGGACGAACCGCTCCGCCGTCGCGCACTGGGTTTCCGGCGGCACCCCCACACCGGACACTGCCGGTCATATCGCCGAGGCCCTATCCCGTCGTCTTGGGCGCCATTTCTCGCCACACGACTTCGGCTGGACCGGCCCCGGGCATGAACCAGATCGGGCCGACGCTGCGCTTGGGACGAGCGTCGGACCCGATCCAATCGACATCGTACGGCGACTCGGGGAGGCCGACATCCACCGCCGAACACTCATCACAGCAGCCGCGTACAGCCTGGCCGCCGCAGCCCTGCCCCTCGGCACGGCGCAAGCCGCGGAGGCACGCCAGCGCGCGGCCACCACCACCGCCGGTGGACACGTCGGCGCGGCCGACATCGCCACCGTCCGCTCGATCCTTGCCGCGTTCGTCGCGATCGACGAGCGCACCGGCGGCCAGCACGGCCGCTCGGCGGTCGTGCAATACCTCCGCTCCGACGTCGCCGACCTCACCCGTGGCCGCTTCGCCATCCCGGCCGACCGCGACCAGGCGCTCGATACCGCCGCCGCAGTCACCTACCTCGCGGGCTGGAAAGCGTACGACGCCGGTGAACACGGCTTGGCCCAGCGCTACTACCTCCAGGCCCTCGCTCTCGCGCGCGAATCCGGCAACGCCGGACACGAAGCCTGGATTCTTCGAACCCAGGCGAACTCCGGCATGGACATCTCCCGGCCGGAGCACACGCTCGACCTGGCCGACGCCGCGCTCTCCCTCACCGAGGGACGCGTCGGACCGGGCTACCTGGCCCTGTTCTCGGTCACCCGCGCGCGGGCCCTCGGCATGGCGGGACGGGGACCCGAGGCCGCTGCCGAGATCCGCCGCGCCCAAGACCTCGCGGTCCGCGGTGAGGACGAAGGCGAAGAACTCCCGTTCTGGGCCTCCGTGTGGACCTCGCGGGGAACCGCCACCGTGGCCAGCAACGCGGCCAAGACCCTCGTCGCCCTCCGCGATCACGCGGGCGCCGAACGGCACTACGCGGCGGCGACCAGGTCCTTCGACCGGGTCTCCGGCAAAGCACGCGTCACCGCGTTGTCGCTGTCCGACCTGGGCAGGGAGCAGGCCGCGCAAGGCCACCTCGAACAAGCCTGCTCGACGTGGGGGCACGCCCTGGACTACCTCGTGGGCGTCCACTCCGACCGGGCCGTGAAGCAGGTCGTCGGCATTCGGCGACAGCTCAAGACCTTCGAGCGTCGGGGCGTCGGGGATGCCGTCCAGCTCGACCACCGCGCCCGTGATTGGCAACTCGCCCACGCCTGACCGGCGTCGCGCGAGCTGACCAGGGGAGGCGCGGAGCGGACCCCACGATGAGATAATTCGAACTAATGAACGACATCGGCGACGTCATCCCGGACTGGGAGCCACCCAGTCGGTTCGACCTCGCGAGCCAACGGGCCCGCCACCGCGCGGGCCCGGCCACCCCGCCGGCCCCGGCCGACCTGGACCCGCGCATGGCCGAGGCGCTCTACGAACTCTGCCCGCCCGGATACCGCGACCACGAGGTCCTGCGCCGTCACCCGAGCCTGCTGCTCCGGCTCGCGCGGCATCACCTCCTGGCCGAACTCGCCGAGCTCCGGCAGGGCTACTCCGACCTGCGCCGCGAGCTGCGAGACCAGGTGCCCGTACACGTCATCCCGCAGGCCCTCGCGACCTACAGGGCCGAGGCCGCGGAACTCCACCGCGCGTTCGAGCGCATCAACGCCATCGAGAGAACGCTGCCGCCCGACTGATCACACCAGCGGCAGGCGCGACTCTTTTTCGCCTTCGCTGCACGGATGTCGGACCGGACGCTACGGTGTTTTTGTCAGCCCCGAGACACCGGGGATGGCTCGTGGCCCTGTCTCACGAGCGATTCGGCCCTGCGTTCGCGGGGATGGACCGCCACCGCACCACATGGTCAGCGTCGTCTCCCTGCGCAGGCGGGGGTGCCCCGCTCACCGACAAGGCACGCCGATTCGGCAAAGCCCAGTCCCCACGCGAGTGGGGGTGAGCCCGACAACGGCGTCCTGCCGGCCCACAGCGACACGACGAAGGCGCCTCGCTCGAACATCGAGCGAGGCGCCTTCATGTGGCCAACCAGGCCGCACGCGGGGGGATCCGCACGGCCGGGCCTTCTTCCGGCGCCGCCGAGGCGGCCCGTGCCGCTGCTCGATGGGAAGAGCAGCACCACGGCACCGCCAGTGTCCACCACACCCGCCGCGCGCGTGCGCAAACCGGGAAGAAAGAGGGCGTCCCACCCAGGGGCAAGAAGGGTCGGATGGGACGCCCGGCCTAACTCTCCTCCGACGCCCCGCCACCCGCGCCGTCGGCCTCGTCACCGCACTCCGGACACAGCCGGGCGAGCTGCCTGTTGGTCGAGTCGATCGCGTCCCTGAGCGACGCGCCGTCGTTCGGATGCAACTCGTGCTCCATCCTCGACAACCGCGCCTCCATCGCACCCACGCGCTCCATCAACCCCGGCCGCCCCGGAACCCCCGGCCGGCCCGGCTCCCCGGTCCAGTCGTCGACCACGTGATCCATGCGCCTGGCCGTCCGGGCGACCGCCCGCGCGATCCGCCACAACGCCCCGAACACCCCGGCAACGACGGCGAACACGCCACACCACACGAGTACGACGTCCAGTGCCGAGAAACCCGTCGATCCCATCGCAAGTCACCCGCCCTCGACCACGTCGAAGCCGTGCCGCTCGCCCAGCCTGCGAAGGCTCCCTGCGCCCGGGATACCGTCCGCCGGCTGACCGGGCTGCCGCCCCCGGTAGCCGAGCCGCTCCTGCCATCCGCTGTACGCGGCCCGGGTCGCCGACCCGAAGTGCCCGTCCAGGTAGGTCTTCGCGAGCAGGCCCTCGTCGACCAAGGCGACTTCCACCGTGCGCACGCCCTCGTACGACACCGGCGTACCGGCCCGGCCCGGATCGGTACGGGCCGCGGTGACGAGCCTCGACACATCGACCACCGGCCGCTTCGGTTCCGGCGGCGAACCCGGCGCGACGTCGCCCAGGCGCTCGGCGATCCGCGCGCGCATCGAGTCCATCCCGAAGCCCCGGGGGTCGACCTTGCCGGGCTGCCACTCCAGATGCCCGAGCACGCTGCCCGCCGTCCACCGGTGCGCCCGGCACAGCGCGGCGGCGGCCTTCTCGATCGCCTCCAACTGGGCCTCCGGCCATGGGTCCCGGCCGTCGCCGAGGTTCTCGCATTCGAACCCCCAGTACGACCGATTCCCGTCGACGGTCGCCTCGTCGTCAACCGGCAGGCGCGTCTCGGCGATCACCGCCCGCAGGACGTCGGGGTCGCCGAGGCCGGCGTGGTTCGCGCGCCCGTACGCGATCAGGTACACCACGCCGGACTTCGCGATCACGCCATGGCACAACGGCCCCGGCAAGCCCTCGTATCCGTCGTGGCACATGTCCACCGTGCTCGCCGTACCAGACGTCACCGTGTGGTGAATCATCACGCCGTGCAGCGGCCCCCACGGGCCCTTCGAGTTCCGATTCCACGTACGCCAGGCGCCGACCTCGACCACGCTCAGGCCCTCCGCGCGCAGCACCGACAGCAGCCGATCAGCGGTCAACGGTTCGGACATACGCCCACCTCCAGAGAGAACGGCGACACCGTGTCGGGACACCTGTCCACCGGTGTCGCGACACTGTCGGGTTCGTGTCCCGCCCCGTGTCGGGACACGAACGACAAGGGGTCTGACCTGCGCCGACACTGTTTCGACAGGTCGGGTCCGACAGCCCGACACCGTCCCGGCGCGACAGCCCGACACCTCGTGTCGGGGCACGCCGATACCGAATGTCGGGACACGCCGACACGGACCTTTCGGACACGCCGACACGGGTCAGTCGTCATCGGCCGGCGGCTTCCGCTTCGCCCTCGGCGTCCGCTTCCTCGGCTTCGGCGGGGCATCCACGACGGCCACCGGGTCCGCGACGAGCGGCCCCGGCTTCGGCACGGCTGGCTTCGGGACGGCCGAGGGCGGAGGCCGCGGGACCAGACGCGGCACACCGCCGCTCAGGTCGACCGTGTAGTACACCCCGCCGAGGATCGCGACGCCGACAGGACCGATCGGCGGCCCACCGGTCTGCTGCGACGCGGCCCGCCCCAGCACACGCTGCGAGGCCGCAGCCGCCCGCATCGGGTGCTGCGCGGCCCTCTGTCCAGGTACTCCGGGCATGGTGGAACCTCCATCGATCGAGTGGGCTCACGGCTCGGGCTCGGGCGGGGGCGGGTCGTCCCCCAGCGGGACGAGGCTCATCGCGACCTGCTCGCCGGAGTCGCCCCACTCGACCTCCAGATCCGACAACCGGTAGCCCACCGTCCGGTCACCACACATGCCGGTCGCCGTCACGTCGATCCGGACTCCGGCCACGAGCTGATCGATCGTCACGGGCGCCGACGGCAACAACCTCGAACCGTTCGGCACGCTCAGCGCGATAGGCGTGGGGAACCGGCCGACGATCGACGCCTGGGCGAGCTGAAGCAGGTCGTAGCCGTCCATGTTCTCCGCAGACGACAGCACGAGCCGGTCGAGCCGCCCGTACGCGGTGCCCGTGTTCCCCGACAGCCCGAAGGCCGCGTCGGCGATGTCTTCCTTGACCTGGTTCGTGGCCCACACGATCGCGGCGGCGGACGTCCCGTCCTTGATGATCTCGACGTCGCCGGCGATGTCGTCCAGCGTCAGCCGCGCCTGCGGACGGTCCGACGCCGTCTGCGCCCGACCCAGGATCAGTCGCCGCCCCACCGTTGTGTACTCCAGGCCGCGGGGCACGAGTTCGTCATCCATGATCTGCAAGACCGGGACCAGCCAGATCGCGACGTCCGTGCTGCCGTCCTTCTCGAATTTGATGGGGTTCGGGCTGTCGTTCCTGACGATGAACGGGAGGATGTTGCACCAGTCGGGCGGCGTCGAGAAACCCGGATCGTTGATGTTCAAATTGATGATCGTCTCGGCGATCTGCTGCACCGGCCCGGACTGTGTCGGGCCGACGTTGTCGACGAACCTGAGCACGTAGGTGTTCATGGTCACGCCCAGCCACGCCGCCACGTCGACGGCCTCCACGCGTAGTTGGCCGCGGAGCCGGTTCTCGATCGTGCGCAGGATCGGGCCCTGCCACACGAGCGCGCCGTCCCGGTAGATCGACAACTCGTGGATCCACGGCGAGACGTCGCTCAGCAGCCCGCAGCACTCGGGCGCCTCGTCCTTCGCGATCGTGATGGCCGCCTCGGAGATGTCGTTGATCGTCCGGTTCCACCGCACGCTCGTGAGGGCGTCGACCCCCGGCGAGGTGTACGGCCGGCTCCCGCCGCGCCAGTGGATCACCGCCGTGTACTCCTGCGGACACCCCAGCTCCTCAGCCACGGTCCATCACCCCACGTCCGATCGCGGTACCAGCAACACACGAGCCCGAGCAGTCGCCGTCGTCGTCGCCTGGGTCGTGAGGATCTCGATGCACAACGCCGTCGGGCACTTGAAGACCGGCCAGACAAACGCCGCTCCCTGCGCGCCGTACACGATCGGCCGGGTCGTCACCGACCCCAACGGCTCCTGAATGCACTCCAACTCGGCCCGCTTCACGCGGCCGTCGATCGTCAGGACCGACCCCGCCGGCAGAAACGGAATCTGGATGTCGGTGCAGACCGAGCACGGGTCGACGGGGTCGTTACAGTCGGTCCCGGTGAGGCTCGCCCGGAACCTGACGACCAGGCGGCGGATGTCGAGGGTGCCGGTCTCCAGCTCCAGGACCGGGACCAGGTCGAGCGCGGCCGGGATGCTCGTCGTCGGCAGGGAGATCACCGTCCGCAGGAACGTGTCGGGCCCGGTCGGGTAGCACGGGTCGACCGGGACCGGCACCTCGGGCGGCAACGCGGGTGTCTGGCACAGCGGATCGTCCGGGCAAGGCTCCGCGTCCGCGCACTCGTCGTACACCGCGTCCGGATCCGTCACCACCGGCGTCCCGTTGATCAGGTCGACCCACGTCTGTGACGCCTCCAGCGGCTCGCGGTAGATGAAAGGGGTCGCCGCCACGAGCGTGTACGTGATCCGCGCGAGGATCCCGCCCTCCGGCAGGTACTCCAGCGATTCGACGCTCGGCCCCTCCATTAGGGCCACGTCGTACAGGTACCGGAGTTCCTCGCAGCCGTCACACGTCGGGCAGCACGCGTACGTGCTCAACGCGTCGCCGTGGCACCCCGAGTCGCAGCACCCACCGGCCAACGTCGCCGCGAGCCACTCCAAGCCGTACGACAACGCACACTCGTCACGCACGACCATCAGGACCGTGTAGATGATCGTCCGGTGCGAGCGGCGCCCCACGCCCAACACCGACCCGTCACCGATCAGCGGAATCGGATCCCGAGTGAACGTGCTGGTCTGGAACCCCGACACGTCCAACCCCATAAACCCCAAGACATCGGCGCTCGCGGGAACCGCGGGGTCGTACCACGGCGCATCGTCCGTCACCGGGTCCGTGTACTCCTCGTCGAGCGCACACGGCAGCTCAGGGCACGCGTCACACTCGATCGGCAGGCAATACAACTGGCTGTATACCGTCGCCCGAGAGCTGTTGATCAGCTCGGTGCACGCCAGCTCCGCGTACTCGAAGATCACCGGTTCACACTCCCGAGGCCCGTGCGACCCGGCCCGCCAGGTGCTGAGCGAGAACCATGGCGTCCTGGACCTGCGTGTTGATGTTCCACACGTTCGTCACGTTCGTCACCGCAGGAGGCGCGTCCGCCTTCGGCTTCGGCAAAGCCCCCTGTTTGGCCAACAGCCCGAGCAGGCCGGAGTCCTTCGCCAACTGCGCGGCACGCTGCGGCCTCGTCAGCGGGATAACCACCTCGGGCCCGGCCTCGCCGATCAACGCAGCCACGGGCCCGTTGACGATCCCGCCATTGGCAAACGGCAGCAACTCCCTTACCTGGGAGGGCAATCCTGACTTGATCTTGCTGACGATGCGCGATCCGATGTCGCCGAGCGACGACACGATCCGGCCGGGCAATGCGGAGAACAAATTGACGATCCCGTCGATCAACGAACTCACCGCCGACCGCGCCGACCCGGCCGCGCTGGAGAACGCGCCACCGATCCGGCTGCCCAGGCTCGACAGGGCATCACCGATCCGCCCCGGCAAACCAGAGAAGAAGCCCACGACGGACGACCCGAACGACTGTGCGGCCGACATGCCGCTGCTGCCCGCCGCCGAGAACAGCGACCCGATCTGCCCCGGCAGCCCGGAGATCACGGCGCCGATCCGGCCGGGCAAACCGGCGAAGAACGTCACTACGTTCAGCAGGAACGAGACCGTCGCCGCGAACGCCGAGTCGTACGCGGACTGGAAGGTGCTCAGCAAGGACGAGCCCAAGGTCGCGAGCGCGGTCACGATCCGGCCTGGCAGTTCGGTGAAGATGAAGATCAGCGCGGCGAACGCGACCAGCAGGGCGATGCCGACGGCCGCTACGGCGTTGACGAAGAGATCGAGCAGCAGGCCCGGGAAGGCGACGAGCGCCGCGAGGATCTGCTCTGGCAGCGCGACGAAAAACGCGACCACGGCCAGAATCCCGGCCGCCACGGCGGCCGTCGCGGACTCCCACGCCTGGACGACGAACGTCAGCAGGAGCGACGCGAACGCGGCCAACGCACCCTCGACCAGCGTCGGCAACTGGATCACGAAGGCGACGGCCGCGAGGAACCCGTCGCGGATCGCGGCGGCCGTCGTATCGACGATCTCGCGCACGATCGCGAACCGCTCGTACAGCAGGAACAACGCGGCGACCAGGCCGACGACGAGGACGATGGTCGCGCCGATCGGCGACGCCGCGAACGCGGCATTGATCGCTACCCACCCCGCCTCGATGACCGGGATGAACGCGGCAGCGGCCTGGAACGCCTTGACCAGCCCGAAGGTTGCCGCTGCGGCGACCAGGACCGGCGCGGCGTAGCTGACGATCGGGCCGATCAGCTGTGCCAGCAGAGTGACGAGCGGCGCCAGGGGGACGATCAGGTCGGCGAAGGATCGGGCGAGCGCGGCTCCGGCCTCGGCGAGGGGCGGCAGCGCGGGCAACAGCGAGACGACCGCGGTGCTCACCTGCGCGAGCGCGACAGTCAGGTTCGGCAGGGCGGCCTGTGCCGCAGCACCGAGCCCGTTGATCACCGCGACGATCAGCGGGCCCAGGGCGGCCACCGGCGACAACGCGGGCGCGAGCGCACCGAGCTGTGTCACCAGCGCGCCGAGGATCGGCCCGAGCTGCGCGGCCACCTGGGCGAGCGCGCCGAAGATGTTCCCGATCGCCTCCTGACCGCGCGCGCTGTTGACGAAATCCGCGAACGACCTGGTGATCGCGCCCAGGTTGTCGAGGAGCCCGCCCCCCGATGCCGTGCTCGCGCGGAACACGCCGCCGATGATGTCCCCGACGTTCTGCGCGATCGTCCCGAGCTGCCGGAACACGGTGAGTGCCCCACTCACCCACCCGACCGCCGTACCGCCCTGCGCCGCCGTGGTCAGGAACGCCCCGAGCCGCTGCCCGACGGAGGAGATCGCGTCGGCGAGCTGCGTCCCGAACCTGTCGGAGATGACGGCCGCGAGCTGCAAGAAGCCCGCGGTGAGCGTGCCCGTCGTCTTTGCCAGGCCGCCGACGGCCTTGTCCGCCCCGCCCAGGATCGACGTGACGTTGCTGACGCCCTGCGAACTCCGCAGGTACTCCAGGACGCCGTTCGCGGCGCGCCCCCACCCGGCCGCGATGCTGGTCAAGCCGCTTTGCAAGGGCCCGCTGAGGGCCTGCGCAACTGCGGTGATCTGGCCAGTGAACCCGCGAAAAAAAGCGTCCTGGACGGCCGTTCGCAGCTCGGTGAACGCGGGCTTCAGTGCCCGCACTTCCCGCGCGGCGGCCTGCGCCGCCGGCGAAAGACTCTCCAGCGACTTGGCGAAATCCTCGGCCGACCCGGTCAAGGCGGCCGAGAACGCATCACTGACGCCGAGGAGCGCCAGGCGCAGCGCGCCGAGCGCGGCCTGCGCGCCCAGGACGACCGCCGGCAGAGCGGCGATGATCCCGGCCGCCGGTGCCAACGCGGCGACCAACGCGATGATCCCCTGCGCCGCCCCCGCAGCGGCGATCCCGATCGCGCCCAGCTTGAGCAGCCCGGCCAGGGCGCCGCCGACCCGGCCGGCGATACCCCCCAGCCCGGACAGCGCCCGCTGGAACCGGTTGACGTCCGGGTTGACCTGGATCGTGACGTCGGGCGCGTTGTGGTCCCGAATCTGCTGGTCGAACCCCGTGAAATCGGGGACGACCCGGATCGAGATCTCGACGCCCGCGACCGCCGCGCGGATCCGATCGACGAACCCGGTGAGATCCGGGACGATCGGGACGTTGATGCCGTCGAGCGACTGGAGTCCGCGGAGGAGCGCCGCGTCGAACCGGGCCAGATCCGGAACGACGCGGATCGAGATCTCCGCCCCCGCGAGGACCGCCTGGACGCGCTGGTCGAACCCCGTCAGGTCGGGCAGGACCTGAACTCGGACGTCCTGCCCGGCCAGGACCGATCGGACCTGCTGCTCGAACCCGGTCAGGTCGGGGACGATCGGGACGGCGATGCGCTGCCCGGCGAGGACGGACCGGACCCGCTGCTCGAACCCGTCGAGGTCGGGGACGACGCCGACGGCTACCGCAGCGTTGAGGCCACGCTCGATGTTCCGCCGGATCTGCGCGCCGACGTCCCGCGTGCTGCGGTCCAGCGCCCGCTGGATCCGCTGGCCGAGATCACGCGCTTCGGCCGCGACACCCGAATCGTCCAGGACGATCCGGATGCGGCCGAAGCCGTAGTCCTCCTCGGTGGCCAAGGGGCAACCTCACGGAAAGTGATGGTTGCCCGGCCCAGAACCAGCGGCGATCTCAGACTAGCTTGTGCGCCGCCCGGCGAACTGAGCGTCCTGCGCGGCGACCTGCTGCATCAGCGCCTGCGACTGCGCCCGGGTGACGCCCATCCCCGGCGACCGCACCCGCCGCCCGTTACGGTCCCGAGGCTGCATGCCCTTCGGCGGCGCGTACAGCCGCATCCGGTTCCGTGCGCGCTCCGCGTCGTCCTCCGCCGTCTGGTCCATCGACGCCTCGGCGGCGTTCAGCATCGTCCTCAGCGTCCACGTGTGCGGGTTGACGCCTTGGAGGGCGAGGGAGCCTTCCCAACTGTTCCAGGCGTCGGCGATGCTGGCGCAGAGCCGCCAGACGACCCATTTGGGCGGTTACCCCCGTAGAGGTCGATGGCCCACTCCAGCAACTCGACCCAGATCCGGTCCGGCAACCGCAGTGACGCATCGCGTACCTTCGCGGCGGACTTCCTCTTCTTTGCGTCCGCCGTCGCGGCGTCGACGGTGGTGTGCGTCGCGACCGCTTTCCCGCCTACGACGACCTGCCACCGCAGGACCTTCGCGGCCGACTCCGGCAGCATCAACTTCGCGAGGAACACCTTCAGCGCGAGCGCGGCCTGGCGGAGCTGCTCGCCCTCGACCCCGCTCATGTCGCCCAGGTCGACGCCGTTCTCCTGCTGCGACGCACGCAGTTCCTCGTAGTGCGTCAGGAACTCCTCACCGTAGATCTCGGGCTGGAACAGCAGCTCGATGTCGGTGCCGATCTCGGCGACGTGCGGCTCGGTGTTCAACTGGAATTGTCGGCGCATGGCTCCGCCTCGGGTGTCGCACCAGCGCCCGGCCCAAAACCAGCGGCGTACCGGGGAAGCGTAAGCCACCGGCACGCCGAGTTCCCGGCCCCTGCCCCGGCCGGGTCAACGCCCCTCGCGCAGCGCCCGCGCGAAGAAGTTGTTCGGCCGCGTCCCGGGGTGGCGGACGATCGCGCTGTAGACGACCTCCCCATCGACCACGAACCGCAGCGCCTTTGCGCGGCGGGGCCGGATGATGTGCGGCCTCGTCCCGTCCAGGACGAAGTTCGTGGCGGGGTGATCACAGATGATCACGCCCTCCAGTCCCCTCGGTCCCTCCAGCACCTTCCACGAGATGAACTCGCCCATGTGACCGGGGGCTTCGCGCTCGGCGATCCGCGCGGTCCGCGCGGTCCGCTCGGCCAGGCGCCGCGCGACGACCCCGTTGCGCAGCCGCAGGGCTCGCGCGATTCGACCCGGCTCGATCCGTACCTCGACACTCACGACATCACCACCGCCTCATCCTCCGGGCAGCCGCAGCCCGGCAGAGACACGACCACCCGCTGCTCCAGGCCCACACACCCGCCCTCCGGTCCAACCGTGCGCTGCGAACCCATGACGAACCGCCGGCCCCGCCGGCGGGTGGGATCGGTGCCCGGAAAGCAGCACAGCAGCGCGTTGTACACCGTCACCAGGTCCACGTGCAGTCTCCGCGCGGCCACCGCCAGGTCCTCGCAGGTAGGAGGACACCCGGACTCGTCGAACGAGGGCGTGCACCGCAGGAGCGTGATGACCAGTTCGACCGCGGTGACCGGGGGCGGCACACACCCGCGCGCCCCTTGCACGGTGCGCGTGTCCGAAGGGAAGTCGTCGTGCGAGGAGGCATAGACCCTCGCGACCGACACCGACAACTGGCCGACATCCTTCTCGCCCGTGCACGGGTCATCGCACGAGTCCCACGCGACCTCGCCCGGCACCACGCAGGACCGGCACGGACACCCCGGCTGATCCTCGACCTCCTCGGCCGCCGTGGTCAGCGCTGCACACACGCAGCCGAGAACGCCCTCCGCCAACTCGTGAATCGCCAACGAAGTCAGGGCCATGTCGTCGTCCTCGGGCGCTTGAAGTCCGGCGAATACACCCGGGACGGCGATGCCAAACGGTGAGGGTTCACCGTGGCGAGCCACAGGTCGACCAGCGGCAGACCGGTGCGGCCCTCCGAGTAGATCAGCGTCGAGTCCGGCATCTCCATCTCGACACCCTGCCGAACCACCCGCGTGAGCTGCCTGTTGGCCTTGCAGCCGCAACTCCCGTCGCCGCACCCGCGCATGAAATGGCACGTCAGGTCGGAGACGGCGGCAATGGCGGCCGGATCCAGGGGGAGGCCCCACCGGTAGGTGACGGTGAACGTGCCGTCCTCACCGGGAGGGGCGGCCATGTCCTGGCAGTCCGGCCAGCATTCGCCGTCGGTGCGCACGAGCAGCCCGGCCGAGTCGACCCGGTACGCCTCGGGCACCAGGACCGTGCCGTCGACGTCCACGCTCACGATGTCGTACACCGGCCCCTCCAGCCGCACTTCGCACAACTCCCCGCACGAGCAGTCGCTTTGGCAGCCGCACACCGACGCGTTCCGCCACTCGCCGTCCCTGCCCAGGTACGGCACCCATGGACTCCCGCCCCACCCCACCGTGAGCGGACCCGACTCAAGGCACGTCTTGCGGCACGGCCGGACCTGGATCGGACACGACGGACCCCACCGGCGCCCGGACAGCCCCCACAGGATGACCGACGCGATCGCCGTCCACCGGGCGATCTCCGCCTCGTCCATCCCCTCGGGGGGCCGGCAGCAAAGCTTGGTCGGCCACGGGTCACACGGACCGATCTGGAGCGGCATCGACCTCTCCTCTGCTCGTATGTGCACAACCGGTGAGGCCGAACAGGGGCCGCCCACCCCGAGTGGACGGCCCCTCCTCGCACCCCGTTCGCGATCAGGGGGCGCAAACGCCGGTGAGGGGAACCGGGGCGTAGTCACACACGGGTACCGGCGGGGCGATCGTGGTCTTGAAGACCCGGCGGTGGCACTTCGCGCCGAGCGGCGTGAGCATCGGTCCCGGCACCTGGGCCGCGTTGGTGGCGACGACGTTGTACGGGCCGACGCCCCAACCCCCACCGGCCCTGGTTGCGCCGGTCAGCGTCAACTCGGTTGCCTCGCTGCCGATTTCCATGTCGCCGATCAGCCCGTTCGTGATCCACGGCATGAGGTAGTACATCCACTCGCCCGCCGCGTCCTCCGGGCACGCCCCGTCCTGGATGAGCTCCGCCCACATCTCCAGAGCGAACCCGGTGTTGCACTGGACTGCGCAGTCGTCCCACCCGATCGGCTCGCCCGCGAAGTCGAACACCACCGGGTTCCCGGTGGTGATCTCCACGAACTCGGGCGCCAACGACATGAAGCCGACTTCGACGTCGTAGCCGTTGAGAGTCGGGCACCCCCGCTTGAACCCGCACTGCCTCCCGTTCGCGGCCTTGTAGTCGACGTCGGTCCCTTCCTCGACGTTCGGGTTCATCGCCAGCGTCGCGAAACAGTCGAAGACGTAGCCGTTGTCGGGGCCGCAGATCGGGCGACCACAGGAATCCAGACGGGTCACACGGATTACGTCCGCATTGGCAATCAGGGGACAGGACACGCGGGCCTCCAACAAAAGGTTGGTGGCCCGGCCCAGAACCAGCGGCTACGACGGCAGTTTATCCGGGGGCCGCCCCGGCAGGGCGGCCCCGCGATCACACACGGGCCGGTCAGGACCCGCGCACGTCGGACAGCAGGCGCACGGGCACTCGGCCCGTGGGCGCGCGCTCGTCGGCGCGGTACAGCCGGTACTCCTCTTCGGTCAGCTCCGTCCACCCCTCCGGCGGCGGCAACAACCCGCCCGACCGCATGATCGAGTTGCCGTTGGGCGAGAGGTAGAAACGCCTGACTCGGGCCGTGGCCATCGCGGGTCTCCTTACGGGGTGTTCGTGGTCGTGATGATCGTGGCGTCCGAGATCCAACTGTTGATGACCACCGATCCCTGCGTGACGTTGATCGCAGGGAAGAACAGGATGTCGCCCGCCGTGTTGGCCGGGATGTTCCACAGCGCCTCGTTAGCCGTCCCGTTCCCGCGCACGTGGGCAGGCGCGCCGAGCGGCGCCAACTGCCCGAACAGCGGCCGGACCTCCGCCGGGTTGCCGTCCTGGATCACGACCAACCCGATCTCGAAGATCGCGTCATCGGTGTACTCGATGTCCCACGTGCCGGAGTTCGAGGCGATGTATCCCCACGGCCGGCACTGGTTGCCGATGAAAAAGGGCGGGATGTTGAACTGCTGGATCGCGCCCGGGTCGATGATCGTCCACCCGCCGGTCGGGCCGATCGGATCCAGGACGCCGCCGACGAAATGCTCGACGTAGATGTGATCCTCTGCCGAGTAATGGTCCGGCGGGGTCCACAACTTCCCCGTGGCCGGGTCGCAATGCAGCGTCGACTCCGCCGCCACATCACACGGCCACGGCCACGCAAGCTCACCGCCCTCGGTGACCGCGATCAGCGGGTCCGCGACCGTACCCGCGCCATCGAGACCACACCCGGTGACCAGCGGCGCCGGCAGCACCTTCAGGCCGCCGTCGGTGCCGAACGTCACCGTGTTCCCGGCATCGGTCGAGATCCTGGCTGCGATCAGGCCCGACGCCGGAGTGAACGAGGCGCCGTTCCCGGCCGAGAAACACGTCCTGACGTTGGCGCATTCGAGGAACAGACCCTCGGGGCCGGTCCCGATCAGGTTCGCCCCGCCTGCGGGCGGCGTCGGGTCGAGGATGACCGACGACGACACCACGTACGGACTGCCGACCGTGCCCGCGCCCGCAATGGTGGTGTCGATCGTCGTCGTGTCCCCGGCCTGGAGGACCGTGGGCGACCCGCCCCCGGGCGGCGAGTAGAGCCCGCCGTCCGTCCCGAACACCGTCGTGTTGCCGGCGTCCGTCGACAACCGCGCGCCGATCACGCCCGTGGCGGGGTTGTACGACGCCCCCGGCCCGGCCGAGAAGCAGGTCCGCACCCCGGCGCACTGGACGTACAGGCCCTCGGGGCCGGTCCCGATCAGGTTGGTTCCGCCTGCGGGCGGCGTCGGGTCGAGGATCACCGACGACGACACGATGTAGGGGCTGCCGACCGTGCCCGCGCCGGCCACGGTGGTATCGATCGTCGTCGTGTCGCCGGCCTGGACGATCGTTCCGCCACCGCCGCCGCTCGTCGGCGCGTAGATGCCGCCGTCCCCGCCGAACACGGCGCTGTTGCCCGGGTCCGTCGACAGCCGCGCGCCGATCACGCCCGTGGCCGCGTTGTACGACGCGCCGTTGCCCGCCGAGAAGCAGGTCCGGACCTGCGCGCACTCCAGGAACAGGCCGGTCGGGCTGGGCGTGATCAGGTTGGCTCCGCCACCCGGCGGCGTGGGGTTGAGCTTGACGGCGCTCGTCAGGACGTACGGATTCGCGGCCGTCCCGGTGCCCGTCAGCGTCTCGTCGATGCTCGGCGTGTCCACCACCGTGAGCTGACCCGACGCCGGCACCAACAGCCCATCATCCGGGCCCAACGCGAGGGTGTTGCCGGCGGCCGTCGAGATCTGCGCGTCGATCACCCCGGTCGTCGGGTTGTAGTCGACCCCGTGTCCGGGGACGATGCAGCCCCGAACCTGCGCGCACTCGAGATACAAGCCGTCCGCATTGGACTTGATCAGGTTCACGCCGCCGCCCGGCGGCGTCGGGTCCAAAATGACGTCCGACTTGAGGACGTACGGGCTCGCGGTCGTCCCCGCGCCGGTCAGCGTCAGGTCGGTGCTTGGCGTGTCCGCCACCGTGAGCTGACCCGACGACGGAGTCAACAGGCCCCCGTCGGGCCCGAACACGGTGGTGTTGCCAGCGGTCGACGACAGCCGGGCCGTGATGACCCCTGTCGCCGGGTTGTAGGCGGCGCCGTTGCCCGCCGAGAAGCAGGTCCGGACCTGCGCGCACTCGACGTACAGGCCCTCGGGGCCCGAGCCGATGAGGTTGGTGCCGCCTGCGGGCGGCGTCGCGTCGAGCTTGACGTCGCCCTTGATCCGGTACGGGTTGCCCGCGGTACCGGCGCCCGCCACCGTCATGTCGACCGTGTTGGTGTCCTCGACCTGGACGATCGTCGGGTCGGCGTTGATGACGTACGGAGTCGCCTCGGACCCATTCCCCGAGACGGTGATCCCGGTGCCCGCGGTGATCACGCAGGAGCAGCGGGTGCGGCAGCAGTTGGCCATGGCAGCCTCCATCCATTGGAGGCCCGGCCCAGAACCAGCGGCGCAACCAGCAGTCTAACGGCGGCCCTCCGCCGCGCCCGTGGCACCGAACAGCCGGTCAGGGCGGGCGGCAGCCGCACGGGATCGTTACGGCGTTGCCCCTGCCGGGGTGGCGATCACGTGGACCGTGGCACCGTTCAGCGGCGTCGACGCCGCGAGGATGGTCAACCCGATCAGGGCGACCACGGTCGCCAGGCTCTGGCGAACATTCACGGTGCACGACGTCGCCGACAAGGCCGTGATGCGGAAGTCCACCGGGCTCGGGCTCCCCGCGCCCTGGTACGCCACATCCACCACCGGCGCGGCGGCGAACAGCCCGGCCGGGAAGGCGAACACCACGTCCCCGGACGCGTTCGTGACCCCCGTCCCGGCGAAGATCGGCCGCGTCCCGCTGCTCTTGGCGACCCACCTCGTGCCGTCCGACTGCACCTGTAGGGCCTGCCCTCGCGCGACCGAGACGGTGGCGACGTTCACCCCGCCCTGCTGGAACGGGGTGGCGCCGACCGACGACCAAACCGCGGTGGCCGTGCCCGTGTTCACCAGCAGGTGCGTGCGGCCGTTGACGGTCGTCGGGTCGGGAAGGGACTCGGTCGCGGTCGCGGCCTCGGCGATGTAGCCGTCGGTGTCATGAAGGGACATGATCAGATCCAGTCGCTGAATGCCTTTGACCGCAGGCGGTTGGTATTGGCTCCGGAGGACGTCGTGGTGCCCTGGAGTTCCAGCGTCGAGGCGATGTGCGCGAACGCGCCGGTGTTGAGCGTCGCCTCTCCTCCGATCCGGCAGCGGGACATCGAGCCGCCCGCCTGGAGGTTGACCGTGGACTGCTGCTCGATCGTGCAGTTGTCCATGGGCTGCGCCCCGGCCGGGTCGACGACGTTCAGCGTCGCGGCCCCGGACAGGGACAGGCGGGTGAAGGTCTGTGCCGGCGTCGCGGCCGACGTCGAGTTCAGGTTCACCGCGACCGTCCCGAAGCCCTCGGATTGGGTGATCGAGTCGATGTTCGTGGAGCCGGTGCCGTTCTGCGTTACGGCGAACTGTTGGCCGGTGATCCCGGTCAGGGTCGCGCCCCGCGTCGCGCCAGCGGTCCCGAACAGGGTCAGGTTGCCTTGGCACCCGTTCATCTGTAGGGCTGCGGCGCCGCTCTGCGTGATCTGGCCGGCCGCCAGGAATACGCCCTGCTGCATGAGCACCGAGCCGGTCCCGGTCGCGTTCACGACGATGCCGGAGGACCGGCGGAAGGTGAACGTCGACGCGGTCACGACCGAGGACGAGCCGGCCACCGTGTTGACCCGGGATTCCCGCATGTCGCCCTGCGCGAGGGCGACCCCGCCGGAGCCCTGGAGATCGAGAGCGGGGAACGCCCCGAACGCCGGCATGACCGTGGTGTCCGTGACCGTGATACCGCCCGTGCCGCCTAGCTCGGCCTCGCTGGTGTGCGTGCCCCGGCCGACGAACTCGGACCCGAGCAGGGTCACCGTGTTCTGCCCGGTGATGTTCATCCGGAAGCGGTCGCTGATCACGCATCCGGTCAGCGTCTTGGTCCCGGTCGCGGCGGCGGACACGGCGAGCGTGGTCGTGGCGTCGAGGATCCGGGAGTCGGTCAGGGTGACGGCACCCGTGCCCGCGTTGCTGACCGTGGCTCCGATCACCCTGGAGCGCGTGACCACCATGTTGGGGCCGGTCGTCACCGTGGCGCCCACGACTTCGGCGTCCGTCCAGGCCCCGCCGGTCTTGCCTGTGAAATCGAGCGTGGACCCGACGATCCGACAGTTCGTGATCGCGCCGACCTGGGCGTTGGCTGCCGTCAGGACGGCGTCCTCGGCGTAGCAGTCCCTCCACGCCGCGTTCCCCCATGGGAACTGGGCGGTGACCGTGTTCCCGCCGCTGTCGACGTCCTTCGCCACGTTGCCGCGGTTGTCCCGCAGCTCGGTCAGCGTGCCGGTGCCGAGGTCGACGTCGTAGATGCCCGTCCACGCGTCGTTGTCGTAGCTGGTGAACACCCGGGCGGCCTGGCCGAGGGCCGTTGGGCCGACCGGGTTCAGCTCGATCTCGGTCACGGTGGCGGACGGACCGATCGCCGGGCCGTCCGTGATCACGACGACGCAGTTCTCCCGCAGGCCGCCCGCCGTGCGCAGCGCGAGCGCCGCCGCGCGGGTCATGCGCGGGGTGTACGGGCACTCGGGGACGGCAGCCGGTACGTACCCGCCGCTGGTGCTCATGGGTGACTCCTCACGATCCCGGACACGGGACGACGTCGACGGTCGGGACGAGGTTCCCGGCCTGGTTGAACCACTCCAAGGCGCCGGTTCCGCGGCGACAGGGGAACACGGGCCCGAACACGAACGCCTCGACCTGCCGGAGCAGCGGCGACCCCGCGCCGAACACCCCCGTGTTCTGCTTGTGGAAGCCGCTGAACCGGACCCGGGCGACCCCGTCCAGGGCCGTGAAGTCCAGTTGCCGGGGAGGGGCGTTGTTCCCGGCGGGTGCGGTGAGGTCCCAGGGCGTCGAGGTGATCGGGGCCAGCCCGACGTCGAGGAACGTCACGGTGACCAGCCCGAACCCGTCCTGATCGGTCAGGATGCCGCCGCCGCCGTTGTGCCAGCGCAGCCGCACCAGGTCGTCCACTGGGGCTGCGAACAGGTAGTCGATCGCGGTGGTCGGGTTGGCCACGAGCACGGCCTCACCGACCGGGGGGACGAACCCGGAGAGGTCCGACCCCTGCGTCCCGTCGATCGTGCTGGCCAGGTTGACAATGGACAGCCCGGCGGGGTTGGCGGACACCACCGCCGAGGAGAAGGGGACTTCGCCGATGCCGCAGCGCGGCGGTGATGCGGTCGGACAGCAGTCGCAGGGGATCACGTCAAACGCCCTGTCCCGGAGTGACGGACGCGGCCGGGTACTCGTTCAGCGCGGTGTCATACCAGTGGATCAAGCCGTCCGGTGTCCGGCACGAGAAGACCCGTACGCCCGCTGCGGTGCCCTCGGCGTCGATCGGGCAGCATCCGCAGGGCACGAGGGACACGAGGTCGAAGACGACGGAGTCCAGGCGCGTGACGCCCCCCGCGTTGGCCGAGTTGCCGGCCCACACCTCGAAGGCGTGCGGGCCTGCCGGTGGGACCGGGACGAAGCTCTCGTAGGTCGTGGCGACACCCAGCGGGAAAGGCGCCGTGGCCGCCGGCGCACCGTCGATGTGCAGTTCCGGCGGGATGTTGGCGGCGGTGTCGTGGATATCGCCCCGCCAGAGCACACGTAGGTGCGTCTGCGTTACCCCGGGCGGCACGGTGAACGGTGTCGGGGGACGGAACCTCTGGAATCCGGTCGCGGCCCCGACCTGACCCAGGTTCACGGCCGTCGGATACGCGAACCAGGACCCTCCGGAGTTGTTGGACGCTTGCCAGCCCGCTCCCGGGAAGTTCTGGATCCAGGGGACGGACACCCTTATCGCACCGTCCAATTGGCGACGACACTCGCCCCGGCCTGCGGGGTGACCGACGTCGGGCCGGTCAGCGTGTTGTCGTCCTCGGCCGACCACGTCAGGGTGAGCCCGGCCGGGAGGCCGGTGAGGGCCGTGCCGTTCTGGTCGACCAGGTCCCACAGTCCGCTCAGGCCCGTGACGGTGAGGCTCGTGAGCGTTCCGACGACATCGGCGCCCGGCGTCCACGGGGTGGCGTTCGTCAACTGCCTGGCCTGCGCGGTGAGGGTCCGGGCGGTGTTGTCGCTCGGGCACGGGACGATGTTCGCCGCGAGGACGGCCGCGCCGCTCACGGAGTCGATCAGGCTGATCGTGCCGTTCGTCGCCCGGATCGCGGTGTAGAAGCCGCTGCCGGTGTTGGTGCACCCCTGCCCGATCACGGCCGGGCAGCAGTTGGAACACAGGCTGACCGCCCCGACGGGTGCGAACGCGCCGCCGGTCAGCGTCGTGTTCGTGGTCGCCGTGACCGCGCCGGTGGCCGAGTTGAACGTCAGCCGCTGGATGAACTGCGTGCCGTTGCTGTCGCACAGGACGGTCGACAGGAAATCGAAGTCCGACGCGATGGCCGTCGTACAGACCCCGACCGCGCCCACCGGGGCGAACGGCGTCGACCCGTCCAGCGTGGTGTTCACGATCCCGACGAGTGCGCCGGTTGTCGCGTCGTAGTTGTAGCGGCGCAGGAAGCGGGTCGGGGTGGAGTCGCACAGGACGAGGAGTTCCTCGTCCCGGGCGTCGCGGACCTCCGATGCCACAGCGTCCGGGCAGTCCACGATGGAGATCGCCGCCGGGTTCAGCACCGTCCCGGTAGCCAGGTCGACCAGGGTCGTCGCGCCGGTCACGCAGTCGCGGAGGACGGCGGCCGGGGCCGAGTTCGAGGCGTTGCCGGAGTTGAAGGAAATGAACGACTGGCCGGAGAGACCGCCTCCGGTCGGGGCGTAGTCCCACGAGATGTTTTGGATGGGGCCCGGGAAGTTCAGGAAGATCGTTCCGTCACCGGCCGGTCCGCCGTCCACGCCCGTGTTGGCCAGGACCGCAGTCCCGTTCCCGGACACCGCCGCGAACGCCGGGGAGACGTTCCGCAGCCGCTCACCCTGGACGCTGCCGAAGAAGTCCATGCGGACGGTGACGTTCGACCTCGGCGCCCCGAGGTCGATGGCGGTGTGCTGGCTCGCCGGGCTGGTCGCCGTGTTCCGGACTCCGGCGCCCAGCAGCGCGGCCCCGGTGTCGGGGGTGACCGTCTCGGTGACGGTGATCCCGGCGCCGGCGAAGTTGGGGTTCGTCCAGACCCGGGAGCCGCCTCCCAGGACGCTGGTCGCGCCGGTCCAGTCGTCTTGCAGGGTCTGCACGGCGACGGGCGGGGTGTAGCAGACGGTGCCGATCGAGGACGCCGTGGTGCAGCCGCCGGGGCAGTCGACGGCCTCGCCGGTGACCACGTACGGGGCACCGGTGAAATCGGTGTCCACCGTGCCGGTCAGCGCGCCGGTGCCGTCGAACGTGAGGCGCCGCAGGAAGGGCGTCACCGGGTCGGTGCCGTCGTCGCAGAGGGTCAGAACCTCGGTGTCTCCGGCCTCGGCCGCCACCGCCTGGCCGATGTCCGCCGCCGACACGCACGGGCAGTCACCGCCTGAGTCGCCTGTCACGGCGCACTGACCGACCTCCCCGGTGGGAACGTACGGGGCGCCGTCCATGGTGGTGTCGACGGTGGCCAGGGTGGCGCCGGTCTCGCAGTCGGTCAGGACCGTCCGCAGGAACTGGGTTTCGCAGCCCTCGACGTCGTAGGCGAACGCCGCCGTGAAGTTGCGGGCCTGCCAGGTCTTGCCGTCCGGAGGCGGGCACGTGCCGGTCTGGAACGTCTCGACGTCGAGCCAGACGGCGACGTTGGTCGCGGCGAGATCGGCGGCCGGGACGTCGGCCTCGATCGTCAGTACGTCGGTCTGGCCCACGGGTGTGCCGAACAGCGGTGTGCCGGACCCGAGTACGGCGCCGTCGCTGACCCGGTACAGCCGGAAGCGTCCGGCGCCGGAGCAGCTGGCGGCGGGGCCGAGGTTCTGCGCCTCGACCGACAGCGACACGTGCGCGGTGCCGTTCGTGCAGGCCGGGGCCGGTGCCTGGAGGGTGGCCGACACGAACCGGTGCACCTGTGTGATCCCGGGACCGGACGAGACGTCCGGGCCGAGGTTGATCACGCCTCCGGTCCAGAGCGCGCCGCCTCCGCCGGGCCGTTGGATGAAGTCGGCGCCGGGGATGTCCGCGATGAACTGCTGGCCGCTGTCGGTGACGGTCGGGGTGCCGGTGGGCGGGGTGTCGTTGGGGACGTCGCACAGCAGGAGGGTGGTTGCGTTGGAGCACCCGGCGTCGCAGGTCACGACGGGCCCGACGGGCACGTACGGAGCGCCGCCGAGCGTGGTGTTGACAACGCTGGTGACGACGCCCTGGGCGTTCTGGATGAGCGTGCGGACGAACGGCCCGTTGTCGTCGCAGAGAACGAACTCCCCAACGGTCGGGGCGTCGCCGCCGCAGTCGCCTGGCTGCCAGGTGTCGGGGGTGACCGGGCCGCCGTCGGTGTCCACGAACGAATCGGCGATGATGCCGCCGGATTGGTCGGAGACCACGACCCGGGACATGGTGCGCCGCTCCCCGTTCAGGGTGCCGCACACGAGGTAGGTGTAGACCAGGTTCCCGACCGACGAGGAGCCCTCGCCGGACGTCCCCGAGCAGCAGGTGGGGGCGGGGACCTGCGCCCAGAACTGCGCGTTCGTCAGCTCCTCGCCGTCGGCGACGTTGTACCAGCCGACGATGTCGCCGCCGGCGCAGCGCGGCGCCCAGAACTCGCAAACGGTGCTGTTCTCGGTCGTCGGGACGACGCACGTGTCGTCGTCGTTGACGAAGTTCTCGATGGTGTTCGGTGCGTCCTGGTAGACGCGCATGTCCGTGAACAGGCCGCCGAACGCGTTGTCGTCCGTTGTGCTGGTCTGGTTCTCGGGCCCGGTGAACGCCAGCGTGTACGTGCCGGCCGCGAGCGGCACGGTCTGCGTGAACGTGGTCCACGCAGCCGCCGGCGTCCCGCCCTCGGTGGTGACCTTCGGGGCGTTCACCGAGGTGTTGATGACATCGCCGATGCCCGCGTCGCCCACATCGCCGGCCGACAGCTTGATCGGGATGTTCTCGGTCGTGGCCCGGCCGCCGACGACGACCTTGATCACGAAGTTGCCCGCAGCGGGGACGACGAACGTTTGCCAGATCGTGTCGGGGTTGCTGCCGTAGTTCGGGTTGCCTGCGTTGGCGCCGGTAGTCGGTGTGGGGCCGGACCCGAACGAGTTGATCTCCTGGACCACGGTCCCGCGCGGCGTCGGCGTGGTCCCCTCAAGGACGTTCTGCCCGGACCCGGGCGGCCCCCACGTCTCGAAGCTGGCCGACTTGTCGTTCGTCTCCCAGCCGCGGTTGGCGATGTTCGTACAGTTCACGTCGGCCACGGCGACGGGCGAGACGCCGTCCTGACGCTTCAGGAACGCGAACTGATTCTGTGGCGGGGTGGAGAGGTACGCGGGGTTGATGATCAAGTCCCGGCCGCTGTTGTACTTCAACTGCAACAGGGTCGGCGGGTTCTGGTCGATGCGCAGACACTCGACGTGAATTGCGAAGTCGGCGGTACCGCCGGCGCACACGTCGACCACGCCGGGCGTCACCGTGACGGTCTGCCCCGGGAACTGGCTCTGTAGAGCCGTCTGGAGGTCGGCGGCGAACGCCGTCCCGTCCGGGTCGGTGACCTCCCACAGGATGTTGAGCGGGGTCTCCACCAGGTCCTTGACGAGGGCCTGGACGGGGAAACCCTGCGCCAGCGTCAGGACGGTGTCGTACATCCGGCCCGGCTGGTCGACGGGCGCGGTGGACTGGAAACAGAACTGCACCGGGGCGCCGCACCCGACATCCCCCGGACAGGGCTGCAAGATGCCCTGCGCCACGTACGGGGCGCCGGTCGCGGGGGCGACGAACGTCGGCGGCCCGGCCGGGTTTCCGTCCGCGTCGTACTCGTACACGGCCAGTGCGGTACCGGCGATCGACCCGTCGGGCAGAACGTCGCACAGGAGGGTCTGCTCGACGTCCGCTCCGCCGTCGCCAGCGCCGGATCCGCACGGCAGAGGCTCGACCGGCATCAGTTCACCTCGTCCGCTTCGGCGTGAGCCCGACGCAGGTGTGTGCTCAGGCCCCGATCACTGGTGAACTCCCGCTCACACACCGTGCACGGAAAGACACCCTCGGGCGCTTCGGGGCTCGGGTCGCTTGGGTCGCTGTCGTCGGGCTCGGGCAGCGTGCTCTCCGCCTCGGCCTGGCGGTCGGCGGCGTTCGCGGCGGCGACGTCGGCCGCGACGATCGCGCCGGTCATCGCGCCCTGCACTTCCGCGAAGCCGGCCGCGGTGGCCACGCCCAGCAGCTCGGCGGGCTCAGCGCCCGGGGGCGGTGTGCCCGTGGCCGCGTCCTCCTGGGGGGAGACGTACGGGTGCCCGTCGACGGTGGAGCCGATCAGCAACGCCTCGGGCATCGCCGCGAACTGCTCGGCGGGGACGGCGAACTCGTACGGCGTCACCGTGCGCACCTTGGGTACCTGGACAACCGCCCACTGGGCGAAGGCGATGCGGTTCAGCGGCTGCGGCCGGACTCGGATCATGTTCGGGTTCACGGGTACCCCCTCCAGGGGTTCGAGGGGCTCATGTAGGACACACCTGGACGTTGACCGCGCACACGGTGCACGTGGTGCCCACCACGTACGTGCGCTCGACAAGGACCCTGCGGTCGTTGGTCCTGATGTTCACTGACGGACCGGGCCTGTCCGGGATCACGTCGACCGGGCCGCGACGGATGACCAGCGGCCCCGTGATGTACAGCCACGCCGTACCGGGATCCGCGGGGATCCCGCCGGGTCCGGTGTTCAAGGTGCTGTATCCGGCGCCGATGACGGCGCAGTTCCCGGCCAGGGTCACCAGCGCGCCCGAGGCGGGATCCTCGCGGACGACGTTGCAGCACCCCAACAGGGCTGCGGCACCTGCCGGGACGTGCAAGGTCCCCTTGCCGCCGTACGACTCGGCGAGGCACCCCTCCAGGACCGCGACACCTGCGGCGATGCTCAGCGGCCCCTCGGCCGGAGTCAGGTCGACCGCGTCGACCGTGAGCTTGGTTGACCAGAACCCGGCCTCCACCGCGTTCTGTTGGCCCAGCTCCAGCGACGCGACGGCGTGGGTCCGGGCCTCCTCGTACGACCACCCCGGGGAGGAGCACTCGGCGCCGGCGTACACCACGATCGGCACGGCGTGCTCCGTGACGGGCCGGGCGAACGTTTTCGGTGTGGCCGTACCCGGGGGGTCCGTCTCGCACGGGTCGGGCCAGTGATGGGCCGGGTGGCATCCCAACGCCAGCCACTCGACGCCGTTGAGTTCGTGGATCCGGTCCTCGGTGACGTCGATGACGGTCGTGCACGAGGCGCCGAGGATGCCGTGGGGGAGCGGCGTGCCCGGGATCGCCTCGACGTAGCTGCGCAGCCCTGCCGGCATCGCGCGCCTCCAGTCGAGCAGTGAAGGGTGCGCGGCCGGGCCCGTGACTCAATGGGCCCGGCGCGCGCGATGGGGTAGCCGCGGGTCAGGCGATCGGGCAGGCCAGAACGGTCTGGCCGCCGGTCGCACCGGTCGGGCAGATCGGGACGGTCACGCGCCGGGTGTCCACGGAGCGGTCCACCAGGGCGACGCACTCCTCCGAGAACAGCGCGGTGAAGTCGTTCGTCTTGAACTTTTCCGAGTCGTGCACGACGCCGAGGTTGACCTCTTCCCCTCGCCCGACCTGCAACGAGCCCGCCGGGTAGATCAAAAACTGGAGCGTCGCCGGCCAGTCGAGCGCGGCGGCCGGGCCGCCGATGTCCGCCGGCACGGCTGGCGGCAGGGCACGCGCCCACTGCGGGCGGACACCCAACGGCGTGAACAGGTTCTGAAGGTCGACCGTGGTCACCTCGTCGACACCGACGCCGTTCCGCCGCGCGAGGTCGGTCAGGAACAAGTTGTGCGCCCACCAAGGGAAGACGACTTCGAGCGAGGTCGACTCACACAGGGAGTGGCGCTCGATGATGTCGGCGGCCTGGAGCGCGACCCCGGCGAACACCGCGCTCAGCGCACCCATCGAAGCCGGCAGCAACACGGGCGTGGCACCCGCGAGGGCCTGTGCGAACAGGACCTGCTTGATCCGGATCTCGTGGGCGATCATGGTGTTTTCGAGGTACCAGTTGACGAGTTCCGGGAAGTGACGCTGCGTCAGAATCCCGGATTCCAGGCAGACGCCGACCGCGTCGCAACGCACCTCGACCGGGTCCGGGCACGGAACCTTGAAGCAGGGCTTGGTTGCGCCCGAGATGTCGTCGGCCTCGGTGTGGACCCACGTCATCGCCGCGACGTCCAGGCTCGGGGTCTTGTAGTACCTCAGGCCGCCACGGGCGAGCTGGATCTCCGGCGCGTCCCACAGCATGTCCGGGCAAGCCACGCCGAGCATGTCGTAGACGGTCCGCGACGGGGAACACCAGCCCCCCGACGCGGTGATGGTCCGCTGCGGCAGGCGCGACTGCATGGCCGCGGTGATCGCCACCGTCGTGCCCTCCGGCGCCGACGACGAGTCGGTGACCACCAGCTCCTGCGGGTACGGGTGCCGGTACGAAATGACCTGCCCCACCCCGCCGCCAGCCGTCTTCAAGGCGTTTGCGCGGCTGATGATCCCGGCGGTGATGCTGGGGAAATCCAGCTCCTGACCCGGCGTGTAGCCGGGGACGTCGACGGCCGCGGTGATGACGGTCGTCGGCGCGGCCGGCTCGGGCAGCACACGCGGCTGCCTGCGCCGCACGTTCGCCAGGTTCAGCGCCGGGCGCTGCGCCATCGCGGCGGCTGCGGCTACGGCCCCCGCCTCGGGCGAGGGCTCCGGCTCGGTCTCGACGGCCGCCGTGGTCGGCTCGACCGGCTCGGCCACCGGCTCCGGGGAACCACCGCGTACCTGCGCGGCGAGGGAGTCGATCTCCGTGGCAGCCTGCTGCGCCGCCTCCAGGCGCGCGGCCTGCTCGTCGCGGATGGACGCGACACCGGTCGCGAGCGCCCGCAACTGGTCGAGGTCCGTCGGAGAGACAACGCTCGCGGTCGAGCGGGCGTCGAACGCGACCACGGCGGCTTCGAGGAGAGCACTCAGCTCATCGTCGTTGAGGGCACGAATGTCCTCGGGCATTTCGAACGGGTCCATGGGACGGATCTCCAATGTCGTTCTTGGAGACCCGGCCCAGAACCAGCGGTCGTCTGCGCGAATCTTAGCCCGCCGCCCTGGTGGGCGGTCGGGCGGCGGTGCCTCTACTTCTCCGGCACCGGCCTGGGCGCCGCCACCTGCGCGGGAGTCGGCGGGATTGCCCCGGCCTTGGCCTTCTCTCGGACCGTGCTGCCGGCGTAGCGCTTACTCACCGTGGTTGCGGTCGGCTTCGACACCGAGGTGAACACGACCCTTTCCGTGCCCCCGGTCGGCGTCACGACTACTTCCCACTCCTGCTTGTTCGCTTTGCCGCAGTTGCACATGTCATTTGCCTCCTGTCGTGATGGCGCCGGCCATGCTGGCGGCGATCTCCCGGCGCGCCGGGGCGACCGCAGCGGACAACCGCTCGATCTCCTCTCGCGCAGCGGCGTTGCGGTCGGTCTTCCGGCGCTCCATGGCGTCGGTGAACTCGTCGAGGAACGCGGGGCTGGTGAGGAGCGAGGAAACCGCCTCGACGAACGTGTCGGACGTGTCCCGACGTTGTCCCGACAGGGTGTCGGATCCGTGTCGGCCCAGGTCAGTGCGCTGTTCCCCGATGTGTCCCGACACGCGTCGGGACATGCCCGACACGGTGTCGCGACCGTGTCCCGACAGGGTGTCGGGGGCCTGGACACCTGCTGCGGACGCGGCCAGCGCGAGCTGGGCGCGTTCGGCGACAGCGGCGGCCAGGAGCGGCGAGGAGTGTCCCGGAACCGGGACGGAAAGCACCGCGCGCAGCTCCCACTTACCGCCGCGTCCCTGCCGCATGTGATAGCTCGGTTGGCACGCGCTGAACACCTTGCGGTCCCAGTCGGACAGCCACGGGGACGCCGCGCCGGAGAACCACATCCCCCCGGCGGACATCCCGACGGTAACGATCCCGGCCACGGTGCGACTGTCGTCGAATTGGCATGCGGCGCTCTCGCATTCCGCTCCGTCCCTGTGGTGAGGCACGTTCATCGTGAACGCCCCGACCTTGACGGTCGAGCCGTCGTCCAGGCTGAACCGGGCCCGGAGGAAGTGCGACAGGTCGATGCTGCCCAGCGACTCGATCGTCAGGTTCCGGCCGGGCATCCCGGCGTGCGGCTCCCCGGCTTGTGCGACCCACCCGTACACGCGGCCCGCCGCGTAGTGCACGCCCCCCGAGCCCGGGGGCAGTTCAGCGGCGGTCGGCTGGCGGAACCACGAGGCCGGCATCGGCGGCATGTCCCGCATCGCCGTCCAAGCCGACGCCAGGAGTTCGTCACCGTCCGGCACGGTTTCCAGGCCATCCAGGGTGGCCGCGTGCGTCCCCTCGGGCATGTTCGTCACACCCACGTACAGGCCGCTCGCCAACCGCACCAGGTGCCCCGCCTTCGAGGCACGCGTCAGGTGCGCCTTGGCGGTTTCCATCTTCATTCCGAGGGCCTGCGCGACCTCCCGCGCGCCGACCGGGGCCGGACACACCGACACATAGGCGATGACCCGCTGCTGCGCCTCGCTCGGCTCGGCCGCCGTGATCGCCGATCCCGCGCCGGACGCCTCGGCCTCGTCCGGGAGCGGGTCGAGGACGATCCGCGCCCGGTCGTACGCCGGCATCGCCACCAACGTCGCGCCGCGCACCCGCGCCTTCGTGATCCGGAGCAGGAAATCGCCGGTCGTCTCGCTGTGTACGACGAGCCCACCGTCGGGGTCGTCGGGGTCACCGGCAGCCGCGGTGAACGTCCCCGCGAACGCGGTCCGTACCGCGTCGGCGGAGACCACTCCACCCGGGCCGGTGATGAGCTGCACCGTGTGCTGCTCCCGGGAGAGGACGGACCCGGACGCGGTCCAGTCGGCCGCGGTGCGGGCGGTGATCATCCACGCGCCGTCCGGCAGGCGCAGCAGGCTCGCGGACGCCAGCGACGCCGCGAGCGCGTACTCCTCGTCGTCGCCGCCGTCCACGTAGGTGCGGTCCACGAACTCAAGGGCCACGTCGTCCAGGTCGACGGACACCCCGAGCGGCGCGCTTTCCTCCAGGAGCATCACGGCGTCCTGTCCGGCCGGGCGGCTCGTGTAGATCACGCCCGTCCCCGCGAGGCGGTCGCCGTCGCGGGACATCGACTCGATCGCGCCCGCGAGTTCCGCGCCCTCGTGCCCCATCAGCATCTCGTCGGCGTACTGGAGCGGCCACGGGCCGGTATCCCAGTGCAGCGAGCCGGCGGCGAAAATCCTGCCGTCGCCCGTCTCTTGGTTCTCGAACGCGAGCGCCGTGTCGTCGGGTGTGGACCAGGCGCGGGCCGGTAGGCCGTCCGCCGTCGTATCGGTGTCCGGTTGCATGGGCTCCTCCTGGGGGCCGATGGGGATGTCGGTGTACTCGCCGGCGAACGCGACCCGGATGCGGTCGAACTCGATCGGGCCGAGCCGGCTCTCCAACTCGTGCAGGAACGCGGGGTCGTCGCTGTACGCCGCACACACGTGCGCGACCCACGGCGTGTGCTGGTAGGCGAGGGGCGGTCCGTCGGTCTCGTCTACGGCCTCGAACGCGACTGCCCCCGCGTTGTAGAGCATCGGCGCGTCGTCGGGTCGGTCGCGGTCGTCGCCGACCGACCACACCCACGACGGGGTGTCGCTGTCCGGGTTCCAGTGCGCCGAGCCGAACGCCCGGCCCACGACCGTCCCTCCGCCGAGGTCCGCCGCCGCGCGCTCGCGGACGTTGTCGATCAGCGCGGCGCGCTGCTCCGGGCTCCAGTCCGCGCCTTCGCCGAGGAACACCAGCGTCAGGTGCAGCTCGTCCTCCGGCTCCCCGCCCGGGATGGCCAAGTGCGCCGCGTCGCCGGGAGTGGGGATGAGGGCGATCATGGCGCCCTGACGGTGGCTGCCGTCGGCGGCGGCTGTTCTCGTCGACACGCCTGTTTCCCTTGGATCGTTAACCGGTGCCGCCGGGGCATCTTGAGAATCGAAGGCAGCAGCGCGGCTTTGGGGTGCCAACGCGAGGACGCATCGGCAGTTGATCACCAGCTCGGGCGGCGCTGTCGGGTCGCACGGGCCGCTCATCGAGACGCCGGCGACGGTGAACGGCTCATCGATGGGCCGCACCATGCCGTTGACGTTGGCGTGCGCGTCCCGCACCAACGTGTCGAACCTAGTCAGCCACTGCTTCACCAACGGCCGTTCCGGCTCGGTCAGGTCCCGCCCGGCCGCCAACGTCGCGGTGTTCCAGGCCCGCCCGGACTCGGTCCTCGCGATCCGCTCCTCCCGCACCGCGCCGAGCTGCGCCCCCTCGCGGGCGAACGCGTCGCGCAGCCGGGCCCGGAGCTGCTCGATGTCCTCGCCAGCGTCCAGGCCGGCCGCGAGCTCGGCGACGGCCACGGCCGACAGGCGGTCGCCCACCGCCCGCAACAGGTGCTCCGTCGTGGTGACGTACGAGCCCAGCGACGCCGGTAGTTGCCGGTCGTCGTCGTACCGGCCTGGCAGGTCATCCCATCCGTCGGGCAGCGGGGCATCGACGGATTCGGCCGCGGTGACCGCAGCCGTCTCCACCACTCCCAACAGGCGCCGCACGAGGCGCGGCACGCGGGCCCGCCACATCGAGGCGATCCGGGCGACGGAGAACCGGGCGGCGACGATCTCGGTGGCGTCGTCCAGCGCGGCGGCGAACTCGTCGGCCACCTCGGCCAGGACCTCGGCGACCGTGGCCGCGACGTCCTCTTCGGCCGCGTCGAGCGCCGCCCCCAGGTCACCGTTCACCGGGCACCTCCATCGTCGGGTGCGGTGTCGCGTCGCAGCCCGAGCAGTGCGCCCACCCGCCCGCATCGACGTCCCTGTCGTGGGGGTGGATCCGGACGACCACGACGGTCAGGGTCTGTCGGCCGCAGGCCGGGCACAGCCGGTCGTGGTACGCCTCGGCGTACACGGCCAACCCCTGGGCCGCAGGCCCCTGCTCCTGCTCCTGGTCAGTTGCCACAGCACTTCTCCTCTTCCTGGAGAGCGGGGTCCTCGCAGATCTCGCACCACTGCCAGGCCGCGACCCGCGCGACGCCGCCCGGGGCGATGACGAGCACTTCGCCGAGCAGGAGGGTGTTCGCCTTGCACGTCGGGCACCACTGGGCGGTGACGGCGCCGGCACTCACGGAGATACCGGCCGCGACGTCCGGGGCCGTCGACGGCCGGTTCCCGGGCGTCACGCGGCCACCGCCAGGACGGTGCAGGAGCTGATCGCGGCCGGGACGACGTCGTAGCTGTGGTTCACGCCGGCGGCGACCAGCTCGCGGCAGTAGCTGTCCAGGCTCGCGGTTAGGCAGGTCGGGTCCAGGTCGTACCGTCGCGCGATCTCCGGCACGCGGGTCCACGCCCCTTGGAACAGGGACCACTGCTCGATCTGCGCGGCGTCGACGGTCAGGAGCGTGTGCACGGCGGCGGCGTCGACTTCCCGCGCCCGGGTGCGCTCCGATCGAGGACACGCGGGGGTGCGGCGCAGCTTCTCGCCGGCTGCGGCCAGCGCCGCCCAGATCAGGCCGTCGGCGGCGGCCAACAGACCCTCACTCGGCCCGACCGGCACGAACACGGACGCGGACGCCGGCAGCGTGTCCGGTTCACCCGGGGACTCGTCGGCGGGCAACGTGGGGCTGCTCACGGGCGGAGTGTCGGCCGGGGCCTGCGCCTCGCGGCGGTCACGGGCTGCGGTCTCCTCGGCCGTGGGGGCGTCGTCCTCGTCGAACCCGGTTTCCCGGCGCAACGCCCGCCCGCCGATCGCGCCCAGCTCGAACAACCTGAGGGCGGTCTCGGACCGGTTGGTGCGGACGCGCAGCGGGCTCGTGTCGGCCGCCACCAGATAGCGCCCGGCGTTCTCGACGCCCTCGGACTCCAGGATCGGGCGCATCCACTGAGTGGTCAGGGCGTGGGTGACGACCCGCAGCTTGGGCTCGATTCCCAAACGCACGGCCTCGGCGGTCAGCGCCCAGACCCCCCAATGATTGACCTGGCCCAGACCCAGCAGGATTTCGGCAGGGATCTCCAACCCTGTGGCGAACCGGCGGATCGCCTCCTCGCGCAGCTTGCTCGCGAGGTCATCGAAGTCCGAGTCGAACTTCAGGAGTTGGAAGGCGCCGATCGTGTCGGCCGGTACTTCCAGGATGATCGGGACCGTCGCGGCGGCGCTCTCGGGCTCTTTGATGGCGGTCGAGGCGATGTCCATCAGGACGTCGATCAGGTCGTCCTCGGCCGCCCCCGCGACCGCGCTGGTCGGGAACCTGGTGCCCTTGGGCACGAACAGGATGCCCCGGCCCGTGAGCCGGCTCCGCGCGATCGCCTTGACGGCCGCGGTGAGCAACTGAAGTTCTTCGAGCAGGTCGAGGCTGGAGCGGATCGGGGAATCCGCCTCCAAGTACCTTTCGGGGTGGGGCTCCCATACGCGGATCGCGATCGGCGCTTTCTCGTCGATCGGCGCGTCGGGGTCGGGCGCGGGGATGTCGACGGGCTCGCCCCGGATCTCCGCGACCAGCTTCCCCTGCTGCTGCTTGACCTCCCTCACGGACAGGACGTTCCACGCCTCGGCGGCTGGCCGGGAGTCGTCGGGGGGCTCGATGACGATCCAGCCCTCACCGGGACACACCAGGTGCGGGCCGAACGAGCGGAGCAGTTGTGATTGTCCGTCGGGGCCGCCCGCGATGCTCGCGACCAGTTCGGCGGATCGGTGCGTGTCGGGTGCGCGCTCGATCGTGCCGTCATCGGCCTGGAAACCGGCGTACAGCGCCGCGCCGCCGAGCGCGTTGCCCGTCCACGTACTGACGAAGCGGACTTCGGGCACGCTGCGGTAGAAATCCCACGCAGCCAACTGCCAGGACTGATCGACCGGCTTCGCTTTGATCCTGCGGGATGTGTACCGCGAGGCAGCCGCGGTGATTTGGCGGGTGGTCACGAGCTGTCCCGCGAGTCGTCCCAGCGGTTGCACAGGACGCCGCCGCCGGCAACCGCGAGCCACTCGATGCCGTGGACCACGACCGGGGTTCCGCTCCATGTGTCTGTCGCGAGCAGCCACGCGACCAGGACCGCGCCCGCGACCCACCAACCCATGCAGTACACGCAGGAGATCAGGTCGACCACCAGGTTGCGGAACGTCGAGCCGGGCCGCCGGTTCCGCCAGTCGAAGATCCGGTCTCGTACGGGATTGAGGATGGAGTCATGGACGGCGATCGTCGTGCCCCGATAGGTGGCGAGAGCCAGCACGACGAGTGCTGCGATAGGGATCATGTCGGCCCCTTGGGTGGCGTGGCGTCCGGTGGTCGGCGGGCATCGTAGGCCAAACGCGCAAACCCGTGCGTAACCGATCAATACAAACGGTCTCGGGACGTGTCACCTCATCTGCCGATGCGCCGGCCGTACGCCGTCGCCGCGCTGCTCGGCGCCGCCCCCATCACCTGTGGGGCCTGCGCGAGCGGCGAGTGCACGATGGCGCCCTTGTTCGCCTCCGGGATCAGCCCGTACACGAGGATGGTCGAGGCATCGATCCGGCCGGGGCTGTCCGGGTCCGTCGGCATCCAGTGCGACCACTCGTGCTCCAGGTCCACGAACACACCGCGCAGGCGCACCCGGTCCTGAACCATCTGCTGGGCCACAGGCTCGGCCCGCAACAGCTTTCCCTGCTTCGCCCGAACGGGGGCGATCGCTGGCATCAGCACAGTCGCCGGGATACGGCCCTCGCGCTGCAACGTCTCCCACGACGTCCGGATCGCCAACTCGCACATGTCCCGGCCGAAGTTCCACTCCACGTAGATGATCGCCGCGTCGGTCTCGTGCGCGAGGAGACAGGCCGCGGTGGACCAGTCGGCCGACGACATCGGGCCGGACACGTCATGGGTGATCCACACCCGCTGGTCGTCGCCGAGGTAGCCGCCGACGATGCCCGCGACGTCCCGGCCGCCACCGGACGGGTCGATCGCCACCGCGATCTTCTGCGGCGTCACGCCCTGGTCCTGGTCCCGGATGAGGCGCAGCAGCTCCTCGGACACCAACGCGCCCTCCGCCGGCTGCGGGTCGCCCTGCGCGAGCGAGTGCCAGTCCCGGACGATCGACGTGCGTTTCATGTCCGCCCACCACGCCCGCAGCGCCGCCGTGTTCCGCGTCGGGATCTTCGGGTGCGGCAGCGGCTCGCCCTGCTCACGCCCCAGGGGGTCGTGCCCGAACTTCGCGTCGGCGAGTGCCGGCAGGTGCACGACCTTCCACCGCCCGCCCTCCTCCAAGCGCCCTTCCTCGGCCAGGCGCCGGCCCGCGAAGTCGTCCGGGTGCCAACGCGTCTGGATCGCGACCACCGCGTTGCGGTCGGGCTGGAGACGCTTGAGCGCGGTGGACGAGTACCAGTCGTACAGCGCCCGCCGGGATGCCTCGGACTCCGCGTCCGCGCGGTCTTTGTGCGGGTCGTCCACGATCAGCAGGTTGCAGGGGTGCCCGGTCAGGCCCTTGCCGACCGAGACCGAGCGGACGCCGCCGCCGCGCGTGAGGGACCAGTCCTGCATCGCGCCGGACCCGGGCTGCATGGACAGGTCGTACTCGTCGCCGTACTCCTCCACGTAGTTGCGGATCGTCTTGCCCCGGCGCAGCGCCAGGTCGTCGCCGTACGACGTGACCACCACGCGGTCCATCGGGTACAGGCACAGCCACCAGAACGGGAACCACTCCGCGACCGTCGTGCTCTTGCCGACCTGCGGCGGCGTGTAGATCAGCAGCCGGTCGTAGTCTCCCCGCTGCACCCCCGCCAGGGCCTCGCCGATGACCTTGAGGTGCGGGCGCATCCGGTACGTGCGGTCCAGGCCGCGCGCGAGCGTCACCGGGTCACGGAGCAGATCCCGGCTCATCGCCTGCTGGGCAGCCGCCAGCCGCTGGTACACCGCCTCGTCGTCGAGGTGGCCCAGCTCTTCGACGGCCCGGCCCGCGTTCACTCGCCCTCGTCCTCCGGGGTAGCCGCGGGGACCTCGTCCTCGTCGTCGTCGCCGTCGACCGCGCGCAGCCGGCGCGTCACCGACGCGGTGAGTTCCGCGAGCCGTACGCGCCGCTGCTCCTCCGGCATCTGCGCGAACTCCGCGAGCTGCGCCGCGAGCGGGTTCCCGCCCTGGCCGGTGATGGCGATCGTCGCCGTCGGGTCGCCGAACAGCGTCCGCCGGTGCCGCATGGCCACGTCCATGAGCCGGATGAAGTCGCCCGGCGACAGCTCGGCCGCGTTCAGCGTCCCGAGCCGCTGCGCGAGCTTCCCGATGGCCGCGCCCAGGATCTTCGCGTCGGTCTCGGCGGCCCGCCGGCGCTCCTCCAGCCACGTCGCCTCGTACAGCCGGTCCAGGTGCCGATCCCAAGCCTCCGCGCGATCCCGCCACCGGCTCTCGGCCGCGACGTTCCTCACGTGCCCCGGCGCGAGTGTCAGGGTCTCGGCAGCTTTCACCAGGGTGCGGGCCCGGCCGAGGTCCCGGTACGTCATGAATTGGCCGTGTCGGCGGGCTGACTCTCCGGGCTGTCGTTCCCAGGGGTCGAGCGCGGGGTCGAGGCGTAGGGGGTCGTTCCTGGTCATGGCTGCTCGTCGGGGGTGACGTGGTTCGGGCCGGACAGGTACTCGCCGCAGAGGCGTTCCAGGAGGCGCCAGCCCTCACCGGGAGAGATCTCGCCCCGGCCTTCTGCGGCGGCGATGGCCTTGTTGATCGTGACGGCGGCCGGTGCGGGGAGTGTGCGTGAGCCGATGACGGTCTCGAAGCCGACGCGTCCGGTGTGCAGTGCTTCTCCGTCGGGGGTCTGGTAGCCGGCCTGGAGGTCGGTGAGGTGGTTCTCGACGATGGACAGGATCGCGTGCAGTGCGGTGGCGACGTTCCCGACCTTGTGGGCGGCGTGTGTCGACGCGAGCGTGTCGAGGGTCTGCTCGTAGTCGGCCCGTGCGGCGAGCCACGAGGCGTTCTGGCCGAGGCGGGCCTGTTCGAATGCCTGGCGGGCGGCGTCGAGTTCCACAGGCAGGAACACGAGCGAGACCGTGGCGAAGTCGAGGTTCGCCTCGCTCAAGCCTTCCGGGGAGACCTCGGCAAGGAGTTTGAGCTGCTCGTCGTCCAGGCCGGAGTAGGCGCGCCAGTCGACGTCCTCGATCTCGTCGTAGAGCTGCTTGAGCGTGGCCGGGTCGTCGCGGCCGGCGATGCTGTTGTGCGAGATCTGCCGGGCGATGAGCTGGTCTTTCTCCTGCGGGTCATCGATGAGCATCACGTCGATCTCGAAGACCCCGGCTTCGACGGCCGCGTCACACCGGTGGTTCCCGGACAGGACGAGTTCGCGTTCCTCGTCGTACTCGCCGGCGCCGTATACCAGGGGCACGCTCGTGAGGCATCCGTCGGCGCGGACGTTCTCGACCAAGCGGTCGTACTCCTCCTTGGTCATGTAGCGGGCGTTGACCGGCAGGCGGGTGAGGAGCCGCGGGTCGCGGCGCACCAGCCGGGGCTGGAGGGGCGTGCTCGTGCTGCGGCTCGTGGTCATCGCGCGTCCGATCCGTGCTTCTTCTTCCACAGGGCGAGGGCTTCTTGCAGGTCGTACACGCCCAGCGGGCCGCCGTACTGGAGCTGATAACGGTGGATACCGTCGCCCGCGTCGCCGGGCTCGGAGCGCTTCTGCAACTTCACGCCCGGGATCCCGCGCCCGTACTTCGAGCTGTTCGGCCGGTCCGTGAACGCGGTCGTGGCCCAGCCCTCGATCCGCTTGGACAGGGCCCGCTGGATGAGGAGCTGTGCTTCCCGCGTGGAGGCGGCCATCACGATCAGCTTGGCGAGGCGCCGGTACCGGGTCCACGACACCGGGAAATCCGACATGAGGTAGGCCGTGTTCGGGTCGAACTTCGGCGGCAGGAACGCGAACGCCCCGATCAACTTCCGGTCGACCGCTACCCCGCACGCGAGGAGCGGCGACCCGGGCTTGATCGTCTTCGACATGAACTGCGACCGCACGGCCGCGAACTGCCCGCCGCTGAGGACGTGCAGGGTCATCCGCTCGCCCAGGTCCTCGTCCTTGCCGATCTTCGGCATCCGGATCGTCTCGATCGGTTGCCGGGGGCGGACGATCCGGCGGGGGCCGGCGGCGGCGTACACGTAGATCGGCAGGCCGCGGTTGGCCGTCTGCACGACTCCCGCGAGCCGGTGCCGTAGTTCGGGGCGTTCGATGTGCAGGCCGAGGACCCAGTGGGGCCGGTCCTGGACCTGCTCGATGATCTTCTCTTTGCCGGACTCGTCCAGCTCGCCGAACTCGGGCTCGGGCCAGGCGAACGCGGAGTCGATCGAGGCGAATTGGCTGGTGTAGTCGCCGGCGTAGAACGGCGGGAACATCACGACCGGGGCCCCCTCGGGCACGACCTGGTCGAGGTACTCGCGGACGTCGCCGGCGAAGAACGACCCGAGGTGAGTCTCGAGTCCGCGGAGCTTCGTCGCGGTCTTCTCGTGCATGCGCGGCCACTGGTCCTGTGTGGCTTCGAGCATCCGCCGGTAGTACGGCCCGTCCTTCCCGACGTACTGGAGGAATCGGGTGCCCAACATCAAGGTCGCGAGGAGGTCCGTGCGGTCTTCGAGGTAAGGGTGGAGCCAGCCGAGGGCGTCCTCGTAGTCCTCACGGAGGGTGAAGGGGAGGGGATCGCCGGCGAGGTACCAGCCGAGGGCGCACGAGTACGCGGTGATGTCGTTGCCGTGGACCCGGCGCTCGCCACCGAACCGCGAGGCCAGCACGCGCTCGATGGTGAAGTTCCCCGAGCAGCCGATGTAGATGTCGTCGCCGGGCCAGGTGCCGGCGTGCTCGTAGATGATCGATCGGAGGGGAGCGGGGATCGAGCCGTGGAACATGGGCCCCTCCTAGACGGGTCCTGCTGGGCGGGCGGCGATGGTAGCCGACCTGGGCCTTTCCCGACCTTCGCCGTGTTTTGGACATGCCGAGGCCCCCGCTAGGTTCGGGGCATGCCATCTCGGATTGTCGTCGACCTGCGCGTGGAGCCGGTCGAGCAAGCGTTGGACCTCGTCGAGCACGGTCTGCGGGTGCGGCTGGATCGGGAGTCGGTGGTCCGTAAGCGCCGGTCGGTGGGGGCGCGTACGGATCGGGGGACGTGGGTGCGGATCGAGCGCCGCAGCCTTGACCGAATCGGCGGGCAGGGCTGGAACGGCGTCGAGAGCGCGGCCGTCCTGTCGGGAATCGCGAAACCTGAGTGGTTCGCGGGCATGTCGTGGCGCGAGACCGACGGCGATGCGATGTGGCGCGTCGACGAAACCGAGTTGGTCACTGCGGCGCCCGTGAAACCCGGCGGCAGACTGACCGTCGATCCGAAGCTGCCGGACACGTGGTGGGCGACGCTGAACACCTCTCTGGATGCCTTGGCCGCCCAGGAGACCACGCGGGTGGCGACTCCGGACACGGTGACCATCACCCGGGACGGCGTGACGAACGCGATCCGCGAGACGTTCGGCGACCGCGTCGACACGACCCTGGACGAGTGGGTTCCGGCGCACGCGGATCTGAACTGGGCGAACGTGACCGGCCCCCCGGACTGCTGGATCCTCGATTGGGAGGACTGGGGACTCGCGCCGCGCGGGTTCGACGCGGCCACCCTGTGGGGCAACTCCCTTGCCCTCCCCGATCTGGCCGATCGCGTACGCCGGGAGCGGCACGCGGACATGGCGACTCGGTCGGGGCGGCTGATGGCGCTGTTCTTCTGCTCGAAGGTCGTGGGCCGTTACGCCGATCCTGCGGATCCGCTGCTGGAGCCGGCCCGGCGGGAGAGCACCAGGTTGATCGAGGATCTTCAGACGGCCCGTTGACGGGCGGCGCGTTCGTCCAGGAGAGCCCGGTACCGGTCGATCTTGTCCGTGTCCACGTCTACGTCCAGGTCGAGGGCTTCGGTCAGCTCTTGGAGATGGCTGGGGTCGTCGGAGCCCACGGCCACCGCGTGAACCGACGGCAGGTGGTAAGCGACCCGCAGGGCGGCTTGCACGCGGGATGCCTTCTCGGGGTGGGTGAGGAAGACGCGGGCGTCGACGCTGCTCCACACGGGGTCGGTGATGCTGCCCCCAAAGGGGCTCATACCTCGGACGGTCTCGGGGGTCAGGTTCCAGTGGTCGGCGAGGGTGTCGGTGGCGTTCAAGACGTCGACGCCAGCGAGGAGCCCCGCGCGGACCATGAGCACGCGCGGTGTCGGCATGTCGGGTGCCGCCATCGTGGGCAGGGTGCGCGGATCCCACGAGGCGATGCCCCAGGTGCGGCACAGGCCGGCCGTGCAGGCTTCGTCCAGGGCGGCGCAGGCCGCGGTGAAGGTGCGGCGCGCCTGCGGGGGATCGACGCTGGCGAGGGAGCGTTCGGGGTTGTGCAGGAACACCGTGTCCGGCGTCCCGATGTCCCGACAGGTCTGCTCGATGGCACGGCGCAGCCGGGTGGGGTCGAGGGAGTGTTCAGCGCGTCCGGTCGTCGGGAAGAAGCCGACCTTGGTGGAGATCGCGAATCGAGGCAGCAAGTCTCCTGCCGTCTGGGCGAGTCGGGCGTGGGAGGCGAAGTCCGCGTAGTTGAACGCGGTGTCGATCGCGTGGATACCGAGATCCAACGCGGTTTGGATCAGGCGGCGTTGGTGACGAGATCGGTGTAGCCCGAGGACAACTCGGGTGTGAGGATCGCGCACAGTCCCTCCCGGGTGAGGACCTCCGCCAAACCCCGTGTGAGGCCGTCCACGGGGGTGTCGCCGTTCAGATGCACGGGGTGGCCGCTCAGGAGCAGGCGCGCCGCCGGCAGTGCCTCGGCGGTGAGAGCGAGCCTTTTCCCGGCAGCGGTGATCTCGATCGTGTCGTCGACCTGCTCGACGCGGGGCGGGAAGTCGCTGACGCACACCACGCCGGTCATAGGTCCGAAGATGTTCAGGAACGGCACGTGCCGGGAGCCCACGGCCTCCTGGTCCCGCTGGGCCAGGAAGTCTTGGGGGCCGCGCGCGTCGACCAGACGCGCGGCGGCGTCGAGGAGGTTCCGCTGTTGCAGGGCCCGGTCGGCGGGCGGGCCCCAGCGGTCCAGGTCGTGGCGGAAGATCTCGTCCTCACGGGACCAGTCCGCCAACCAGTTCAGCCAGCTCACACCGGTGCGCTTGGCGAACCCGAAAGTCATGTGCATGCTCTGCCCGTCACCGTGGCCGGAGCGGGTGGCGCGATGCCAATAGCCGCGGGGGATGTGCATCACGTCCCCGGCGTGCATCGTTCCCGACCACACGCCCTCTTGGGAGGGTTCGGGGTTGCGTTCGGCGTCGCGGAACATCGGCGCCACCCGGGACGCGCCGCGCACCTCCCACTCCTTCGCCCCGGCCAACTGCACCACCAGGACCTCGTGGTCGTCCCAGTGCAGGTCGAACCCGGAGGCGTCGTTGGTGGTTACGTACACGTTGACCTGGACGCGTTCGCGCGCCCACCACTGCATCGCCCGACAGGCGACTTCCAGCGTGGGATCGAAGACGTTCGCCCCGTCCAAGACCAGCGTCGCCCCGCCAGCGAGGAGGTCGCCGAGGCGGCGCATGTTGACCATGCTGATGCTCTGACCGCGCCGGTTCACGTCCTGCGAGAAGTACGCCTTCGGGTGCAGTTCCTCGCCCTCGCGGAAGCAGCGGAACTGTGGGTTGGTCAGGCTGCGCCGCATCACCAGGTCCAGCAGCCTGTTCGGCGTCAACAGCCGCTCCAGCAGCGACGCGTCGTCGATGCTGCCACGGACGAACGCACCGCCGAGCTGTGCCGGACCGCTCCATCCCAGGGCCTTTTCCACGGCGGTGACCAGCCGGTGTTCCACGACTCCTCCTCGGGCAGGACGCGTCAAAGGCGAGGAAGGCCGCGCGGTGCATCACCGCGCGGCCCGAGACTGCGGCAAGGGCCCCGCTATTCGGGGTGGTTGAGGCCGTCGCCGTCCGGCTGTGTGTCGCCGGTTGCGTCCGGCGGAGGATCGGATCGGTCGCTGTCGTTCCGGTCGTGCACGCTCGCCAAGACCTCGACCGTGACGAGCAGGTCGTCCGGGCCGGTGCCATTGGCGGCCACGAAACGGGGATCACTCATGCGGGTCACTCCCTCCGAAGGTGGGTGGGCAGTTCCAGACCGCTGTGACTGACTGTCAGAACCCGAGTACCGTCGGCGAGTTCGGACCCGGTCCATCTTGCGCCTCGGCTACCCGGCCCACAAGACCGCGATCAGCCAACCTTTGCCTACGGTCTGATGGAGCGCCGGCCACGACTTGAACGTGGTCCTTCTCCCTGGAGCGGGAGACGTGCGGCTGTTACACCTCCGGCGCAAGACGGCTGGCTGTCACCTTCAAGCAACCAGCCGACGCCCGGAGCCTACCTCACGCTGTGTGCCCGTCCGTCGCACTGTGTGGTCGAGGCGCGGGCTCCTGAACGGGCTCCCCGTCCGGTCGGAGAGCGCGGATCCGTGGGCGTGAACAGCCTTGGCTGGGGCTGAGACCGCCTCGTCGGTGTCCGGTGTGGGGGTGGTGGGTGTCGCCCGAGCTGCCCTTAGGAGGGCTTGGACACGAATATGCCCCCTGGGTCCGGACCAGGGGGCATGCGCGACCGTCGCGGCCGGGGGTCACCCTTGCCAACAGGTGACCGGAGTGGACTGGAGCGGCGTCCTCGCAGCCTCGGCGATGATCTCCGCCATCGTGAGGTCGTTGCGGAAGCGGTGACCGATCTTCGCTTCGACCCGCGCGTAGCGGGCGGCCAACTCGGGCTGGAGCTGCGCGGCCCGGACCAGCGCTGGCCGGGAGGCCAGGACGCAGAACACGCAGCTCAGGCGCGGCATCCCGGCCGCGTACGCCGGGTGTGAGCGGGCGCCGGACGCCCAGACGGCCGACCACACATCGGCGGTCGACCACGAGTGAATCGGGAGCCAGGTCGCGACGTCCCGCAGGGTGTTCGAGGCCCCGTTGCCGACCTTCGCGTTCTTCGGGACCGGCATCTTGTTCCGCTTGGCCTCGTCGCTGATCGCGCGCCGCCGCAGACAGTCCGGGCATGGGCAGGTCCGGGCACCGTCGTGGGCGAACGGGACGAGGCGCCGGCGGGCCGGGGACTCGTCCGCCCTCAAGCCCATCACGTTCAGGATCCGCACCCGGCCGCGGTGGCCGGCGGCCCGCAACTCGCGGACGAGGCGCGTCATCAGCGTCCGGACCGGGCCTCTTTTATAGTCGCTCGTGCACCATCTGTTCGATGCGTCCGGAAACATCCCGCGTTCTTCGATGCGGTCGATCAGGCCCGACCCGTTCCGGGACACCACCTCGAACCGCCAGCCGAAGAACGCCGCGTGCTCGGCGGCCAGCATTTTGGTTCCGGGCCATTCGGCGTCGCCGAGGTCGGCGTGCACGCACACGACCCGATCCATCACGCCGGCCGCGCGGGCCTGGCGGGCCAGCTCGTACATCATCGCCAACGAGTCCTTGCCACCCGAGATGTTCGCGATGATCCAGTCCCACTCCGTGAGGTCGGGTCCCACAGGCTCGAAGCCGGGCAAGGCGAGTTCGAGCTGTCCACCTGCCGGGCCGGCGCCGTCCGTGTCGGACTGGACGCGGTCGGTGATGTCGATCATGGTGGGGTGGTCCTCCCGATTGGGTGCGGGTGGGCGGTGGAGGGGAAGCGCCGGGCGGGTCTGTGTGGGGCCCGCCCGGCGCGGTCCGGTCACAGGCCGGAGAGCGTCCCGGTGCGGAGACGGTTCAGGACCGACAGGGCTTCGTCGAGGTCACGGACGCCGATCGCGTGGATCCCCGTGGTGTTGAACCCGGTCGCGTCCCACGGGACGAGGATCGCTTGGGCGCCGGCTGCGGGCAGTGAGCGCAGCAGGTTGGTGAACTCGCGCGGGTTGCGCCAGCCGCCGGGCAGGCGCACCTTGCCGTCCAGGCCCAGCTCGCCGAACAGCGCGGTCCAGGTGAGACACCCGGGGTCCAGCAGGCCGCCGGCTGCCATCGCGGTGCAGGCGATCGCGAGGTCGAGATCGGAGGCCACGTGCTGGTCGACGCGGGGCAGGTTCGCGGTCACGGTGACGGTCAGCCGCGAATCCGGCCAGACCCGCCCCGAGTTGACGACGGCCGCGCGGACGCGGTCGCGGACCTCGTTCGAGGCGCGGTCCGGGAACCCGTCGAGGGTGAACGCGGCCGGCCCGGGGGTGCTGGTGGCCTCCACCAGGTAGGAGGTCGCGCGTTCGCCCGCGAGGGCGCGGGCAGTACCAGGGACGTCGGTGATCGGGCCGTAGGCCGCCAGGTTCCCGGTCGGGATGAGGTGGAAGGCGTGGCCGCGGTGCGTGCGGTGGTCGGCGAGGACCTGGTCCACCGCGTCGCGAGCGCTGACCGCGAACTTGAGTGCGGCGTCGCCCAACGCGTCGGTCACCTCCATCCCGATCTCCTCGAGGAACGCCCATCGGGCGGTGCCGGTGGGCACGGGCGCGACGTCCCAGAGGTCGTAGCCGATCTCGTCGTCGCGGCCGATGATGATCCACTCGCGCGGGGTCACGGACTCGGTCATTGGCGTCTCCTGTGTTGTGGTTCGGGTGGAGGAGAGACGCCGGGCGGCCTCGTGTGTGGTGCCGCCCGGCGCTGCTTGGTCACGGGTGCGGGTGGGCGCCGGTCACCGGCCGGAAGAACGTGACGAGGGCGTCGAGGTGGGCGCGTTGCTCGCGGGTCAGGACCTCGTGGACGTCGTCGCCCAGCTCCAACATGTGGTGGAGCACTGCGGTCAGCGTCGTGTGCAGGGCGCGCGGGTCGGCGACGCTCAAGGGGCCGTCGAGCACCTTCGCCGGCTCGGGTACCTGGACCGTCATGAGCGAGCGGGTGCGGACGACGTGGATACCGTGCGCGATCGTGCAGGGCGTCGAGCGCTTCTCGTCGACGTATCGGATCGCGATCCAGCACACGCTCGTCCAGTCGAGCCGGGCGCGGATCTCGGCGGTCGTCGGGGAGTCCTCGCCGAAGGTGTGCTCCGGCTTGTCGCCGTTCTTCCAGACGTCGAGGACCTCGCGCCAGACGCCGTCGATCAGGACGGTGTCGTCGTTGTAGAGGTCGACCGCTCGGACTTGTGTGGTGGTCCAGGTGGTGCGCATGGGCTGCTCCTGCGGTGGTGGGGGGAAGGTCGGGCGGGCCCCGGGGCGGACGGTGAGCCGGCCGCCCCGGGGCGCCGGCTGCTACTCGTCGAGGTCGAACAGGGACATCTGCGGCCGGGGAGCCGGCGTCGCGGCGCCCAGCTCGGGGACGGGCTCGCCGGTCTGCTCCGCGTACCACGTGGCCGCGAAGCTCCTGTGGCACCAGTTGTCCGGGGGCTTAAGTCGGTCGAGCCGGTCGAAACAGAGGAGGACGATCGGGCGGCCCGGGTCGTTGGCGCGCGCGATGGCGGCCAGTTCGGCCGCGATGGCGTCGATGCCTCGCTCGTTGAGGAGGCGCCGGTAGCCCCACTCGTACGCGTCTCGCGCGTTGACCTTCAGCAGGTCCCGGGTGGGGGTGATGAGCGTCGCGTGGCCGCCGAGCTGGTAGGAGAGGGGGAAGCGTGGGTGACCGACCGTGGTCCGGACCGGGGTGCCCATGTGTGGGGCGAACTCCTGGTACGTGCAGGTCGCGAGTCTTGGAATGCCCATCCTGGGGTCCTCTCGGGTTGGGTGACCCGGCCGGGCCGTGTGGCCCGGCCGGGGGTGGAAGTTAGCCGAGGCAAATGCACTGGTCCCGGGTGAAGGGCTCGGTGCCGTAGACCCGGTTGGCGCGTCGGAGGATTGCGCTGAACGCCTGGCAGTGATCGACGTTTTCCAGTTCGCGGCCCTGGGCTGCCTGGGCTGCGAGCTGGGCCCGCATCCACGGGACGAGGAGGGCCATTTCCTCGGCGGAGATCTCGAACGGCTCGTTTGAGGTGGTGTTGGGGGTGGTGTTGGGGGTGTCCTGGGTGCTCACGGTGGGGGCCTTTCTGGGTGGGGGAGATTGTCTTAGTGGGTAGGCACTATGACTAACGCGTAGAGGTCCGTGAGGTACCGGGGTGACCCCGGGTATTTCGAGGAAAGTTGCAGGTCAGAGCCCTATACGGCGGCGAACAGGTCGAGCTGACGCGGCTGCCGCCTCAGCCAGTCGTGCGTACGGAGCGGGCCGCCGGCGTACCCGGGCAGGAACACGAGACACGTCCGGGTCGACTGCCCGCACATCGCGAACGAGTCCTCCGGCAACTCCTCGATCTCCCCGCCCACTTCCTCGACCATCGCGCGGAACTCGACGCTGGCCCGGTCGCTCCACCACGTCAGTCCCTGGGACATGACCGAGACCAGGATCCCGTCGTCGTGCATGAAGCCGATCGCGTGCCTGATGTGGTCGAGGCCCCTGGAGAACGGGGGGTTCATGACGACCCGGTCGAATCCCTCCGGGTAGTCCAGCGGATCCAAGTCCAGGAAGTCACCGGCGATCACGCGCCGCGAGTCGCCCTGCTCGCGCAACACCTCGACCCGTCGCGCGTCGAGTTCGACACTGTCGACCACGCCGCCGCGCCGCGCGATCTCCATCGTCATCGCTCCCGTCCCGGCCGACGGTTCCAGCACCGTCGACCCGGCGTAGATGCCGGCCAGGTCGCAGATCTGCATGACCAGGCTCGGCGGGGTGGGGTACCAACCCTGCTCGAACCTCGTCGGGTACTCGCCGGTCGCGATGCAGTGCCGCATGAACTCCTCGATCCGGTAGGGGAAGACGTGGCCTCGGACCGCCTTGCGGCCGTCCCACCGGCCGCCCATCTCCTTGAGGAGCACGTTCACCTGCTCGTACACGATCCGGTCGAGTTCGAACGGGATCCGGATGAGGTCGTGTCGGATCTCGGTGCGGGGGTCGGTGAGGACGTTCAGGACATCGCTGGGGAACCGCATGGGGGGGCCTTTCGGGAGGGGTGGGGGTGGTGGGTGGGCGCGCCGGAGGTGGCCGGCGCGCCCGGTGAGGGGGTGGGGTTCAGGCCGAGGTCGCGTCCTCGTTGAGGACCAGGGCGCCGCTCGCGCGGACCGACGCGATGGCCTGCGCGTCGCGCAGGTTCTTGATCGCCTTCACCGCCACGTCCCTCAGGTGCTCGATCCGAAGGCCGTACGCGGGGACTCCGCCGGCAGCGCCGGCCAGGAGCAGCGCCAGTTCCTCCGGGTCCGCGGTGGCCAGCTCGGCGAGGATCGCGCCGGCGCCGCCGAGCCGGTCGAATTTGCCGGTGAGGCGTTGGCGGTCGGCGACGATCCGTTCGCGCTGCTCCGACGGGAGGTCGGTCGCGCCGGGGAACAAGCCCTCGTCGGTGGTCTTGCGCGCGTTCTCTGTCTCCTCGGAGAGCATGAACATCGCGCCCTGCGTGGACAGTCGCTTCTCCTCGGCCCGGACGGCCTGGACGAACGCCTCGGCTTCCCGGGGGCTCTTGAACTCGCCGCGCACCCACTTGGTGAGGAACCTGCGTTGGTTGTCGCAGTGGAGCTTGGAGACGTACCAGGACAGGCCCACCGGGAGGTGTCCCTTGCCGAGTGCTTCCTGTGCCTGGTCGCAGAGGTCGAGGAGGTCGATGCGCCAGCCCACGTAGGCGGGGCTCTTGCCGACCATTTCGGCGACTTCCTCGACGCTGTAGTCGGCGTCGGCCAGCCGCTTGAACGCCTTGCCTTCCTCCATGGGCGTCATGTCCGTGCGCCCGCAGTTCTCGGCGACCGCCTGGGCCAGGGTCTCGCGGGGGTCCATGTCGCCGATGAGGACGAGGGCCTTGAGTTCCGTGAGGCCGGCGATCTTGGCCGCGCGCCACCGGCGTTCGCCCATGACGAGCATGTATCGCGCGGCCCGGTCACCGAACGGGACGTACCGGCGGACGGTGACCGGCTGGAGCTGACCGAGCTTGCGCATGGAGCCGGCGAGTTCTTCGAGCTTCGCCGGGTCGAACACCTCGCGCGGCTGGTTCGGATCGCGGTCGATCGAGTCCAGCGGGATCGACTTCTGGACCGTGCGCACCTGGTCGGCGGTCGTCTTGGCCTTCTCGGCCGCGACCTCGCGGCGCTTGCTGACCTTCGTCGGCTCGATGGCCGCGGTGCCCGCGGTGGCCGCCGTCTTGCGCGGGCGGGTGGTCTTGGGGGCGGTCGCCTTCTTGGCCGGCTTGTCCGCCGTGGCGGTCGCCTTGCGCGGGCGGGTGGTCTTGGGGGCGGCCGTCTTCTTGGCGGGTTCGACGGTGGGTTCGGCGCTCATCGCGGGCCTCTCTGGGGAGGGAAGGTTTTGGGTGTAGTGGGTAGACACTATGACTAACGCCGGGTACCCCCTGGGGTACCGGGTGGATCGAGGGGAATCGCGGAAAGTTCGCAGGTCGGAGCGCTGCCGGTACCGGCGGGCGCCCGCTCTCACGGGCGCCCGCCGGGGGTCACGAGCCGATCGCCGCGACCGCGACCGCTCCCAGTGCGCGCGGCTCGAACCGGCCCGACATCGCCTGGATGAGGTTCCGCATCTCCCCTTCCGCCAGGAGCCGGCTCTCGCCGTCGAGGTACGCGCCGTTCAGCGCGCCCACGAGGGTGGTCGCGAGGTCTTCGAGGTTGGTCACCTGCTCGCCGTGTCCCGGCAACAGGCCGTCGAGCGCGTCGCCGCAGCACAGGCAGCCGAAGGTCTGGAGGGTGAACGCGTCGCCCGTGACCTGGTCGACGTACACGAAGACGTACGCCTCGCGGTCGCAACGGTCGTCGGAGAGGTCGAGGTGGCCGACCGTGACGTAGCCGGGGAATCCGATCATGGCGCGCTCCTTGGGTGAAGGTGGTGTTTGTTGCTCTTTGAACTACTTTCAGTCTAGTGGGTAGGCACTATGTGACCCAGTTGATCGTTCACTCCATAGAGTGAATATCGCCGTTGAATTTGACGCCTGCCGCCCGCGTTTCAGCAGGTCAGAGCCCTGTGGTCGAGTCCGACCGCCGGGCCATGGCCTCGGCGCTCAGTCGACCGGTGACCTCGCCGTACCGCACCCGCACGTCCGCCGGGCGCCCGTCGCTCATCCGCGCCGCCGGCCGCACGTCCAGCCGGCCGCGCACGGCCAGGGTCGTCGGGTTGGCCCGCAGGACCTCGAACCAACGCCCGTCGATCCGCGCGAAGTCGCCCCGCGTGAAGTCGGCCCGCGCCCACAGCCTCAGGCCGGCGGCCAGGGCCTCGGCCAGGTCCGCGCGCAGCCGGCTCAACTTCGCCTCCGACTCTCCCCGCTGCCGGAGCAGCCGCGCCTTCACCCAGGGGTCGGTGATGTCCTTCCGCCAGCCTCCCGCGAGTTCGCCCCGCAGCCAGGCCGCGGTGAGGTCGAGCTGCGCCTGCTCCTGCTCGATCAACCGCAGCGTGACGCCCGGCTCGGCCGGCCTGAGTGCCGCTGTGGTGCCCGCGTTTGCCCGTCGGGGGGTGACGGGTGCGGGGTCGATGGGGGCGTTCTTGACGGTCATGGTGGGGCCTTTCGCCTGCGGGTGGGTGGTGTGTCGCGGTGGGGAAGAGCCGATCCCCTAGTGGGTAGCCACTAGGGGATCGGCGTGGGTCGGCGGTCTCGCCTCGGTCCTACTCGGTGACAGCGGCCCTCGCGGCTTCCAGCTTCCGCCGCATCTCCTCGCCGCTCATCCGCGCGGCCACCTCGTCGTACGGAGCCGTCCTGGTCATGCCCGGATACAGGCTGGTCTCGCGGCTGACGACCGGCTGAATGTCCGGCCCGCCGGGGACGGTCAGCGTCTTTCGGTTGCTGCGCAGGACCTCGTACCAGCGGCCCCGGATCCGGGCGAAGTCGCCCTTCTTGAAGTCCGGTTGTCCCCACACCTTGAATCCGTCGGCCTCGGCCCGTGCGATGAGCGCGCGCCAGTAGCCCAGTTCCTCGTTCAGCTCCTCCTCGCGGCGCTTCAGCTCGGCGACGGTGTCCGGGGTCAAGGTGCGGGTGAAGCCGCCGGCCGACTCGCCGGCCTGCCACTTCTTCACCCGCCGCAGGTCGGCCTCCAGCTTGTCCATCCGCCGGAGGGTGCGCGCCGGGTTGTTGCGGTGCTTCTCGTACGCCGCAGACGCGCTTGCGCGGTCGGCGTAGTACGTCGCCGTCTTGTGCAGCTCGACGGCCGCGCCGTGCAAGTTGTGGATCCGGTCGAGGTCCCTGCGGTGGCGCCCCTCGGAGTGGTGCCCGATCTTGATCGGCTCGCCTTGGAGGACGCTGCCGATGTGCCGGGCCCGGTTCCATGCCGCGTCCGACTTGGCCTCGGTGCCGGCCGCTCGATCGGCGAACACCTCCGCGCGGACCTCCGCGCGCTCGACGCGATCGGCCTCGGCCTCGGCGAAGGTCCTGCGGGTGTCCTCGTCGATCTCGACGGTGACCTCGTGCCCGGCCGCGCGGAGCGCCTGGGCCGCGCCGTTGATCTTCCACATCTGCGCTGCCTTGTCGCGCGAGTGCCTGATGCCGAGCTGCCCGAGGGAGCGGAAGGACCAGAAGCCGTGGTGGCGAACGATGTCGAAGACGCCGTCCCCCTTCCTGGAGCCGTCGAGGAGCGTGCCGTCCGCTCGGGTGTGGGTGATCGTGACGGTGGCCATGTGCGGCCTTTCTGTATGTGGTGGGTGAGGTGTTGGGGTGAGGGGCCCTCCCTCTCGGGGAGGGAGGGCCGCTGGGGTAGGTCAGCCGGCGAGGATGGCGCGCCCGGCCTCGTTGAGGGTGACGGCCCGGCCGTCGCAGTAGCTCTTGCTGGCGTCCAGGGTTGCCCAGCCCTTGTCGATGGCCTGCTGGACCATGTCCACGCGCGGCCGGGCGAAGCCGGGCCGGGTGTCCACGATCCGCTTGCCGCTCAAGGTCTCGCGGATGACGACCTGTGCGAGCGCGATGACCTGGAGGGTGCGCGACTGGGCCGGCGTGAGCTTTGCCGGGACCTTGGCCGGCTCGGGCGCCTTCGCGGGCTCCTGAACGGCCGCCTCGATGGCGGGCTCGACGGTCTCTTCGTCGATGTCGACGTGGTCGGTGCCGGTGAGGAAGCGCCGCAGCCCGTTCTGCTCGTGGAACCGGGCCGCGTTGGTGATGAGGGAGGTCGACATCCCGAAGCCGTATTCGATAAGGGCTTCCGTGGCCTTGCGCCGCTCGACGGCGAGGGCCTCGCGGACGCCGAGGCGCTCGATGCGAAGGAGGAGGTTGTGCCAGGGCTGCGCGTCGGCCGCGGTGACGAGGACCCTGTCCATGAGGGAGTCCAGGTGGACGCCCTGCGCGTGTGCGAGCGCTTCGGTGAGCCGCTCGCGGGCCGTGGCGTTCTCCGCGAAGACGAGGTTCGCGCGAGTGGTGAGGCGCTTGACGGCCGTGGTGGTGTCCATGTTCGGCTCCCTTGGTGTGGGTGGTGTTTGTTGTGCTTTGAACTACTTTCAGTCTAGTGGGTAGGCACTATATGACCCAGCGAAACGTTCACTCCTTAGAGTGAATATCGGCCTGGAATTTGACGTCCTCGCCCGCATCTCCGCAGGTCAGGGGCTTGCTGCGGGTCACGACCACGCGCCGGGCGTGGACCCAGGCGCGGATCAGCGCCTTCCCGGCATCGGCGGCGGCCTCTTCGGTCGCCATCCCCTTGTCCAGGGCGCTCACGTAGCGGCCGGCAATGAAGCGCCTCGTGTTCTCCCCCATGAACACCTCCGTCAGGTCCGTCAGCCGGTGGTGCGGGTACTTCTGGTTGATGGCCATCGCCGTGAGCGCCGCGATCCTGCCGACCGCGTTGCCGAGGTCGCGGGTCTGCTCGGGGGTGAGGGGTGCTCGATCGCGCATGGTGTGGTCCTCCGGTCGTGGGGCCGGCCCGGCCCGGGGTGTCTCGTGACCACCTCGGGCCGAGCCGGTTAGTGGGTAGGCACTACATGGCGGGCATGGGTGTCACACGCGGCCGGCGGCCATGGCGGCGTCCACGATGAGCGCGGACTGCCCCCAGGTGGCCACGCCGGTGGCGAACTCGGAGCCGCCCCAGCCCTCGCGACCGAAGATCTCGGCCCGCACGGGCACGTCGTTGCCCTTGCGGTCCCGGCCCATGGGGCGAAGGAGCACGGTCCAGGTGTAGCCGTCCGAGGCGCTGACCGAGGCCATCCGGCCGAGGTTCGTCACCGTCCACCGCGCCTTGACGGCCGCCGCGAACACCTCTCGCAGGATCTCGCTCTGTTGTGCTTCCATCGGGTTCTCCTTGGAGGGTGGTGTTTGTTGTGCTTTGAACTACTTTCAGTCTAGTGGGTAGGCACTATATGACCCAGCGAAACGTTCACTCGTTCGAGTGAATATCGCCGTTGAGTTCGGCGGGCTCCGGACGGAATCGCCGCAGCTCATCGGCCGTCATCCGGGTGGTCAGCCGGCCGTACGGGAACCGCTTCGTCTCCGCCGACCCGCCGGCCTCCACCACGGTCACCGTCTTCGGGTTGGCCCGCAGGACCTCGTACCAACGGCCTTCGATCCGCGTGTGGTCGCCCCGCTTGAAGTCGGCCCGGCCCCACGCCGCGCCGTCCGCCCCGCCCCGGGAGAGAATCGCGGCCCAGTGCGCCAGATCCTTGACGATGCTCTCGCGCTGCTCCCAGAGCCCGGCGACGACCAAGGCGTCGTCCAGGTTCGCTTTCCATCCGTCCGCCGTCTCGCCCCTGAGCCAGGTGTCGACGAGGTCGAGACTGTCGCGCAGGAGCCCGACCTCCCAGGGCGTCACGCCCGAGGTGGCGCGCGGCTTCTCCTCGCGCGCGGTCGCCTCGGCGGGGCGGAGAGTCTCGAGTCCGAAGGGGCCGGCCAGGACTTGCCGGAGGGTCGCCTCCGGGGTGTCCGTGTCCGTCCACTCGTCCTGCCAGGTGATCTCGCCGTTGCGGTAGACGGTCCCGGACCATGCCCCGGTGGCGGTCGTCAACTGGAGGAAGTCCCCGTTGGGGAGGGCGATCTCGGTGGCGTAACAGTGGCTGCCGGTGGGGATCGCGCTGGCCGAGATGCCGACCGCTTCGAGCGCGGCGACCATCGCGTTCGCGTCCTCTTCCTCGCTCGTGTCGTCCAGGGTCGCGGCCGGGGCGAATCGCGCGGGGTCGAGGTGGCGAAGGTGATCGATGATCGGTCCGGCGAATTCGTGGTCGAGGTGCTCGGCGACGATGGCGAGGGCGCGCGTGTCGGGAACCTCCTTCAGGGCGTGGTAGACGGCCGCGTTCATGTCGCAGTACTCGGCGCCCTCGCGGACCAGCCAGCCGAAGACGTTGGTGGTCGTGCGGTGGAGTCCGTCGAGATAGCCGGCGGCCTCCGCCACGGCGGCGGCCACTTCGGGGGAGAGGGTGGGCGCGGTCGGGTTGCCGGGGTCGACGAGCCGGCCGAGGGTGCCTGCGATGTCCTGTGCGCTTCGGGCCACGGTTGTCCGTTTCTTGGTTGTGGTGGTTTGGGCCACTTTCAATCTAGTGGGTAGGCACTAGATGACCCAGTGAAACGTTCACTCCATAGAGTGAAGATCTGTGTTGAGTTTCGATGTGCCCGCAGACGTATCCGCAGGTCGGAGGGGGGTTCCCACCGCTCGGGTCCGTGCTGCCGGCGACCGCCCGCCCTAGTGGGTACCCCCTATGCTTGAGGCATGGCACCCACTCCCACCGAACTGCCGCCCACGGAGCTTCCCGAGCCGTTCGCGGCCCTCCTGAACCTCGTCGAGCAGCGCGACGGAGTCCGGCGCGCCCGCTTCCTCACCGATGCGCTCAAAGCAGTTCCGCAGCTCCAGCAGTGGCTGCGCGAACAGCGCCAGCAGACCGTCCGGGAACTCAAGCAGCAGCGGGACATGAGCAACGAGCAGATCGCCCCGTACCTGGACTGCACTCCGCAGCGCGTCGCCGACATCGCCAGCGGCCACGGCCGCAGCAGGGCACCGCGCCCGCCGCGACCGGCCCGCTGACGCCCCACCCGCCCGGGCGGGCGGGTGGGCGCCCCGTTCACACGGTCGCGATGATGAGCGCGGTCGGCAGCAGCCAAGCCACGTGCCAGCTTTGGTCGAGCAGGTACGGCGCGTTGGGATCCTTCTCCCACCAGGTGCCTTTGCCGACCGCGCGGGCCAGGCGCCGGAGCGTCGTCCTGCGGTCCGCCCAGTAGTGACTGGCCGCGTCGACGGCCAGGCCCAGGGCCAGGCCGACGCCGCCGATGGACAGGTCGAGGACCGCCCAAACCAGCGCGATGGCCGCGAGCTTCGTCGCGGTGAGCGACGCGACATGGCGCCCGCACATCCAGCGGCCCGACCAGTTCGCCGCTCCCTTGGCCATTGCTTCGGTGTGGGTCTGGATCCAGTGGTCTCCGAGTTGATGCGCGCTGAACAGCGCCGCGTACACGACGGCCGTCGTGGCGGCGGCCTCGGTTTGGTCCGGTGTCATCGTGCTCTCCTCCATGTGGTTCGTTCCGGATCGTGACGAAGGCCGCGCCCGGTAGTTGCCGGGCGCGGCCTTCGTCTGCGCTGTGCCGAGGGTGGTCGAGGGACGGCCGCGGGGAGGTCACGCGCCCACCGCGCCGAACAGGGCCATCTGCTCGGGCTCGGTCGCGTCGGCCTCGAAGCGTGGCAGTTCGAGCATGCGACAGGGGCGCAATCTGGGGACCACGGGGCGGAGTTGCGGGCATTCGGCGTCCGCGTGCAGTGCCGCGACGACCGCCGGGTCCAGGTCGTGCGCGGCGGCCTCCTCCGGGGTCGGTACCCAGCCGGCGGGGCGGGGGACGGTCCAGTTCAGTACGCGGTTCACCGCAGCCCAGGCCGCCCGCAGCGGCTTCTCGCGGTCCTCCCACGCGTGTTGCGCGGCCAACGCCCGGTTGAACTCATCGCGTTCGAGCTTCTGCCGCTGGTCCTCCTCTTGGCGCTTGCGATGGATCCACGCCGCGTACTGGCCTCCGAGCAGGACCGGGAGCCGCTGTAGCTCCTCCTTGCGGTTCTTCGTCAGCGGAGGCGGCTGCCATCGACGCCACAGCGCGAGTGCCGCCCGGCCGTCGGCCGTGACCTGGACGCGCGCGGCACCGTCCGGGTCCGGGTCGGCGACGATGATCAGGCCGGCGTTGATCAGGGGGTGGAGGCGTTCACGGGTCACGCGCCGGCCGGCCTGGCCGGGCTGGGCGCGGTGCCGCAGGACGCCGTCCGGGTCGATGGACAACTGCGCCGCAGCGGCCATCGCCATCAGCTCGGCCTGCCCGGCGGACCACGCGAGGGCGAATGCCCGCTTCTTCTGTGCTCGCTCGCGCGACCGCGTGAGCGCGTCGAGCACCCGGGCCGGTGAAGGGGCGGCGGGCGCTTCGGGCTCGACCGCCGCCGGCTCGACCGCCGCCGGCTCGACCGCCGCCGGCTCGACCGCCGCCGGCTCGACCGCCGCCGGCTCGACCGCCGCCGGCTCGACAGGCGTCGGCTCGACAGGCGTCGGCTCGGCCGGAGAAGGCGCTCCGGTCGGGGCGGGGGGCGTGTGGCGGACCCTCTTGCCGCCGTTCGCGATCTCGGTCCAGGGTCGGGGGTTGTCGCCGACGTAGGTCACGGACACGCGGAAGGGGAACGGCCCATCCTTCGACCAGCGCTCGATGTCATCGGCGTGCGTGGCGATCAGCTCGTCGACTTCTCGGGTGTAGGTCACGACGTAGGTGTAGAGGCGCTCGCCGGCGCTGTTGTACTCGCCGCGCACGCGGAAGTCTCCGCCGCGTCCCTGGGTCAGGCCGAGGTGATCCCGCAGGATGCGTGCGATCGCGACGGTCGGGGACTTGGGTGGGGGCGTGGTCGTCATGGCCGAGGGCTCCTCGTGGCTGTCCGGACAATGTCGGGACGTGCGTGTCGGGTGTCGGAACAGGTGTCGGGACACGCGTGTCGGGTGTCCCGACACCTGTCCGTGATTCCGTGTCGCTGCTGGTCAGAGCGTGTCCGGTCGTGTCGGGGCACTGTCCCGACACGACCGGACAGGCTCAGGCCGGTCGGTCCGCGAGGCGACGCGCGATGCGCAGGCACGTCCGGCAGGTGGGCCAGCCGTCCTCGTCCGTGTCGGCGATGACGCGGAGGTCGCGGGCCCGGCTGGGGGTCCAGCACAGGACCTGTCGAGCGGTCCTCCGCAGCCGGCCCGCGGTGAGGTCGTCGAGGAGGTAGACGTGGTCGGCGCCCTGCGTGAAGCCGTCGCCGTGACGGTGGCTGGTGTAGTTGTGGCGCACCACGACCCGGACGCCGTGGACGTCGCGGAGCGCGCTCTCCAGCGCTTCCCATTCCTGTGCTCGCCGCCGGTGTTCCGTCTCGGCCGCCGTCCGCCGCTCGGCTTCCAGTGCCCGGTACTGCTCCAGCGTGGCCGATGTCTGCGGGGGTGGTGGCGGTGTCGGCTCGGCCTTGGTGGCGATGTGCAGGAGGTACCGCTCGGGCCAGGTGATGGTGTGCGGGCCGGCGTAGGGGTGGCCCAGGATCTCGCCGGCCCACTCACCGTTGTGGATCGGGGTCGCCAGCACGCGGGGGTTCGTGAAGGGCCCGGCCTCGCGGCGTGCCCGCTCGCGGAGTTCGGTGACCTGCTCGGGGGTCAGGTCTGTGGCTCGGGGGAGTTCGTTGGTCACGGGACTCTCGTTTCTGTGGTGGTGACAGGGCCGCCCCGTCCGGGCGGTGGGCCCGGACGGGGCGCGGGGGGTTCAGCTCGCGTCGTAGTCCAGCGCGAGGCAGAGCCAGCGCGCGGGCCGGACCGGGGCGGAGAGGAGGCGCGAGGCGAGCGCGTTCGCCTCTTCCTCCGCGAGCCGGTCGGCGAGGCGTCCGGCGCTCTCCGAGTAGCGGGTGAGCGGGCAACGCGGGAAGCCGTACTCCCACATGTCCATGAACGCCTGCCGGGCCTCGTACTCGGCGGCGACCGCTTCGGTGACGGCCGGCCGGGTGTGCTTGCGAATGCGCATGGGACACTCCTTGGCGTAGTGGGTAGCCACTATGACTAACGGTTGGTCGGGCCTGGGGTACCGGGATGAACGGGGGAGATTCGGGAGATCTTGCGGGTCAGCGGTCGCCGTACGGCTCGGCTCGGAGGTCGAAGAAGGCGATGCCGCGACGACCGTTGGACACCGGGAGCCCTTCGTGGGACTCGCCGGCGATCACGTACGCGTCGATCGTCTCCTGATTGACCATGAACCAGGCCATGGCCTGCGCCCACGCCCTATTGGTGCTGTGGTCCTCGACCACCACCCTGAACGGCGCCTCGCCGTCGTGTCGTTCGGGGCCGGCGATCACGACCGTGAAGACGCGCGTCCGCTCGGTCCAGTCGTTGCGCAGCGTGTACAGGGGAGGCGCGGCCGGGGCGTTGACCTCCGCCGGCTGCGGGGCGGTGGGCTGGGTTGCGCGGGCGCGCAGCTCGGCGAGGCGCTGCCGCTGGTAGCCGATCCCCAGCCGGGCCAGGGGCGCGGTCGCGTGCGGCCACACCCGGCGGGCCGCGTCGACGTACGCGGCGCCCGCGAGGACGGTCACGTCGTGGGCGTGGGTCACGTCCAGGTCCCGAGCCTGGACCAACAGCCGCCTCTCGAACAGGACGCCCACGTGGCCGAGGCGTTGGTCGTAGGGCTTCAGGATCTCGTCCCCGTCCAGGGCGACGAGTCCGTACCGCGCGGAGAGGACGAGGACGGTGCCGCCGTCCGCGGTGAGCGCTTCGGCAGTTGCTCGGCACCACCGGTGATAGCTGCCGACGTACAGGTCGGCCGCGCGTGCCGGCCTGGGCAACTGGCCGTGGGAGCAGGGGATGACGACGACGGGGCCTGGATTTACTGCGCTCATGTGGAGGATCCTCCCGGATTGTGGTGGTTGGTGGTTATGGGGCGTCGCAGGCGCACAGGGTGCGCCAGCCGTCGCGGTCGATCTCGATCTCGTCCCCGCAGTCCTCGCAGATCGCGTCTCGCCACTCGGGTTGACGGGGCTTCGGGTCGGGCCTGGCCATGTGTTCGGCCCTCTCGGGTGGGTGGTCTAGGACAGGTCGGACATGCCGTGCTCGTACGCGAGTTCCTGGCCGACGTGGACGGTCCAGGGGAGGGGGGTGTCCCTGGGGACCGGGCCGGCGGGCTCGATGTCCAGCCACCAGCCGCGCCCGTCGTCGTCGAGCAGGATGTTGATGTCGTACGGGCAGAACTCGGATGCGGTGATGGTGATCCGGGTCGGGGTGATGTCGAGGGTGGGCTGATGGGGCCAGCGCTGCATGCCGGTCTCCTGGGTGTCTGGTGTGTCCGGGGTGGGGGTCACGCGAGGCTGGCGAGGACCGGGAGGGTCTTCACGAACGTGGTGGCGGCGGTCGCGCGGTGCTCGGCCGCGTCGCGTCGGGCTTCGTCGCGGTCCTCGCAGACCTTCGTGTAGCCGCACTGGCACACAGCCGTGCTGGTCCGGGAGTAGAGGTGGCCGGCGCGGCCACCGGGCTTGTTCAGGCCCGCGCTGGCGATGCCACGGTCGGCCGGTCGGTACCACCCGGCGGGTTCCGTGGTGTGGGTGCGGTGGCTCGTGGCGAACAGGGCCAAGCGCGCGGTGAGGGTGAGGCGCACCGGGCCGTCGTCCTCGGTGACGAGCTTCCGGGCGCGGAGTCGCGCGGTCGCTCCCTGGGGGATGCTCCAGAACAGGCCGCTGATGACGCGGGCTCCGTTGGCGTCCGTCGCGTAGTCGGCCGGGCTCTTGTGGATGAGGTCGAGGTCCGCGCGGGTGGCCTCGGTGAGGGCCTTTCCGACGGGCATGAAGGGGGTGAGGATGACCGCCCGGCCCTCGGTGCCGTGCGGGGTCCTGAACGTGTTCACGATCCAGGTGATGGTCACTCCGCCGTCGGGGGTGGCCTCGATCCGGTAGCCCCGCTGGACGGCTCGGCGGAGGAGGCTCTCGGCGTGCGCCTCGCTCGCGGTGCCTTCGGTGACTCCGCCGGAGTGGGTGACGATCTCGCGGAACATGGGTGTCCCTTCTTCTGGCTTCTGGGGCTGGGGGGTGGGGAGTTCAGGCGGCGGAGACGAGGCGCGCGGCTGCCGCGTGGTAGCACGCGACCGAGCGCAGGCCCGCCGGACAGTTGCACTGTCCGGTTGCCGCGGTGCGGTAGACCTCGCTGCCGTCGTCCGAGACGGTGAGGAAGATCCGGTTGCCGCGCAGGGGGATCAGTGCGCCCATCTCCAGGAGTTCCACGGCCTTCGCGACTTGGTACGGCTTGTAGTCGCCCAGCCGGTTCGCGGGCTTCTGGTGGACCTTCCGCCTGCACTTCGGGCCGTAGCCGTCGGGGGTGGGACGGCGCAGGATCCGCCGGCACTTGAGACAGCGCTGGGCCTCCGAGGTGGGGCCCGTGGTGGGGGAAGTGCAGCCCATGACGCCTGCTTTCGCCTGTTTGGTGGGTTTGTGTGTACACATTCAATATACCCAAGGGAATTTGGCCAAATCCATTTGGGAACTTTGGATCCGCAAAGGATCCGCAAAGGATCGGCGGCCGACCGACCGACCGAGCCCCGCTTCCGGGCAACAGGACGCCCCGCCCTCCCCCTGTCGAGAGAGGAGCGGGGCGTAGTCCCGCGCCGTCCGTACCGGCTATCCGGCGAGTTCCACCGGCCGCTCACAGGAGCCGTGGTCCTCGCAGTTGCACCCGCCGCAGCCGGCGCACGTCTGGCCGGCCTCGATGCCGCACGCACCGCACCCGCCGTCGGCGTCGAGCTCGGCGCCGTCGATCGCGATCATCAGCCCCAAGGCCGCCTTGACCGAGAACGGGCGCCGCGTGCAAGTGCCGTCGCACATCACGGTCTCGCCGAGCGGACCGGCCAGGTCCTCGTGGCCCTCGCACTCGTACTCGGAGGGGTCGGCCTGCTCGATCGTGAGGGTGACCGCGTGGACGATGAGCGTCGCGGTGCCCTTCAGGTCGGCCTGCCACAGGGCCGAGCTGATCGCGCTGCCCAGCTCCATGTCGTCCTTGCCCGGCTTGCCCTGGGCGCCGGCCACGCGGTACGCCGTGGTGAACAGCTCGCCCGCGCCCTTGCAGGTGAACTGCTCGGCCTGGACGGCGGGGTGCTCGATCGTGATCGTGTACATCGGCTTGAACATGGTGGTCTCCTCGCGTCCGGGGGTGTGGGTGTGGTCGGGGTTCAGGCGTGCACGCCGGGCGCGATGCGCTCGACGTCGACCCACTTGCCAGCCGCGTAGTCCACGTACATGCACAGGCTCTGGGGGACTCCGTAGAACGCCCGCCGGTCTTCCTCGGTGACACCGTGGAAGGTCGCCCACCAACGCTGCTGGCCGCCGTCGTTGGCCGCGATGCCGACGTCCAGGAGGGTCAGCCGGGCTCCGTCGATGTGAAGGATGTCGGTGGGCGCGACTGCCAGGAGCGGGATTTCGATCCGGGTCCTGCTGCGGGCCTCCTCGGCCAGCTCGACCAGGACGGCGGGCGCGGCCTGCGCGAGGTAGCGCAGGGCCTCGCCGAGGTCGTACGCGGCGTCGGTCTCCAAGTTGAGGGAGGCGGCGGCCACGCGCGCGTCCTTGCACGCCTGAGCGACGCGGGAGGTGTCGATCCGCTCGCACTTCGCGACCGGCCAGGCGGCGCCCGCTTCGACGAGCACCCATTCGCGTCCGCCGACGGCGGTGTGCGCGCCGGAGACGGTGCGGGTGTGGCCGTCGGGGCAAAGGATGCGGTCGCCGATCGCGAACGGCGCCGGCTTCGGCTTGGGTTCGGGCTTCGGGGTGTGCCTGGTGTGGAGGGCGAGGCCGAGTGCTTCGGCCTGCTCGCGAGCCACGCGGACGGTGGCCGCGTAGCGTCCGTCGTCGGCCTCGGTGGCGTTCTCGGTGAGGGTGTGGAGGCCGCCGTTTTCCTGGGTGAGGGCGGCCGGCCAGGCGCGGTAGAGGAAGGCGACGACGCCTTCCGATTCGATGACGAGCACGTCGCCGTCTTCGATGTCGTCGCGGCACTGGGTCGCGTCGTAGGCGTCTGTCGTGTCGGCGAACCGGTGCACGGCCGGGGAGGTGATGGGGGGTCCGGTGGGGGCCGCTCGTTCGCTCATGGTGGGTGCCTCGCTTGGTGGTTGGTGGGAAGTGGTTCACTCCTAATCATACCCAAATCAATTTGGCCAAATCCATTTGGTCAAAGTGATTGTGCAAAGAGTACGCAAAGGGTGACGAACCCCCACGGCCGCACTCCGCCCCGGCAATCGGCCCGCCCCCGCGCCCCCGGAAGAGACGGAGCTCCGCCGAGGGCACATCGCACCGGATCGACCCACGCGAGACTTGCCAAGTCGGTTTGGCCAAATGGATCCATGGAACACTTGGGCCATGAGCCGTGCGCCAGGACCCAGCAAGAAGTACGCCGACTACAAGCCCGCCCCGCAGATGCTCGACGCCATCAAGGCTTGGGAAGACTCCGTCGAAGCCGAGAAGGTCGCGCGCGCGGCCGCGCGTAAGGCCGTGGCCGACGAACTCAAATCGTCGGGCGTCTCCCGCCGGGCCCTCGCAAGGTTCACGCCCTGGACCGAGCAGACGGTCGACGGCATCGCGAAGGAGCACGGTGCCCCCCCGGTGCGGAAGCCCAAGCCCGACACCACGGGCGAGTGACCACCGCGACGAACGAGTAGAGGGGCCCCACTCGGGCCCCTCTCTCACGTTCCGGCTCGGCGACTCGGTGTTGTTCTTGGGCGACGCCTCCTCGAGGTGGCTTCGTCCGAGGACGAAGTCGACCGGGCCCCTGCGACATGTCCGGTCAGTGGGCCTCGGCGTAGTGGGCATCGAGGGCGGCGGCGACGCGCGCCCGGAGCGCGAGCAGTCGGCTTTCGGCGTTCAGGCTCAGTGCCGCGCTCAACTCGTCGAGGTCGACCAGGTCGCGGAGGTGGGAGGCCGCGGGGTCGGCGCCGGGCTTGGCGGGCAGGATGAGGCGGAGCGGGCCGGGGTCGGTGGACTCGTCGTGCCACCAGCCGCAGCGGCGCGGACACCGGTACCGGGCGACGCAGTTCGGGAGGTGTTCGGGCGCGGGGACCGTGTCGAGGGGCGGTGGCTCACTGGCGCGCCGGGCGGCCTCCCGCCGGGCCGCGAAGTGCTCGGCGGCCTGCCGCGCGGCGGTCTCGGGCCGGGCGAAGTGCCGGCGAATCCGGAGATCCATGGCCTCGAACTCGTCATCGGTCACTGTCCGGCGCTCCCGGTCCCATGGTGACGATCTCTGTGAGGCGGGTCCGGACGTCGGACATGCGCTCCGTCACGTGGGCCGCGAGTGCCCCGTGGTCGTCTTTGGGCATGTGGCCGGCCGTGGTGGACACGAGGTCCATGTACGTCCCGATCAGGATCTCCACCAGTTCCATCAGGTGCCCAATCCGGGGATCGGTGATTACGCTCGGTGTGGGTGCGGTCATGCGTCCATGATGAGGTCCGGCGGTCCCGCGATTCAGCGCCGGCGGGACTGGTCGGTGTACTGGATGCGGGTGATCATCACGCGCATCCAGGCGATGATCCCGACCACGACGACGGCGCAGCCGCCGAGGAGCACCGCTACGAACGCCGTCGTACCCGCCATGCCTACCGCCGCCTCTCGACCCGCCGCCGGAACAGCGGGAGCGTACGCCACCCGCGCCGCCGGGCGGGGGGCTCCGTCGGCCCGATGTCGGGCGGGGGTGGTGGCGGCGGATCGGGGGCGGCGAGCCGCCAGGTGAAGAAGAGTTCCCGGTGGCAGTCGGGGCACCGCCAGGGGCGATCGAGCCGCGCGTGTGGCTCGGCGTAGAACCGCCTCGGGTAGTGCCAGTCGGGCCCGCCCCACGCGTCGTCCGCGTCGTTGCCGTGACACGTGCCGATGTAGCGGAGCCGGGCGGGCGGCGGGTCCTCCTCGCGGAGCATGGGCATGGGCACGTCCCTTCGGCCGGCGGAGAGCATACGTCGCCCCGGGAAGCGGCGAGGCCGCACACGCGGTGCGTGTGCGGCCTTGTGCCGTATCGCCGACTGCAATCGTGCACGGCCTATCGCGGTGATGATCCTGTTCACCAATGGGAGGTAGGGGTCCCGGTCCGGAATCTACCGCTACCGGAGCAAGATCGCGGACGTGTTCACACGATCGGGGTAGGTGGGGGGTGGCCGGTGCGGGGTGGCCCCGTGAATGGAACCGGCCCCGGCGGGAGTCCCGTCGGGGCCGTGGTCTCGGAGTGGTTCGAGGTGTTCACCCGTCGAACCTGCCGCGAGGTCGGTGTGACCCTATCCGAGCCAGATCGCGACGACGATGACGACGAGGATGACCGCCGCCGTGATGAGCTGTCCGCGCGGGACGTGGCTCAGGGAGGTCAGCAGGGACTCCGGCTCGATCGTCTCCTCGCCGGCGTCGGGGATGAGTCCTCCGTGGGCCTGGTCGCGGTGCCGCTGTCGCACCGCGTCCAGGTCGGTGAGCGAGTAGACGGGCGGTGACGTCGCCCGGCACGCCCGGCATCGCGTTCGCCAGCCCATCGGTCTCTCCCTCGGTTCAGATCACCGCCCATCATGGCGGACGATCCGGCCGGATGAGGCTGTTTCCTCCTTTCTCATGATCCCGTCGATTCGTTCGATTTGGGTGCGGGTTCGACGCGGAAATGTCGGGTCGGGTCGCGGGTGATGGTGACCGCCCCGAAATCGATGCTCTCTACAGGCAACCTCTCTTCGGGGGTGTTGGCGCTGTTGTTGGCGGTGTTGTTGGCAGTTGTTGTTGGCGCGCTGACCTGCACCAACGCCGTTGGTGTTGGCAATCCTGGGAGGTCTTGGGCGGAGGGGAGCGGGGGCACATCGGAGGGGTGTACGGCGGGCCCGTTGCCGGCCGCCGTGCGCACCCCTCTGCGCCACCGGATACCGGCCTCGTCGAGGGCGGCCTGTACGTCTCTGGTGTGGGGTAGTTGGAGGTCGTCACGGAGGGCGGTGAGGAGCACTCCCCGGCCACCGTGACGGGGGTGGTGCAGGGCCTCGATCAGGGTCATCGGGCGGGGTGCCAGCGGGGCCTGCGCGGGGTCCTCGACGGGGGGTTCGGGGGCCGGGTTCGGGGGCTGTTCGGAGGCGGCGCCGGCGGGGTCCGGGGGAGCGTCGTCCGGGCCGCGACGGAGGCCGAATCGGGCGAGCATCCCGCCGACCGCGCCGCCGCCGTTCCGGGCCCCCGCGACCTTCTCCTTCTGCGCCGCTCGGGCCGAGCTCGGCGCGGCCTCGGAGGAGGCGCCGGCCTTCCCCTTCCGCTTGCTCTTGCCCGGTCCGGCGTCGGTCTCGTTCTCGGCCGGGGCGGGCCGGCGGACCAGACCGGCGGCGGTCGCGACCACCAGGGCAGCCGCGGCGGCCACCCACGGGCCGGCCGGGTGGGAACCCGCCATCCGTACGGCGGCGTAGATCCCGCCCAGGACGCACAGGACCCGAAGGCCGAAGGCGGCCGGCCCGGGGCCGTCCCCGGACACCCACGCGTGCAGGGACGAACCGACGACGCGGAGACCCCGGGCGAGGACGAGCAGCGCACGGAGCAGGATCGGGCCGCCGTACCGGGCGGCCTTGACGAGCAGTGGCCCGTAGACGGGGTCCGTCGGTCCGTCGCTGTACAGCCCGAGGTACTTCCACGCGACGACCCACCAGGGATCGCCCGGGGGGTCTTCCTCGTCCTCCTGGTCCTCGTCGTGGTCGAGGGGAGGGGCGGCGCCGGGGGAGCCGTGCTCCCCCGCCGCCGCTTCCTCGTTCGGGCCGGGCTCGACGTCGTCGAGCTGGTCGCCGCCGGCGGGGTCGGCGGTCGGGACGGGCGACGGCTCCTCCCCCGGGGTCGGCTCCTCGTCGGGGCCGGGCTCGGGCTCGGGGACCGCGTGCAGGTGGGCGGACCTCATCAGCCGGCACCGCCCGCGGCGACCCGGGACATGATTCCGGCGATCCACGTGGACGCGGTTCCCCAGGCTCCGCCGGAAGCGCCGGCCACGTAGAACAAGATGATGGTGACGACGCCCACCTTGCGGATGGTGACCTCGGCGAACAGCAGATACGTGGCGAGGATCAGTGCGATCGCCGGTGTCGTGAGGCCCGGGGCGGCGAGGAACGCGAAGGCGATCATGTCGTGGATGAGGTCGTTCACGATGGTGAACGGCATTACGGCGGCGGCCTGGTACGCGGCGCCGGCGAACGCTCCGACCCAGAACGCCGACGTCCACGTCAGTTTGAGCTTGGCTTTCGGTCCGCCCTTGGTGCCGTAGAACAGCGCGAGGGTGAGCACGAAGGCCATACCCGGCGCGCCGATGTTTCCGAGGGTTCTCATGAACTGTTTCCGTTCGGGTGGAGGTCGGTCACACCAGGGAGAGGACGAGGTCGCGGAACTGGTCGAGCGCTCCGACGGGCGGGCCGTACAGCAGCAGGCCGGAGCAGAGCGACACGAGGGGGACGCAGCCGGCCCACGCGAACGGGGGCCACATGTGGCGCGTTCGCCAGTGGAGCCAGAAAGTGGCGACGACGACGGAGCCCCACACGATGTGGTTCGGGTCGAACCCGTCGTAGGTGCGGCGGAGGTAAACGGCCTGTCGGCTGACGAACTGGGGGAGTTGCAGCAGCACCCCGGCGCCGAACGCGGTGATCACGTAGGTGCCGGCCCGCTGCTTGTTCTTGAGGCCCCTCCACCACTGAAGGCCCGACTCTCGCGGCCTGAGCGGCTTTTCGCGGTACCGGGGCCGGCGGTAGGTCCGCCGGGCGGGCCGCTCCTCCGCCCCGTCGTTCTCCCACGGCTCGTCGTCTTCCGCTTCGTCGTCCTCCTCCGGCTCGTCCTCCCCCGGCGCCTCCTCTGCCGGCGTCGTCTTCGAGGCCCTCTTGGCTCGTCCCTTCTTCTCCGGCTTGTCCTTCTCCGGCTCCCCCGGCTCGTCGTCGTGGTCGTCACGGTCGGCGGCCGGCGCCTCGGGAACCTCGTCCTCGGTCCGGTCCTGGTCCTCGTCGACGTCGGCGGGCGGGGCGCCGCCGTCGGACAGATCGGCCTGCGGCCCCTCCCGCCAATCGGCGATGAGCGTCCCCCGCGCCGGCCGGGTCGGGGCGTGCCGCTCCGGGACGTCGGGTGTGGTGCCGGGCGGGTCCGGGGGATCGCTCTCGCCGGGCCCGGCCCGACGCTCGTCTTCGCGCGAGGGCGTGACCGGGGCGGTGTGGAACGGCTCGTCGTCCAACGCCTGTTCCCGGGCGGCCTGCGCCTCGCGGGCCTCGGTGACGTGGCGGAGCAGATCGGTGGGGCGGAGTTCCATGGTTGGTCAGTCCTTTCGGTAGGGCGGGAAGAGACGGGCGGCGGCCTTGCCGGGGTGTGCTCCCCCACGGGCCCGACGGCCGCCGCCGAGCGCGCGCAGCGCGGGCGCGGTGCGCTCCGCCGGGATGATCCGGACGCCCGCGACGCGTAGTTCGCCGTCGATGTGCGGGCCGTCCATCGAGACCAGCGGGATGACCGGGCACCCGAGCACGCGGGCCACCGTCGATGCCTCGTGCCGGATTCCGTCGAGCCGGCCGGTCACGTCGAGGTCGCCGTGGAGGAGTCGGCCGCTCACCACCCGCAGCGGGAAGCGCCGAGACCAGCGCTTGCTGTCGACGACGATCACGACGCCGCCCGGAGAGACCACCAGGTGGTCGATGTTCGCGCGGCCGGTCGGTAGCGCGCGGTCGTGGAGGACGGTCCAGCCCTCACGGAGCAGCGGGCCCAGGCGGGCCGCGGTGCGCCGCTCCCCCTCGGCACCGGCTGCCCATCGGGCGGCCTGTCGGCCTCCCGAGGTCCGCACGCCGATCAGATCTGCGAGCCGGACGAGCGGTGTGCGGAGTCGGCGGGCGCGGGTGGCGGCCGACCCGCCGGGGCCGATGCTGGGGCGGTGCCAGAACCAGGTGGCGACGAGCGCGGCGGCGGCCAAGGCGGCGAGCGAGTTCACTTGGCGGTCCTCTTGTTCTCCGGCTTGCCGGCCATCTCCCGCTCGATGCGCAGGCGCAGGCGGCCGACGGTCGAGCCGAGTTGGGCGGTCAGGCCGTGCACCTCGGCGACACGATCCGTCAGGTCCTTGTTCGAGATCTGGGGCGTCTCGGCGAGGACGAGCCGGATGATTCCGGTGACCGACGGGGAGCCGATCTGCCGCACGTTCGACACCGGGTCGGCGTTGTCGGTGTGTTCCGACATCCCGACAACGGGCGTGTCGGTCGTGTCCTCCGGCTGTCCGGACACTGGAGGGGCGGGGGGCGCGGGAGGTGCTGTGACCTGCGCCGACACTGTCGGGACAGCGTGTCCGGACACCGCGACATCAGGCGACACGGTGTGTCCGGCGGCCACGTGTGCGGCCGCCACGCCATTAATGTGATGGGCCGCCACGCCACGATCCCCCGCCACGGGCGCCACGTTCACCGGCGCCACGACATGAGTCGCCACGGTGTGTCCGGCCGCCAGGTGTCCGGCCGCCACGGGCGCCACGGGTCCCGGCGCCACGCCATCGGCCGCCACGGTGTGTCCGGGCGCCACGAAACCGGGCGTCACGGCCGCAACCGGCGCCACAGGCCCGACAATTCCGCCGGCCACGTGTCCGGCGGCCGGTTCCTCGGGGCTCGCCGTCGTGATCGCCGTCGCTCGCGCCGTCGTGCCGGTGCCGTACACGGCCCGCGCGTACGCGTCGTACGCGTCGAGGCGGCGCAGCTCCCCCGCCAGAGCGGACGTCGCCGCGTTGGTCTCGCGACGCCGCGCCAGCCAGAACGCCACGGCCTCGGACAGCTCGACCGAGTGATGCCGCATCACCAGCCACCACAAGCCTTTGGACAGGAGCGGTACGAACGCCCCCACCACGCCCGCCTCGACCTGGCCGTGCTGGCGCCCGAACTCGACGATGGCCGCCATCGAGATCAGCAGAGACATCCACCCCGCCGCGCGGGGCGCCGCCGCGCGCTTACGGTCGAACCTCTCCAACCACTCGACCGCGATGCACGTCAGCCAGCTCACGTCGAACACGACCGCGATCCCGAACGCGATCGTCGCCGGGACGAGCCCGGACAGGAGACCGCCGATGCTCGCCGTCGTCCCGCAGATCGCGAGGACCGTGACCCCGATCGCGACCGACGTCACCCCACGCAGCAGGGACCCGTCCAGGTCACGCGGCGGCATCGGCTCCAGCACGTCGTACGGGACCTGCCGCGTCTCCGAAATCCCGTCGATCGTCACGATCTCCGTGCGGAACCGCTTTACCGTCCGGTACCGCACTCCGGGCACCCTCGGTACCTGCGGCTGCTCGGTCGACTCGTCCATGGCCCTACCTCTCCTGAGTGGCAACAGGGGTCCGGCCCGCCCCCGGGGAAGTGGGGGCGGGCCGGTCGTCATGCCGTAGCCGCAAGTCAGCCGTTGCGGCGGCGGTCTTCGTCCTCCCACGCCTGACCGGCGCGGTCCGCGGTTTTGGCCTGAGCGGCGCGGCCCTTGAGTCGGGCGGCCTGGTCCTCGCGGGCCTTGCGGGCGGCCCGGTCGGTCGCCGACTCGCGACCGCTGAACTTCCCGGCGGCCAACCGCGCGTCCCGGTCGCTCATCCGCTGCGTGAAGCTCACCGCTGCGGCTTCCGACCCGGCAGGTTCGCCGCCTCCTGCGCACGAGCGATGTCGATGCCCCTCAACAGCCGAGCCTGGACCTCGCGCGCCTCGCGCTCTTCCTTCGTGCCGTAGTCCTTCGCCGCTTCGGCGAGGAGCTTGGCCGCCGCCTCCGAGATCGCCATCAGCGGCCACCGTCCATCGGCTTGCGCGGGGCCGGGACGATCGGCGGGATGACGGGCTTGTTGTCCTCGTCCGACCACTCGTAGCCGGCCTCGGTGATCGTCCGGCGCAGCCGCAGCGCGTATTCACCACGCGTGATCCCGTGGTCCCCGACCGGCGCGGCCTTCATCGCCGCGTCCGCGAGCAGGCGTGCACCCATACGCGGGCAAATCTCGTACGCCTTCGAACTCACCACCACGGACAGCGCGTCCGGACCGAGCTTCGCCTCCGGACGACTCACCGTCAGGTGATGGGCAACCGCACCCAGGACGCGCACGACCTTGTCGGTCTGCGCGTCCGCAAGGGACCGCGATTTCAGATCAGTAGCATTCATCGGTGTCAGCTCCTGGTAACGACAGGTGTCTGGCGGTCCGGCCCTCGCACGCATGCGCACAGGCCCGGGATTGCTGGCCCGGTATGCGACTACCGAGCCCTTCAGCAGCCCCGGAACCTCGCGTGCGACCGCGAGGGCCGGGGCTTTTTTGCTGAGCAGCGTGGGCTGCTTGAGCGCCACTGTAGGGGGCCCCTACAGTGGTGGCAAGCGCCGCGCCCAAAAGAAGGGGCCGCGTGTTGAGTGAAGAGGAGGTGCTTCGGGTGTCCCTGGCGATCCAGGCTGTGGAGCAGATCGAGGACATCGAGGCCAGAGTCCGCGCGAAGAGCAAGATCATGGCCGCACAGGTGGAGCGCAACGCCGCATGGGCTCAGGAGCGCCGGGAGTTGATCCGCACCCTCCACCTCGGCGCCGAACGCCTGTCGTACCGACAGATCGCCACGCGTCTGGGAATCAAGCTCAGCACGGTGCAGGACGCGTTTCGGGACTACAGGGGATCGGGCACTACCCGGCCGAAGGTGACGAAGCCGAAAGCGGGTGAACCTCCCGCCGAATGAGGAACGGACCCTGACCTGGGCGAAGACTCCCATCCCACGGCGGTGTTCGCGGGATGGGGGCCTTTGTCGTGCCCTGGTACGCGCGGGTCATAAGGCGGGCGGATCGGTCAACCCCGGCGCTCGCGGGAGGCCCGGGTCCGGGGGTGCTTGGCCGGTGGGGGCGGCTGGTTGACGGTGGCCTGGAGGAGGCGGGTTTCGCGGAGCGGGCGGCTGTCGGGTACGGGTGACGGGTCGGGCCACTCGTACGGCCTGCGGGCGGTATGCCCTTCACCGGCCCCGTGCAGGCGCATGTCCTTCTGGGCGTGCGAGGGCTCGGGACGCAGGACGGTGACGCGCGGGTACAGGAGGTAGAGCCACGCGCCGACGGGGGTTTGTGACCAGGCTTCGACCGCGGTGAAGCCGTCTTCGAAGCCGCGGAAGTAGTCGGTGAGGTCGCCGAGTTCGAAGTACTGCGGGTGGTCGTATGGGGTGCTGATCGTGATGAGGCTCGCCACGGCCTGCGGGATGGCCCTGGAGATCACGCCCTGACGCGGGATCGCGTCCTCGCCCGGGGACGGGTGGCGGATCCGGGTGATGTGGACGAGGGTGGCCGGTTCGTCGAAGTGGTACGTGAGGGCCTGGGCGTGGCCGGGGGCGCCGTCGAGATAGGGGGTGACGCGTACGGCCGAGCAGTAGGTGTGGACCGGTGGTTCGGCCTCGATGTTGTCATCGATCACGTGGAGTTCCGTTCTGCCGGTCGGTTGCTTGGGGATCCGGGGGGCGGTCCGAGGACGATGGCCTGTGTGACCTCGTCGCCGATCCGGACGGTCTGGTTGGGGAAGGGTCCGGGCCAGCGGTAGGTGTCGTGTGCGCCGTGGGCGTGGCCGGCGAGCAGGACGGCCACGCCCACGGGCGGGCGCACCTGGCGGGGGTCGGTCGGTTCGACGCGCGGGTAGAGCTGATAGAGCCAGGTGCCCGCGATGGGGGTTTCGGTCCAGGTCTCGATGGCGGCGAGTTCCGCGCGTTCGTGGAACCGGTAGGCGATCGCGGCGAGTCGGCGGGCCTGCGGGTGACCGTACGGGGCGGTGAGCGCGAGGACCCGTGGCACCGGTACGTGTACGGGGATGGGGGTGATGCGCGCTCCCTCGGGCGGCTGGTCGACCCAGCGCAGCCGTCGGTGGCGGCGGGTGTCGGTGACGGTGGCGGGCTCGGTCAGCCGGTACGCGACCGCCCGGGTGTGGTCGGGGGAGCGCCAGCCGTACGGGGTGATCCGCAGGGCCGAGCAGTAGGTGAGGACCGGCCGCCCGGTCTCGATGTCGTCGTCGGTCACCTGGCGTCCCGATCGGCCGGCGCGCGGGGCGTGTCGGTGGTCGGTTCGTCGGCGTCGCGGGGGCGGCAGCGGGGGATGACCGTGTGCGTCCACGTCCCGGACGGGCCTTCGGTCCAGGTTTCGACGGCGGCCGGGGCGCCCTTGTGCCAGCGGATGTAGCGCGCGAGGGCGGCGAGATCCATCGGCTGGGGGTGGTCGGGGTGAGTGATCCAGGCCGGGCCGGGCGGGGCGGGCGGAAGGCCGTCGACGAGGAGTTCGGGCACCCGGGCGGGACCGCGTTCGATGTCGATGTGCGGTCGCGCGGATCCGAGGGTGAGGGTCAGGGGCTCGTCGAACATGAACGTGCGCCCCCGCCGAAGATCCTGGTCGCCGTCGGGGCGCAGCGGCACGATGCGCAGCGTCAGCCTGGGGGCGCGGATCGCCGGGGTGGGCTCGTCGCTGGGCCAGAACGTGCACGCTCGGCTCATGTCGGGGTTGCCGTGCTCGTCGAGCGGGGCCAGGCGCAGGGTCGAGCCGGGGAGGATCAGCGGAGCGGGTTCGTCGTCGGGCACGGTGGTTCCGTTCTGCGCGGGGTGGTGGGTCATCGGCGTCGGCGGGGCGGGCCGTACGGGGAGACCCAGGCGGGGCGGTCGCGGCGGGCGGCCGCGGTGGCGCGAGCTGCGGTGACGGTGCTCAACTGCTGCCGGAGTTCTTCGAAGAACCCGTTCAGCGCGGCGGCGGCGGCCTGGACGAGCGGCGTGAACCGCTCCGCGAATTCGCGGTACGGGGCCAGGAGTTCGGCGCTGAGCGTGGCGTGTTCGGCGGCGACGAGGTCGGCGTGGGGGCCGTGCTCTCGCCGGGAGTACAGGGCGATGGCCTGCATGCCCTCGTCGATGGTGAGTCCGTGGCGGCCGACCAGGCGGCCGAGGAGCAGGAAGCCGAACTCGGGGTGCATCTCGAGTCTCCCTTGTGGGGTGGGGCGGGGCCCACCGCAAGGTTGCGGTGGGCCCTCGCGGTGTCCGGACCTGTCCGGTGTGGTCAGGCGGATGGGCGGGCGTGGATCCGCATTGCGCCGCGCGTGACGTGGTATGGGGCGTTGGTGTCGCAGAGGATCGAGTGGATCTCGGCGTTCACGCAGTGGACGTGCGGACCCTTGTCGCCGCGCCAGCGTTGGGTGAGGGCCTGGATCGCCTGCCGTGGGGTGAGGTTGTGTCGGGAGACGAGTCGGGCGATCAGCAGCACGAGCAGGGGCATCGTCAGGCCCTCCGGGTCGGTGTGTCCGTGGTGTCGGCGTGTCGGGACATGTCGCCGACACGCGTCGGCGCGGTGTCGGCGGGTCGTGTCGGGTCGGTGGTGTCGATGCCGAGTCGGGACACGTCGACGACCCATGTCCCGACACGTGTCGGAACGGCGTAGGGCCGTGCGCACGTGACGGTTTCGCCGACGATCAGCGGTGTCCGGAGGATGCCGCCCCGGGCGTACGGACTGTCCCGACACGTGTCCGGACAGATGTCGGGACCCGTGTCGGGGGTGTCGGGACGGGGCGTGGTCACGCGTCGGTGCCGGAGATGTAGAGGGTCTGGCCGGTCGCGGTGTGCTGGGCCGCGCCGTCGACGGTGACCGCGACCGCCGTGGTGGTCGGGGTCGGGGTGGGCGGCTGCGGGGGTTCGGCCGGCTCGGTCGGTTCCGCGGTGACCGGGGTGTCCGCGGTGCTCGGGGCGTCGGGGAACGACAGGACGCCGGTCATCATCTGCACCAGGCCGGTCTCGATAAAGGCGGCCACCTCCGGGTCCAGGGGGAACGGGAAGCTCTCTCGGATTGTGCGGGCGAATTCCTGGGGCGTTCCGGGCAGGGCGGGCCGCGCCGGCGGGGTGGGCGCGTTGAGGGCTTCGTCCCACTGGTAGCCGCAGCGGTGGCAGACGCGCTCCAGGCGCTCGGGGAGCGGGCCGCGCGCGGCCGTGACGTCGTTGTACTCGACCACGCAGCGGCGGATCGCCGCCCGGTAGTAGGTCAGCGCCTCGCTGTGGCTGCACTTGACGCATGTGGTGGCTTCGCCGGAGTAGTCGGGCAGCGTGGCGTCGGTGTGCTTCTCGGGGCAGGGCTGCCACAGGGGAGGCAGGTCGGTGGCGTGTTCGGTGGTCTGGGTCATCGCGTGTCCTTCGGTCGTGGGTGGGTGGGGGGAGGGCACCGCACGGGCCGCTTCCGCGCCGCGTGCGGTGCCGGTCGGGAGGGTTGGGTCAGCAGTTGCCGTACGCCATCAGGAGCCAGGTGGGGGCGTCCTGGTGTGGGGTGAGTCCGAGGGCTGCGAGCGCGGTGGCGAGGCGCTGGGCCGCGTCGGAACGGGGCTGGCGCGTGGCCAGGAGGACGAGATCGAGGGGTTGTGCGTGTCCTGGGCCTACGGTGATCTTGTGGGTCGTCAGGGCGTACCGGGGCTCGTGGCCCGTACAGTGGGTGACGATGTGGACGCCGACGCGGGCTTGTGCCGCTTGGACTCGCTCGAAGTAGCCGGTCGCGCCCGCGCTCTGGGTGTACTCCTCGGTGAACCCGGCCATCTGGTTGCGCAGGCGCGTGGCGGCGGACTCGGCGAAGTCCCAGTGAGTGGTCGCCTGGTACCAGGCGAGTTCGGCGAGGCCGCCGTGCCCGTCGATCTCCTGGACTCGCCACGCATTGGGTCCGCCGAGGTCGTAGCCGTACGCGAGGATCGCGCTCGTCGTGTTCATCAGCGGGCGCCTCCGTTCGCGGCGGCCTGTGTGGCGCGGACGCGCGCGATGGCGGACCGGAGCCGGCCCAGGGACACGCCGCGCTGGCCATCGGCGCCGAACATCCGCTTGTAGACGGCGCCCAGGTTGACCGCGGTGGGCTCGGCGATGCGCGGCCCCGGACGTTCCTCGGTGACGTGGCCGCCGGTGACACGCCACTGTGCGAGGACCGGTCCGTCGCCGTCGTCGCCGAGGAACTGGGCGGCCAAGTCGAGGTAGGGAAACGAGACCGCGATCAGCTCCCACTCGGCGGTCACGTTGTCCCGGTCGGGCCACTCGCCAACGTTGTAGGTCGTGCAGCCGATCCGGCCGCCCCACGAGCACCAAGAGTGCGGGCCATCGATCCAGGGCGAGGTGATCGCGTAGTTGTGCAGCGACGACAGGCGGAGGATGCCCAGCTCCTCGTACCGCTCCTTGATGCTCTCGCTCGTCGGGCTGCCGTGTGCACTCAGCGTCAGGTCGAACACGCGGTGCAGGGCGTGCGTCCATGCCTCGTCGTTGGAGTACAGCTCGTACAGGCTCGTGGTGCGGATCAGGATGTCGTCGGCCTGCTCGGGCGTGACGTCCTGGCCGACGACCAGGAGGCGCGGCCACTTGGTGAGGCCGTCGGCTTCCGGCTCGTCGTCGGGTGTGTCTGCGGTGATGCCGTGCGCGGCGAACGCCGCCACCACGGCCGGGTTGTCCGCGAACCCTGCGAGGGACTCGTGTGCGGTGTCCCAGTCCAGCGATCGGAGGGTGCCGATGAGGTTGGTGAGCGTGGCCTCGGTGACCTCGGGGGTGGCGCCGGCGTCGATGAGGGCGCGCGCCGTCGGATCGAAGATGGATGGTCCTGCTGAGCCGTAGCCCATGTTGATGCTCCTGGGTGGTGTGGGGTCGGGGTGGTGGGGGCCGCCCCCGTGCCGGGGCGGGGGCGGCCGGTGGGTTACTGCTCGGTGCGGGTTTGGCCGCAGCAGGTCTCGCGGTTCGTGTAGACGGGCTGGGCGCAGGCGCGGCACTTCCACAGCAGTCCGGCGCGTAGGGCGGCGGCCACGATGGGGCGGTACTCCCGCTCGGTGGCGTCGGCCAGCAGCAGGGACATCACCGTTGCGGCGGCCTCGGCTTCGGCGTCGTCGACAGGCACGGGCATCGGGTCAGCCCCGCATCTCGACGGCGTGCCGGTCCAGGAGTTCGGCGGCGTGCTGCCGGGCGGCGTGCTCGATCAGCCCGCACTCCTCGTACACCTTCGTCAGCCGATCGAACGCCGAGCTGCGCGGGTCGACTTCGGGCTCGACGGGCAGCCACTGGTACACGACGACCGGGCGTTCCTCGACCTCGACGGCCGCGACCAGGTCGCCGGACCAGCCGTGGTCCTCGGGCGCCCCGCCGACCTCGTGGTCACCGGCGTCGATCGCTGCCTCGTATTCGACCGCGTACGTCCGGTCGTCGTCGGCGCGGAACACGACTTCGCGCCGTTCGCTGTACTTGAGGATCGTGAGCGGGCCGTCGTGGAGGATCGTCTCGCTGGTCGCGACGTTGTCGGGGCTGTCGGGCGGGAGGCCGTAGGAGGCGAGCTGCTCGGGGGTGAAGTGGCGGACGGTCATGGTGTGGTCGTCGCTTTCGTCGTCGGAGGGTGTGTCCTCGGCGGGGGGCTTGCGCGATCCGTCGCACAGCCGGTCGTCGGGTTCGATGTGGTGGAGTCGGACGACGCCGGCCTTGGTCAGCGCCCATTCCTGGCCGCACGCCGTGCACGTGCCGCGTCGGGAGGTCCGGGGTTGGACTCGGGGGCGGCCGTCGCCGGGGCAGACGTGGAGGGTCACCGTGGCCAGGGCGGTGCCGGTGGACGGGTCGACCAGTGGGAGCAGTCCGACCGTGACGGCGGCGCGCAGCCAGTCGCGGGCCGCGGTGCGCCACACGTGCTTTTGATGCCAGTCAAGGACGTCCCACGGGCGGTCGTCGTCCTCGAACGCGGCTTGCGCGGCTTCTGCGAGGGCGGTGATCCGCGGGTCGGTGAAGTGCAGCCGCCCGGCGGCCTCGGGGCCGGTCGCCGGCACCGGGTTCACGACTTGACCTCGGCGTGGTCCGCCTCGACGTGCTCGGGCAGGGCGGCGCATCGCGGGTGGTGGTCGTCGTCGTAGCCGATGACCAGCTCGCAGGAGGCGTGGCGGAATTCGCGGGCCATCCCCAGCAGGGGCGCGCCCGCCAGGGCCAGCAGGGCGACCGCCTCAAGGTCGTGGCCGGCGTCGAAGGCCGCCGCCCCTGTCCCGGCCGAGCTCAGGACCCAGACGACATAGAGACCGATCACGAACAGGCGGGGCGGGTTGGCGAAGTTCATCGGGTGTCTCCGTGGTCGTCGGTCCGGGTGTCCTCGGCGGCCGGTGCGCAGCACGCGGCGCGGGTGGCCGGGTCGAGGGCGGGGCATTCGTCGGCGTGTGGTCGGCCGAGGGGGTGGGGAGAGAGCGAGCACGAGCAGGTGCACGCTGGGTCGTCGGCGCGCGGGGTGACGAGGACGAGCTGGCCCACGGGGATCTCCTGCTCGCCGTTCGCTGGGGGCCGGGACGCGTGGTCTTCGGTCCCTGCCGTGGGGCGGATCGTGACCGTCGTCTCGGAGATCGCCACGACCGGGCCGTGGATCGGCAGCAGGTCGGACGCGGACCACGAGGCGACGACGTCGCCGACGCGGACCGGCCGGCCGAAGACGTCGCGCACGGCGTGGTCCACCGGGCCGGTCACCGGCGCTCCCTGGTTTCCTGGTCGGGGGCGGCGGTTGGGCTGGTGTGGGTGGGGTCGGCCTGCGGCGGCCGGGGCAGGGCGAGGCGGCAGGCGCAGGGGTGTTCGTCGTCGCGCGGTGCGAGGAGGAAGACCCGGTCGAGGGAGATCCAGCACTCGGCGCCCGAGGCGGGCCGGAACGTGCTGTCCCCGCCGTCGTTGGGCACGAGGACTTTGACCTGGCCCTTGCCGAGCTTCTTGATCGGGCCGATGATCGTGGCCTGGTAGCGGCCGGACGTCGTCCCGCCGACGATGTCGCCGACGTGGATCGGCCGTTCGTACGCGTCGCGGCGTGATTCCTCGGCGGGGCTCACGCGTCCTCCCCGGCCTGGTCGGTGGCGAGGTGCTCGGCGTGGATGCGGCCGACCTGCGGCGTGAGGTACCGGGCGAGGAGCGCCGGGTCCATGCCGGACCGGCACTCGGGTCCGATGCCGTACGTCTTCGAGGTGCCGTCCTTGAGGGCGCGCCCGCACTGGCAGCAGCGGATCGTGAAGTCCGCGAAGCGCCGCGCGGCGGCGAGCGGGTCGGCCTTGATGGCGTCGATCACCACGTCGAGGAACGCGAGGCTCCTCGCCGACCAGTCGGCGACGAACGCGTCCCGCTCGGCCGGGTCTGCGGGGACGTCGCGCCGGAGCGGGATCGGCGGACCGTACCAAGCCTTTGCTGGCCAGGCCGTGAGGGCGTCCGTCGTGGTGGTGCGCTTGCGGCGCCAGTACGTGATCGTGCCCGGATCGTCCGGGTGGTGCACGGCGTAGTAGCTGTCGGGGATGCCGTCCAGCGCGGGCAGGATGACCGTCACGGGGTGATCTCCAAGGTGTCGAGCGGCAGTCCGCGGTGCAGGTGGGAGTGCAGCTCGCGCAGGCGGGTGATGGCCATCGCGCGGTCGTCGCTGCGGTGCAGCGCCCGGCGCGCGGCCGCGGGGACCAGCGCCCAGCAGTCGCGGCACAGGTATCGGCTGGCCGGCTTCCGGGTTGCGCACGCGGGGCACGGTGTCCACCCGGTGCGGTCCGTCCGGGCGGTCACAGGCCCTCACCGCGCCGAGCCCGCATGTCCGCCACCGTCGCCAGGACCGCTTCGTAGAGGCCGACCGGCTGTTGCCCGCCGCCGCCGTCGGCGGCCGGGGCGGCCGGGGCGGCTTGGCGGGATTCCATTTCCGGGTACGTCTCGAACAGGGCCGGCCAGTCGGGGCGCGGGGCGAGGACGCTGCGGGGGATGCGCCCCTGGGCGACGGCCAGGCGCACACCGAGGTGTCGGTGCGCGACCGACGCGAGCCAGCCGGCGCACGCCCGCTCTTCACCGAGGGGCGTCTTGTGGCAGGCGAACAGCTTCGCCCCCCAGTCAGGTTCGTCGTTGTCGTGCTGCGGGCTCGTCTCGCGCATCTCCACGTACCGCTCGGCCGTGAACTGGCCGGGCGGAGTGGACGGCTTCCACGGGCACTTGCGGCAGGGGAACGTGCAGTACGGGATCGGCCCGGTGTCGGCGAGGATCATCACGCGGCACCGGCCCGGCTCGCGGGCGCCCTGTCCGTCGCGGGCCCCTGGGCATCAGCCGTGTCCGTGTCCGGGGCGGCCGTCACGGCCTGGGCGATCAGGTCGGCGATCAGCGGTAGCGCGATGTGGAACGCCGACGTGTCCCAGTAGCCCGGGGCGTACCGGTTCGACGGGATCGCGACCGCTGTCGCGCACTCCTGCGGCCACGTGCGGCACCCGCACAAGTCGGCGTGGTAGTAGTCGTTCAGGGCCGCGTTCGCGGCGTCGGCGAGGGCGTCGATCTGCTCGGGCGTCAGCATGCGGCACCGTCCCGGGCGGGCGGCCAGCCGGAGCCGAGGCACTTCATGCCGGACGAGTAGCCGGACGGGGTGATGCCGCCGTGCCGGCGGAGCAGCCCGCCCTTGATGATCCGGAACCGGCGCCCGCACATGGGGCATTCGCCGGTCGGCGGCTCCGGGGTAGGCGCGGGGGGCGGCTCGTCGGCGATCCATCCCCGCAGGGCTTCCACGTACACGGCGCGGGCCCGCTTGACCTCCGAGAGCAGGTCGGCCAAGTGCGGGGCGTGCTCGGCGATTTCTTCCGCGAGGCCGGACAGCGAGGTCTCCGTGAGGTCCGCGAGCTTGGCGACGGTGCGCTTGTCGCGGCCGGGACCGGGGTCCAGGCACAGGCGGAGGAACGCGCGTAGGTCTTCTGCGGTTGCGTAGCCGCTCACTGGGATGTTTCTCCTTCGGTCTGGTGTGTCGAGGGGTGGCCGGCGCCGAGGGCCAGGGCGCGGGTCACGGCGCGGGCGCCGTACCGGGCGGTCGCGGCGTCCTGGCCGTCCTCGCGCAGGCAGCGGGCGACGTCCGCCGGGTCGATGTCGTCAGGCATCGGCGACGCGGGCCGGGCGCGGGCCTGCCAGCACAACAGGCACCCGTTCTCGGCGCCCGGGTCGAACGGGCCCCCGGTGTGCTGGCGGCAGAGGTTCGCGCCCTGGGGGCCGTTGGCCGCCCGGATGAACTGCCGGGCGCGGTCCAGCTCGGCGGAGATGTCCGGAAGCGTGGTCTCGGTGATGTCGTGCCGTTCCGCGAACCCGCCCAGCGTGCGCAGGAACCGCGACAGGATCGCCACGAACTCGGGGCTCATCCGGCCATCTGCGGGGCCCGCGCCATCTCCTCGACCCGGCACCCCGGGCACAGCTTCCCGGGCTCGGCGGGGCGGTGCGCGCGATCGCAGCCGTCGCAGTTCACCAACGGCCGCCACCCGCGATCACGCCGAGCGGGCGTGGGCTGGGCCGGGACCAGGGCCAGCCGGGCGGGTGCCGGCGTCGGGAACTCGCCTACGTCGGCGGTCTCCCGGGCGGTGCGGCGGTCGGCGGCCTCACGCTCACACGTCCGGCAGTAGCCGCCGGTGTCGAGATCCTGGCCGTCGTTGCACCGGTCGCTCGTGCAGTTCCCTTGCCGCAGCAGCGCCACGGCCGCGCCGACGGGCCGCCGGATGCCCGGCCCGCCGACCTCTTCGCCGGCCGCCGCGTACCCGTGCTGGAACCAGCGCCGCCCGGCCCGCAAGGTCAGCTCGTCACCGGACAGGCCCCGGGCCAGCTCGGCGCGGATCGTCTCGGTGATCGTGGCCGGTACCAACTCCGGCAGCAGCGACCGGAGATCCTCGGGCAGCCCACACAGGACCGCGCCGATTTGCTTGATCTCGCCGACACCGATTTTCGCGGCGCAGCCGCTCGAACCCGGGCCCGTACTTACGTTGGATGGCCTATGGCCGTTTGTAGGTGTCTTTCCCGTTTTCTTCTTAAGACCGTCTTTGGTAGTAGACGTACCACCTGCCGGCACATCGGTCTGACCTGCGGAAACACCCGAAACCGCAGGTGGGGCCGACGTGCCACACGGTGGTACGTCGGTGGACGGGTTATCCACAGCCTCGTCCACACCCGACGAGCCCGGCCGGACCGGGATGTTCCTCGCTGTCAGCACCGTTGCGTAGCGCCCGCCCTCGAGGAGACAGCGATCCGCGCTCAGGTAGCCGTGTTCCTTCAGTTCGGCCCACGCCGCCCGGTACACCCTGCGCCCGGGGCACCTCGGACCCTGCGACTGCCGGGCCTCCTCCCACATCTCGTCAGCGGTGATCCGCCAGCCTTGGGGGCGGCTCAGCAACTCGACCAGGCACCCGCGCGCCATGTGCGTCAACCGGCCGTCCTGCGCCAGGGCGTTCGGGGTCTGGGCGTAGTCCCGGGTCAGGCGAGTGCGACAAATCCTCACTTCGCCTCCCCCTGCGCGTCCCCGTCACGGAGGTAGCCGTACTCGCGCAACTCGGCATACACCGCTTCGAATTGGCGCAGGCTCGGGCTGTGCTTCCCGTGCGACTCGACCGACTCTTGCCACATCACCTCGGCGGTGACTTCGGCGCCGTCGGACCGAGACCACAGCTCGGTCATGCACCCACGAGCCATGTGCGTCAGCCGGCCGTCCTGCGCAAACGCGATCGGCAGCCGCGTGAAGTCGCGGTCGCGAGCGGAATGGATGATCCTCACGAGTTCTCATCTCGGTCGTGCGTGGAGGGGCAAGCGGAAGCGCTTGAGTCCCGAGGGACTCAAGATCCACCACTTCATGTACAGTAGCGCCTTCTTGGCTTACATGGCGCTCATGTACACGAAAGGGTGTGTTGATGTACTCTGCGGCCATGAGCGCTACGAGAGCCGAGCACCGGGCATCCATCGCCGAAGTCCGCAACTCGTTCGCGGAGTCCGTGGGCCGCGCCCGCTATGCCGGCGCTACAACCGTGCTGATCAGCCGCCGTGAAGAGGCAGCGGTGATCGTGCCCGTCGACTTCTACCGTCGTGCCCTGGAAGCCCTCGGAGAGACGGCAGTACCGGTCGAGCGGAACGACGCCTGACGCACGGGTAGATCCCGGCCCGACCCGGCGCCCTCGACCTGATCCCCGGCTCACCACAGGCCGTCCTCGACCGGGACGGCCTCTTCGGTATGTCCGGGCAGCCAATCCACCGTTGTGCCTGCCTCGTCGGCGAGGGTCGCTTTCGACCAGCACGGCGCGCACGCGAGCCGCGGTAGCCCGTCGGCGCGCGAGACGTGCACATGGAGCGTGCTCGTCTTGCCGCACAGCAGGCACCGACCGCGTACCGACTGCGGTCGGGCGCTCACGGTGAGTCCGGGTCGGACGGCATGGGGCGGCTCCGGGATATCGAAAGGGCGGGGAGGGGTGGGCCGGGGCTGGTCGGCCCCGGGCCCGGGGGTCCTGGTGGGTCAGCCGCAGAAGCCGCCGCCGTGGTGGTGGCCGTGCTTCTTCTTCTTGCCGGGACCGGTGGACGGCTTCGGCGGCTTCGGGGGCTTGGGCGGCCTGGGCGGTTTCCGCGCGAACGCGACTGTTCGGGCCTCGCCGGGGAACGGGGCCGTCGCCGGGGTGCCGGGCACCGCGAACCAACAGTCGTCGTCGGGGCCATCGCCCTCGGCCGCCGCGAGGAGCACGGCCAGGACGACCAGGACCAGGACCACGGCGCCGGCGACGACGACGTTCCGGGGCGTCACAGCCTGCCGTCCGACGCCGGCTGACCGCTCTGCCGGAGCAGCACGTTGGCCTCGACGAGCAGCGTTCTGGTCAGCCCGTACGACAGGTCGAAATCGGCGGCCAGGACGCGGATCGACAACCCTCTCCCGTACCCGGCCGCCAACTCCGCGCGGAGCGCCTCGCGTTCCTCACCGCGTACACGCGGGCCCCGCCGAACCACGGTCGCTTCCCGCTTCTTCGGGTCACTGCTCATCGATGTCTCCTTCGTCCGTCTTTCGGTGGGCGCGAGCTTCGAGCTCGGCCGCGTACATCACCAGCGACCGCAGCGCCTCGGCCCGTTCGCCCCGCGAGGCCCTGGCCACGGTCGCCACCAGCGCGGTGACGAGGTCGCCGTCGCCGTTGGCGTAGGCCGTCACGACCCGCCCGGCGAACAGCAACTCGGGCTCACGCCGCGCGTCTTCGACCTGTTCGAGGGCCCACGGCTTGCCCTCCGACATGTCCCGCAGCCCGAACATGACGACCAGCGCACGCGACGCGACGTCGGCCATCACCCGGCAGACCGCGACCAGGTCGAGGACATCGCCGTCGTCGGCGATCCGCTCGACCGCGTCGGCGGCGACGTCGTCGTCACCGGCGCGGGCGGCGGCTAGCGCCGCCCGCGTCCAGTGCGTCAGCAGCCTGGGACTCATCACGGGCGGACCGCGAACCGCGGTGGTCCGCTACGCCGCCGCATCGGCCCGCTTCTTCGCCGCGTCGGTCCGCTTTTTCGCCTTGGACTTCTTCGACGGCGGGAGCAGCTTCTCCCGCTCGGTCCAGTCCAGACCGCCCCACACGCCATGCCGCTCCGGGACCCTGAGGGCGTGTGCCAGACACGGCGCCCGCACCGGACACCCCTTGCAGTACGTGTTCTTCAGGTACAGCGCCTCGGCCTTCGCCGACGACGACCCGGTGTCTCCGTAATCGAGCGGGAAGAACTCGGCGCCGGCATCGGCGGCCGATCCAGCGCACGCGGCCTCGTCGATCCAGTGCCACGGTCGATCCAGGTTGTCGGGGGCGTATCGGTTCTTGAACGACATGGCGTCAACCCCTCACGTCATCGAGGTCGTGTGCCGACACCCGACACAACCCGCCGGGCATGTCCCGACAACCGTCAGGACAGGTGTCGTTGCAGGTCAGGACTGTTGTCCCGACACGCGACCCGCCGTGTCGGGACAAGTTGTCGGCAGTGTCGGGACGGTGTCGGGACAGCGTGGACACGCTGTCGGCACCGTGTCCCGACGCGTGTCGGCACGGCCGGACAGGCGTGGACGGACGCGGACGGCCGGACCGGTGCTGCCACCGCCGAGGCGTCCCACACACCCCCCACCCGACCGACGCCGCCCCCAGCAACAGCGGCACCCACACCGGGCCCCACGCCAGGCAGGCATCGACCGTCCGCCCGTACGTCATCAGCACGTCGAGCCACATCACGACCCACCGGTCCCGTCCGGCGAGCGATGAGCCTCGCCGCCCTGCCCGGGGATCCGCGGTGCCATACACAGCCCCGGCCACAGCAACTGCTCACCGAGGGTGCCCACGTTGCCCGGGACCGCGTCGACGTCGAGATCCGCGACGAACACCCTGTCCACGAGATCGGCGGCCGGGACACCGGCCGCCGCAACGAACGCCGTCGCGCCCGTCCGGAACGCCCTCGCCGGCGACCACGCCGGCACCCGCACCCACACATGCGCCGAGTCCGCGTCGTAGTCCGTCGTCCGCCGCGTCTCGTCCACGGCCACGATGTGCAGGAACGTCGTAGACGTGCTCACACGCCACCGCCCGACGTGTCGGGCCCGGCGAGGAGAAACGGAGGCGGCGCCGAAGCCGTCACCGGCTGACACACCGCCACCCGCGTCCACGGCTCGACCGGCCCACCGACCACCAAGTCCCGGAACCGCGTCAACACCAACGCGTCGACGTCCGGCGCCCCGCAATTCGCCTCGGCCAACAACTCCAGACCCGGCAACTCCGCGACGCCCACGCCGACATCACCGGCCACCTGGTACGCCATCACCGTCACCGGATCCGGCCCCCAGGCCGGGACATCGATCCGCGCCGTCGACGCGGCCCGGTCGACGTCGAGCACCCGCACCGACGTCACGGTCCGCACGTCGTCACGCGCCGCGAGATACGTCCGACCGAGCGGGGTGATCACCGGCGCCCCGCCCACGAGAGTCACCAGGTTGTGCGCCCGCAGCACCGACAGGAACCCGACCTCGCGGCCCTCGGTGCGCTCCCCGCGCGCCAGACCACGCAGCAGCTCCTCCGCCGGGACCAGCAACGGCTTCTCCCGCGCGAGCCTCGTGACCAGGATCCGCGACGCGCGCCACGCCGCCGTGTGCGGCGTCGACTCCGCCGAGCACGGGCAATCCCGCACCGTCTCGCGGTACTCCTGCGCCGTGAACGTCAGGCACTGCATCACGTCGCCCCGGCCCCGCTCACACAAGGCCGCGGTGCAACACATGCAGTTCGGACAATCCCTTTGGACGGGCCGCACGTAGTCGGCCCCGAACGGCTCATCCACGAGCCTGCTCCTTCTGCTTGAGTCGTCGTGGTCTTGCACACCAGGCAGCGCCGCGCGCCGACGTCGAACCCGTGCGGCGTCTCGCAGCCCTCGGCCGGGCACCAGGCCCACGCCGGACCGAACCAAGCCGCGTCCGGCCGGACGAACCGCCGACGGCGGCGCGGGATCGCCCGCGCCGCCGTCAGCAGGACCCTGGCCACGCCCAGCAACGCCCGGCCGCCGGACAGCACCAGATCGGTCACCGACCCGACCCGGGCCGCATATTCGGAATCAGCGGCCACTCGGTACGCACGTCGTGTGCCAACTGCTGCTTGCCTGCCGTCTTCGCGAAGTACTCGCGGAGGGAAGCCTGTTGGTCGGCCGCCCATCGCACCTGCGCGTCGTGCAGCTCCTTCAGCGGCATCCCTGCCAGCCGCGGGTACGCGACGAGGATTGCCTCCGTGAGCGCGCACGCCGCGACCGCGTCCGCCAGGGCGTCATGCGCCCCGCCGTGCGGCACGTCGTACACCTCGCACAGCGCCGTCAAGGTCCTCGATCCGCGCCGGCGCGGATCGACCTGCTTGTCCAGCACCCTCGGGTCCAGGACGAGCGGCGACAGGATGTCGGTCAACGACGGCCGCTCGTACCGCGCGGCCTCCTCGGCCAGAAGAGACAGGTCGAACGGGGCGTTCATCACGACCAGCGGCAGCCCGCCCGCGCACGCGTCCACCAAGACCCCGACCAGCTCGGACACCACCTCGGCCGCCGGCTGCCCGCTCGCGCGGGCCGCCTCCGTGGTGAAGCCGTGGACCGCCGTCGCCTGCGCCGGGATCTCCACCCCCGGGTCGGCCACCCAGGTGTAGCCCTGGGCGGCCCGACCGCCGACATAACGCACCACGGCCGCCGTCACGATCCGATCCCGCCGAGGGTTGACCCCGGTCGTCTCCAGATCGAAGCCGACAAAGCCCACATCAAGATCCAGATGACTCATCGGGTCTTCCCCTTTTCTTTACGGGCCTTGCGGGAAAGCCGCTTGGGCTGAGCCCGGCCACCGCCCCGCGTGCGTGACTTCTTCCGGACAGTCGGGCTCTGCGGTTCCTGGGAGGCTTCCGCCGCCTCGTGAGCCGCAGTGGCGTCCGCGAGGGCCTGGGCGTCCTCTTCCGACGGCGGCACGTGGAGGACCTGGACCTGGCCGGCGTCACCGGCCTCGTCGGCCTTCTCCAGCGCGATCAACTCGGCAGACGTCGGCACGACCTGAGCCAGACGCAACAGCGCTGATTTCCGCATCATTTGGGGAAAATGGGTGTGCCAAAACGAGTCCTTTGTGCCGGACTCCTCGGCCCGCCGGTACGCGTCGCTGTACTGATCGCGGATCTCCTCCGCGTCCTCACGCGTCAGCAACACGACCTGCGACCGCACACCCGACGCGAGCCACGCGAACGCGTACGCCATCACCGCCGGGCCGCGCTCGGCCCGCGACTTCAGCAGCGCGGGCTCGTGCATGAAGTCGTCCGGCGACGGAGCCGACGGCACGTACGACCACGCGTCACCGGCGTGGATCATCTCGACGTGCACCGAACTGACCCGGCCGGACCGGTACATCAAGTCGATGTAGCCGCGGTACATCGGAATGAACCGGGCCTGCGAGCCCTCGCACACGATCACCGCGCGCCGCCCGTCCGGGACGAGCCCGAACCGCGCGCACGTCAGCAACGCCTGGCGCAGGCTCCCCGGGGAGCAGCGGCTCAGCGACGGCAGAGCGTCGCGCACCGCGCCCAGGAACGCGGCGGTCTCGATGTGCGACGGCAGCGCCGCCGTGAACTCGTCGGCGTACTGCTCCAGCCAGGCCAGGACGGCATCGCTCGTCTCGCCGCCCTCGGCCTGCTCACCGGCGTTCAACTCCTCCGGCGTCGCGCCCTCCACCCTCTCTGCCGGCCGCACCATCGGTACGACGTCCGGCGTCTGGGTGGTGGCCGCGAACACGCGGTCCTGCAACGTGGTCAGCGCCATTTCAGATCGCCTCCAGGACGCGGAGCTGACGCGCGCGGAACCGCGTGTACGTCTTTGGCTCCTCCTTCTTGAGGCGGGCCACGTCGAGCTTGGGTGCCAAGACCGTGTACCGCTTGACGAGTTCCGGCTCGGCCTCGGCGAACTTCTTCGGCGCGAACGTCGAGTTCTGCTTCCACGTCCACACCCGGCGGCCGTTCGCCATGGCGATCTCCGCGTCGCCGGTAAGGAGTCGCATCTCGTTCTCGACCTTGGTCAGATCGGTCGCAAGAGCCTCTTGGGCGGCCTTGATCTCCGCGTGCCGGGCCTGCAACGCCATCGCCGTCGCGAGGTCGACCTCGGCCACGGCATCGGCCTTCACCGACCAGAGCTTCGACAGCAGGTCAGCGGTCGCCTGGAGGCCATCGGCGGGCGGAGGGCAACCCTCCACCACATGCCGCTGATACCAGGCCCCGCAGAATTCGACGAGCTGGCCGATCATGTCCTCGTCGCGCTCAATCCGGTGCCACTTCAGCTTGTTGCCACCGACGAGCGCTGCCACATATCCGGCATCCCACCCACCGACGGCCATGTACCAGTGGCACTGAAGCGCGGGAGCGTCCGGAACGTTGTCGTCGTCCCAATCGGCAAGCTGGTACGCCGAGCGGTTCTTGACCTCCAACGGCCCCTGAACGTGACCGGTCGCCTCGTCCCACAGGGTGTAGCGGTCGACGTTGGCGAGCATCCAGTCGTGTTCGTGGTGTACGAGCATCCCGGGCGGCATCGCAATCGGGACCCCCGACCGCTTGCTGAACAAGTTCGCCACGAAGTCCTCGATCTCCGTGCCGATCTCGGCTGCCTCGCTCGGCGCCTTCTCCGCAGCCGCCGCCTTCGGGCAGGCGTGCTTCGCCTCGTAGATGTGCCGGGGACTCTTGTACTTGTCGAGGCCCAGGAGCGCCGCGACGTCCGAGCCGCCGATGCCGCCCTGCCGGGCCGCCAACCACTCGATCTTCGACGCGGACCTCGGGAGCAGCAGACGCGCGGTCGGCGCCTCCAGCAGCGCGGTGGGGGACATCAGCGGTCACCACCGTTCGCGGGACCGGCCACGGCGTAGGGCGACCGATGCTCGGCGCACAGGGCCTGCCAGCGGGTCGGCTCGCCCACACCCGAGTCCGCGGGGGAAGCGGTGGCCTCCTCGGCCTCCTGCCGTCCGACCTCGCGTACCTGGATGGCGGTGCTCCACAGCAACTCGGCGACGTCGGCCGCCCCGTCGGCGGCGCTGTCGGCCCACAGGTCGAGGCCGTCACCGAGCGCCAGTGCGCACGCGTCGACCGCGGTGGCGACGAGGCTCGGCAGCGGATGAACGTGGACTCGCCCCGTCACGGCCACGCAGATCGCGGCCTCGGCGCCCATGGCGCCGCGCTCGTGCCGATCGGTCCATCCCTCGTGCCGGAGAAAACCGACGTCCGTCACGATCGTTGCTGCGGTGTCGAGCGCGTCCGCGACGCACGTCGCCAGCACGGTCAGGGTGGGTGCCATCAGCGGCCACCGCCGCTCGCGCGGCCGGTGCCGGCCTGGACGACCTGCCGGGGAAACGCGGCCAGCGCGCGGCGCGTCCGCTGCTGGGACGGGTGGCGCAGTACCCGGTACAGGTCCTCACACAGGGGGCACGTACGCGGGTCGTGCTCTCGCACGCTGGCGCTACAGTTCTCGCTCACGGTTCCTCGATTCGAGATGGTTGAGGTTCCGGCGACGCTGGGAGCGGCGATCAAGGCCCGGCATGGCCCGTCGCCCCCGGCGGCGTCGCCGTGGCGGTCGCCTAGGAGGCGACGGCGCTGGGCTGGACCGTTTCCGCCAGCGGGCGCACAGCGGTCATCGCGCTGATTTCGCGGATGTCCAGGCCGGTGAAAGTGACCCGCGCTCCACCGTCGTTGAACGGGATTTCCCGGGCGTACGCCTTCCGCCGGAGTTGAAGGGCGGACCACGGCAGGAAACTGGCCGCTTCCTCCGGGGCGTAGTGGAAAACGGCGCCCTCCGGGGTCCCCGGGAACGGCACGACCCTGCACGGGGCAGGCTTCTTGGGGGGCCTCTTCTTCTTTTCGGCGGAGTCCGCCGGGGGCTCCTCGGTGGTGGTCACGATGTCTCCTCGTGTGATGTCGCTCGCGGTCACGTTCAGTGCCTCCGCCAGGCGCCGGATCAAGTCCTCACCCGCGCCGGCCTTCCCTCGCTCGATGCGCGAGAGCTGACCGGCCGATGTCTGCGCCCGGCGGGCAAGGTCGCGCAGGCTCAGTGACTGAACCTCACGCAGCGCCCGGATAGCCGTACTGTTCGGAATCACGGCCAGAGACTAGACATTCACTGCACACAGATGCAAGACGTATGCGCCACTTCTACGTTCAGTCTCTGAATATTCACTCGACTGGCGTCACTGAGCGCCTGCTGAACGTCTAGCGCTCCGGGTGCAACAAATGCGCCCATTCGCGCTGGTAGTACGCCCTCCCCGTTGCATGGGGATGCTGCATCATGGATCTCATGACGAGAGACTGGACACGACTCGGCGAGAAGCTGAAGACGGCACGGTCCCAGCGGGGTCTGGAGCAGCAGGACGTCGCCGAGAGCATCGGGGTCAAGCGAGGCGCGCTCCACAACATCGAGCGCGGGGCGATCGCCAAGGTCACCCCGACGGTGCTCGCCTACGCGCGGCTCGTGGGGTGGACGGCGGAGTCCGTGGAACTGGTACTGGCCGGAGGCGACCCCATCCCCGGCCACGGCACCGGGGACCCGACACCCGAGTCAGTCGCTGAACGCGAGGTCGCGTCCGACCTGTCGGTGCTGGTGCAGCAGTCGTTGAGAACCGGGCCGCTGCTCGACTCGCGGGTGGCGGAGGTGGTCACGCCGAACGGCCGCGTGCGGGCGACCATCGTCATCCGGGGCGAGGACGGCAGCAGCCCGGAGGATCTGTTGGCCGCCCTGCGCGCACTGCGAATTGACGTGACTACGGACGGTTAACTCGCGCATACGCACGGAATAGTCCTAGGAATCATCCGTTCGGGTACATTTCCAGTACTTTTCAATAATCTCTACCGCTTTTTTCCATCAACGATTAAATTACCCACCAGAGCAGGCCCAGCGAATTCGGTTGGGGGTATGCATGGTGAGGCGACCGCGCCGCCGTTCGCTGCGCGTAGCGGGAGTCCCGAAAGCAGTTCTTGCCTGGATCGATTACGACCGGCATCCCGAAGTTCTGCTCATCAACGGGGACGTTTTCACAGAACAAGATGAAGAGGCGATCACAGCGGCCCTGGCGGGCGCGAAGTACACCACCCGCCAGGTGCTGGAGGCCCTGATCGCGGGAGGGTGAGGGGGAGCGTGCCATACGCGGAGAAACGCACGGCTCGCGGGCAGACCTACTTCCGGGCGTGTTACCAACGGCCGGACCGCAAACCACAGGGGTACGTAACCGACAAGGACGGACGAGCCGTCCGTTATCCCACTAAAACGACCGCATACAAAGCTGCTGAATCAGCCGAAGTAGCCGCTTTTGCGGCAGCGAAGAAGGGGCGGTGGGTCCCACCCGAACAGGCCGCGGAGGCCCCGCCGATCACATTCGGGACCTTCGCCCAGGGGGAAATGGAAAAACTCGCCCTCGCGGACTCCACGATGCAGAACTACCCCCGGAGTCTCGCCCACCTGTTGCCGACGTTCGGCGACATGGTGATCCGGGACATCACCGAGGCCATGGTGAACACCTGGGAAAAAGACCAGTTGAAGCAATTCGCCGTGAGCAGCGTTCGGACGTATCGCTCCCTTCTGCATCGCATCCTTGCCGATGCCGTGATCGCGGGGCACGCGGACACGAACGTGGCGGAACGTCGCCGTGGCCGGGGTCGCCGGCACGGGCGCGGCCAGCGTCACCGCCCCAAGAAGGCGATCACCACCATGCTCGGCTCACTGCTCATCGCCGAGCGCGCCTCGCTGCTGTCCGGCCGGGACGACGAATTCGTGGCACACATCCACAAGACCTACACCGGCGTGCGGTGGGGGGAACTGGTCGGTCTGGAAACGGAGTTCGTCCACATGTCCCCCCGGTCCTTCGCGATCGAGTGGCAGCTCTACGAGCTGGATACGGGCGAGCTGTCGCGCTGCCCGCCGAAAGACGACAGCTATCGCACCATCGACAGCCCGCCGTTCCTGTCCGACCTCGTCGGAGACCACATCACCCGGACACAACCGACCCCGTGCCCCTGCCACGACCTCACCTACGTCTACAGCGGCCGGGGAATCGGCGGCAGTCGCACCCCGGGGCCGACGCTGCGTCAGGTCGCCGAACTCGCCGGGGTGTCCACCGGCACCGTGTCGAACGTGCTCAACCGACCGAGCATGGTGAAGGAGGCGACGCGGGCCCGGGTGGAGAAGGCCATCGCGGAAGTGGGGTTCGTACGACAGGTCGGCCCGGCCCGCGAGGCCGCGCACTGGCGGCGCAGCGGTCACGCGGCGTGGATCTTCACCCCGGCGGCCACCGGCTGGTACCCGCCGAAGGCGCCGGCCGTGGCCCATCCCGTCCCGGTCACCGGCGGACCGTGGCCGGGCGTGCCCGTACGCGGGCGAGGAGCGTCCGGCAGGGCCGAAGCGTGCTGGGTCCCGATCAAGGACAGGCTGACCCGACACGGGCTCCGCCACTGCCACCGCACGCTCATGGAGGAACTGGGCACCCCGAAGGTGCTCATGGACGAGCGGATGGGCCACCAGGACGGTTCCATCGGTGCGCGGTACACCCAGGTGACGGACACCATGCGGGCCACGCTCATGGACCAACTCACCGAGGTGTGGGAGGAATCCCTCGACGCGCGCCTCCTGCTCGCCCCGCGTTCCCCCGTGCCGGTGCTCGACGCGCTGTTGCAACAGCGCGCCGCCGACGCGTGATCCGGGAGTTCAAGATCACACCCAGATGACACCCCACACCCCTCGAAACGCAATCAGGGCCGGTCCTCCGTGAGGAGGAACCGGCCCTGACCTGCTACTACGAAGTCGGGGTGGCGGGATTTGAACCCACGGCCTCTTCGTCCCGAACGAAGCGCGCTACCAAGCTGCGCCACACCCCGATGCTGCGCGTTCAGCTTAGCGGGTCGGGGGCCTGAGGCGAAATCCGGTTTAGCGGGGGGTCGGGGGGAGGGTGCCGGCGGTGGATTGACGGGGTGTCAGGGTGAGGAGGGTGGCCTCGGGGGGGCAGGCGAAGCGGAAGCGGGCGTAGCGGGAGGTGCCGCAGCCGGCGGAGACGTGGAGGTAGGCCTCGCGGTCGGCGGAGGTGTGCTTGGACAGGCCCTTGGCGCGCTTGCGGTCGAGGTCGCAGTTCGTGGTGAGCGCGCCGTAGAAGGGGACGCAGACCTGGCCGCCGTGGGTGTGGCCGGCGATCACGAGGGGGTAGCCCTCGGCGGTGAAGGCGTCGAGGGCGCGCAGGTACGGGGCGTGCACGACGGCGAGCGAGAGGTCCGCTGCCGGGTCGGGGCCGCCGGCCACCTGTTCGTAGCGGTCCCGGTCTATGTGCGGGTCGTCCAGGCCGACCAGCTCGATCTCCAGGCCGTCCACCTTGACGCGGCCGCGCGCGTTGTTGAGGTTCTCCCAGCCCGCCGAGTCGAAGCCGTCGCGCAGGTCGGTCCACGGGTTCTCCCGGCCGAGCCGGCGGGTGCCGTCGTCGCGGCGCAGGTAGCCGGTGGGGTCCTTGGGGCGCGGGCCGTAGTAGTCGTTGGACCCGAAGACGTACGCTCCCGGCCGGCCGAGCAGCGGGCCGAGCGCGTCGAGGGTCTCGGGCACCGCGTCCGGGTCGGACAGGTTGTCGCCGGTGTTCAGCACGAAGTCGGGGTGCAGCGCGTCGAGCCGGCGCAGCCACTCCTGCTTGCGGCGCTGGCCGGAGACCATGTGGATGTCGGACACCTGCAGGATCCGTACCGGCCGCGCCCCGCGTGGCAGCACCGGCACCTCGACCCGGCGCAGACGGAACGAACGGGCCTCGTAGGCCGCCGCATAGGTGAGGCAGGCGGCCCCGGTGACGGCAACGGCTAGGGGGAAGGCTGAACGCGGTCGCATCCCTCCATGCTGGCAGAGCCGGCCGGTCGTCGGCAGTCTCGACGGCGTAGTGCGGCTCCGCTTACCACGACGCGGCGGGTCGGCACGCGTGTCCTCGACCGGTCCGCCTCGCCCCGCGCCCGCGTAATTGGGTAGGGCCCTCGCACCCACGGCTGCGACACTTGACCCCATGAGCCCCTTCAAGAGCCGTTTGCAGAGCGACCTCACCGAGGCCATCCGGTCCCGTGACGAACTGGTCTCCTCGACGCTGCGCCTCACCCTGACCGCGATCACCAACGAGGAGGTCGCGGGCAAGACGGCCCGCGAGCTGTCCGACGACGAGGTCCTCAAGGTCATCGTGCGCGAGGCGAAGAAGCGTCGCGAGGCCGCCGAGGCCTTCGAGAACGGTGGCCGGCCCGAGTCCGCCGCCCGCGAGCGCGCCGAGGGCGAGGTCCTCGCGGCCTACCTGCCGGCGCAACTGTCCGACGACGAGCTCAAGGTGATCGTCGCCGACGCCATCGCGGAGACCGGGGCGAGTGGTCCGCAGGCGATGGGTCAGGTCATGAAGGTGGTCCGCCCCAAGGTCGGCGACAAGGCCGAGGGCGGCCGGATCGCCGCCGAGATCAAGAGCCAGCTCGGCACCTGACCCGACGCGGCCCGGCCCACATCGGCCCGCCCAGGCCCGATCCCGGCCGACCTCACCCACACAACGCCGATGGCGGTGCTCCCCGAAAAACAGGGGCGCACCGCCATCGTCGTTCACCACGGATCCCACGGATCCCACAGGACCCGTGAACCCACAGGAACCGTGAACTCACAGAACCCGTGAACTCACCCGCCCGACCCCGGTCTCACCAGGAACCCGGCCGGCCCCGGCCCCGTCAGTCGTCACCGAACCCGCCACCCCCGGACCCGCCCCCGATCGGTGGCCACGAGTGTCCCGGGGGTCGTGTCGACTCCGGCGGCTTGGTGTTACCGCCCCCGCCGCCACTATTGCCCCCATTACCCCCGCCGGGCGGCGTGGTGTTGGTCGGCATGGTCGGCGGAGTCCACGGCGGCCGCGTGTTCGTACCGCCCGTCGGCGGCCGGTTCTGATCCCGCGGCTTGCCGTCGGTCGGCTTCTTGTTCGGGTCCGGCTTCGCCGGGATCGTCCCCGAGGGGGGATCGACGAAGCCGGGCGCTTCCACGCCCTTGAGCGCGCCGGACATCGCGGACTTCCAGATCGGTCCGGGGACCTGCCCGCCGTAGACCTTGTCGTGGCGGACGCCGGCGATGGTGATGTCGACCATCTCGACGTCGTCCTTGGCGCCACCGATCCACACCGCGGTGGACAGGTTCGGCGTGTAGCCGACGAACCAGGCCGCCTTGCGCTCGTTGGTGGTACCGGTCTTGCCCGCGTTGTCCCGGTCCTTGAGTCCGGCCTGGGTGCCGGTGCCGTCCTCGACCACGCCCTTGAGCAGCGCGTTGATCGTGTCCGCCGTGGACTGCTTCATCACCTGCTTGCAACCCGCCTGGGGGACGGGCAGCTTGGTGCCGTCGAGCTTGGCCACCTCGGTGACCGCGATCGGCGAGCAGTAGACCCCACGGCTGGCGAACGCGGCGTACGCGGCGGCCATGTTCATCGGCGCGACCGTGTTGGCGCCCAGCGTCATGCTCGGCACCTGCTCCAGCGCCTTGCCGTTGCCCTGGTGCACACCGAGCTGGTCGGAGAGCGTCGCGATCGGACACAGCCCCACGTCCTTGGACAACAGGACGAAGTACGTGTTGATCGACTTCTCCAGCGCGGTCTGCATGTTCCAGGTGCCGGTCTCGCTGCGGCTCTCGTTCTGCGGCTGGTACTTCGGGTCCCGGGCAGCGTCACCGCAAGTGCGGAACTTCTCTTTCCGCATGTCGATGTCGTAGCCCGTGGAGTACTCCTGGTCGACCTTCATCCCGCTCTCCAGCGCCGCCGCGGCGGTGATCGGCTTGAACGTCGAGCCGGTCTGGAAGCCGTACGTCGAGCCGCCCATGGAGTGGTCGACCGAGTAGTTGAGCGTGGTCTCGTAGTCGCCGAACCCGTACGGCCGACTCTGCGCCATCGCCTTGATCCTGCCGCTGCCCGGCTCGACCATGACGACCGCGTCGGCGACCGGGTCCTTTTGGAGTACGCCCTTGGTTGCGGCGGTGTAGGCCGCCTTCTGGGCCTTTCGGTCCAACGTGGTGGTGATCCGCAGACCGCCCTCGCGCCACAACCGGTCGCGGTCTCCCTTGTTCGCGCCGAACGCCGGGTCGTTCTTGACCACCCGTTCGACGTAGTCGCAGAAGAACGCGGCACCGTCGACCTGGTCGGCGGTGATGCAGCCGTTGGGCAGCGGCTGGGTCTTCAGGTTCAGTTCGGTGGCCTTGGCCGCGTCGGCCTCGACCTGCGAGATGACCTTCACCTCGGCCATGCGCTGCAACACTATGTTGCGTCGTTCCCGGGCGGCGTTCGGGTAGCCGATCGGGTCGTACGCCGAGGGCGCCTGCACCACGCCGGCCAGGGTGGCCGCCTCGGTCAGGGTCAGGTCCTTGGCGTGCTTGCTGAAGTAGCGCTGCGACGCGGCCTCGACGCCGTACGCCTGGCGGCCGAAGAAGGTGATGTTGAGATACCTGGTGAGGATCTCGTCCTTGGACAGCCGTTGTTCCAGGCCGATCGCGTACTTCAGTTCCTTGACCTTGCGGGAGACCTCCTGGGCCTGGGCCTTGGCCACCTTGGCCGGGTCGTTGCCGGCCTCCTCCACGAAGATGTTCTTCACGTACTGCTGGGTGAGACTGGAACCGCCCTGCTTGGATCCCGTGCCACCCGACTGCTGATTGCGCATCAGGGCGCGCAGGGTGCCCTTGAGGTCGATCGGACCGTGCTCGTAGAAGCGCGAGTCCTCGATCGCCACGATCGCCTGACGCATGATCGGTGAGATCTGGTCGAAGTTCACCAGGATGCGATACCGGTCGTAGACCATCGCGAGCTGGTTGCCCTCGGAGTCGAGGATGTACGACGGCTGCGACAGGAACGGTTGATCCAGATCACTGGGCAGATCGTCGAAGTTTTCCGACGCCGCCTTCGCGGTCAGGCCGAAGCCTCCCACGAAGGGCAGCGCGATTCCCGCGACCAGGGCACCGGCGAGGATGCTCGCACCCACGAAGGCGGCGAACCGTCCCACGAAGCCCAACGGGGATCGTGAGCGGGACGAGCCGCGTTTCGGGCGGGCCGAGCCGGAGGAAGTTCGGGCCATGGGCGACAGCCTACGTGCCGAAACACCCTACGCGGTGAAGGGACTTCGCCTAAGCTGGCGGAGCAGCCGGGGGATCCGTGTCAGTAGCCATTTCACTCTTTAGAGTGAATGTGGCCGGATGTCGGATCTCGCTGCCGTGCTCTGTGTCGCCGACGTGCCTCCTTCTGAGTGAAGCCGTGACCGGAAACGCAAGAGCATTCACCCGGACGGGTGGGTCCATATTTGCGCATAGTCCTTCCGGGCCATCGATGACTGCCCGCACAGGGGCTGTTGCGCGTGCCCAGGGTTTCGTACCGTCCTGCTTGGCGTCGGGAATTCCCTTCGCCGCCGTTGGGGGAGCCTCGAAAATCGGGAGAGGACGGCACCAGCATGAGCTGGGTTACCGACTGGAGCACGCAGGCCGCCTGCCGGAGTACCGATCCGGATGAGCTGTTCGTGCAGGGGGCGGCGCAGAACCGTGCCAAGGCAGTGTGCACCGGGTGTCCGGTCCGCACCGAGTGCCTGGCGGACGCGCTGGACAATCGAGTGGAGTTCGGCGTCTGGGGCGGCATGACCGAGCGGGAGCGGCGCGCGCTGCTGCGCCGCCGGCCGATGATCACCTCGTGGCGTCGGCTGTTGGAGACCGCGCGCGAGGAGTACGAGCGCGACATCCACGGAGACGAGGAGTTTCGGGTCGCCGGCTGAGCACGTGTCGACGGCCGAACGCCACCTCGTTCGCACGTGAGAACCCGCCGGGGCCGGGAGTCAGGCCCGGGTCCCGGCGGGTACGGACGGGCCTCGTGGCACGGTGGGTCGACACGGACGACACGGACGACACGGACGACACCCGCGGCACGACGCCGCATGGGTACGGACGAAACCGGTGGCACGTCGCCGAGCGGGTCCGGGCCGGCACCGGATCCGGGCTCAGCCCGCGCCCAGGCTCTCGCCGATCACCCGCAGCCCGTCCAGGTCGTGTACGTCGCCGGGCAGCGCCGGAACCTCCGCCACCCGCACCTCGGGGTGGATCGAGGTGAAGCGTGTCCGCATGCGCTCTTCCCGGTCGATCACCCGCAACCGCTCGGCGTGCAGCGTCAGCAGTCCCGCGACCAGGCGCAGGTCGGCGGGCCGCGACGCGTGCTCGCCGTCGAGCGGTTCGGCCTGCTCGACCTCCTCGGCCTGCTCCGCCTGCTCGGTCAGCGCCTCGGCCGCGGCCACGCTGCGTTCGGCGGACAACCGACCGGCGCGCGTCGCGTGCACGCGGTTGAGCACGAGGCCGGCCAGCGGCATGCGCTCGGTGCCCAGCCGGTCGACGAAGTACGCGGCCTCGCGCAGCGCGTCCTTCTCCGGCGCGGCGACGACCAGGAACGAGGTGCCGCGCGCCTGGAGCAGCTTGTAGGTCGCGTCGGCCCGCTTGCGGAAGCCGCCGAACGTGGTGTCCAGCGCGGCCACGAAGGTCTGGATGTCGGTCAGCAGGTGGGTGCCGACCACCTTGCTGAGCGCGCCGGTCATCAGGCCCATGCCCGCGGACAGGAACTTGAGCGCGCCGCGCCCGCCGACCTTGGCGGGAGCGGAGAGTATCCGGATCAGCCGGCCGTCCAGGAACGAGCCCAGGCGCTGGGGGGCGTCGAGGAAGTCGAGCGCGGACCGGCTCGGCGGGGTGTCCACCACGATCAGGTCCCACTCGCCGGTCGCGTGCAACTGGCCCAGCTTCTCCATCGCCATGTACTCCTGCGTACCGGCGAAGCTGGAGGACAACGATTGGTAGAACGGGTTGTCCAGGATCTGCTGCGCGCGCTCGGGGTCGGCGTGTTGTTCGACGATCTCGTCGAACGTGCGCTTCATGTCGAGCATCATCGCGTGCAGGCTGCCGCCCTTGGTCTCGTCGACGTCGACGACCCGGCGCGGCGTGTTGTCCAACTCGGTCAGGCCCATCGACTGGGCGAGCCGGCGCGCGGGGTCGATGGTCAGCACCACCACGTCCCGACCGCGTTCGGCCGCGCGCAGCCCGAGTGCCGCGGCGGTGGTGGTCTTGCCGACGCCGCCGGAGCCGCAGCACACCAGGATGCGGGTGCCCGGGTCGTCGATCAGCTCGTCGATCTCCAGCCTGTTCATGCCATCCCCTGCTCGCGCAGCGCTTCGGCCAGGCGGTACAGACCGCCCAGGTCCATTCCGTCGGCCAGCAGCGGCAGTTCGTACACCGGCAGGTCCAGCCCGCGGACCAGGGCGCGGCCGGTGCTCTCCAACTCGATCCGGCTCGCGTGTTCGTCGGCCTCGGCCAACAACGAGGTGACCAGCGGCCGGGTGGGCTTGATGCCGCCCGCGACCAGGCCGGCCTCGAGCAGCTCGGCGGTGAGCCGCTGTCCGGTGTCGCTCTCGTCCTCGGCCTGGAGCGGCGGCCGGGCCATGTTGATCACCACGCCGCCGGTGGGCAGGCCCGAGTCGCGCAGTTCGGTGACGCCGTCCACGGTCTCCTGGACCGGCATCTCCTCCAGCAGGGTGACCAGGTGGACCGCGGTCTGCGGTGAGCGGATCACCCCCATCACCGCCTCGGCCTGGGTGTGGATCGGGCCGAATCTGGCCAGCCCCGCGACCTCGGTGTTGACGTTGAGGAAGCGGGCGATCCGGCCGGTGGGCGGCGCGTCCATGACCACCGCGTCGTAGGCGAACTTCCCCTGCGTGCGGCGCCGGGCCGACTCGCACGCCTTGCCGGTCAACAGCACGTCGCGCAGGCCCGGCGCGATGGTGGTCGCGAAGTCGATCGCCCCGAGCTTCTTCAGGCCCTTACCGGCCCGACCCAGGTGGTAGAACATGTCGAGATATTCGAGCAGCGCCTCTTCCGGGTCGATCGCGAGCGCGTACACCTCGCCGCCACCCGGGGCGACCGCGATCTTGCGGTCCTCATAGGGCAGATGCGGGCAGTCGAAGAGCTGCGCGATGCCCTGTCGCCCCTCCACCTCGACCAGCAGCGTGCGCCGCCCGCCCGAGGCCAGCGCCAGCGCCAGCGCGGCGGCCACGGTGGTCTTGCCGGTGCCGCCCTTGCCGCTGACCACGTGCAGGCGCACGCCTTCCCAGTCGGCGTTGCCGTCGGTCGTGCGTGCGCCCGCCGTCGAGGTGCTCACGGCGTCCGTCCAGCGGGTGCGGCCGGGCCGGCCGGCGCGACGGTCGTCTCGGGTACGTGGCATGCCCGGATCCCTGCCCTCGAAGGCTTGCGCCATTCGGCCGCAGCCGAGGCGTTACCGGACCCGTGTGACCGCGCACCCAAACTCACGAGTCGAGCCTAACCACCCCGTCCCCGCCCGGTCGGAGGTGATCCCCCCGTGGTGACCCGCGTCACGTCACCGTCGCCCGAACGGCGTAGCGCGCGTCCTTGTACGCCCCCGTCTCCAGGATGTCCCCGAGGACGCGCGCGGCCTCGACCACGTCGGCGTGGCCGATGTAGAGCGGGTTGAAGCCGAAGCGCAGCACATCCGGCGGCCGGACGTCGCCGATCACGCCCCGGTCGATCAGCGCCGCCATCACCGCGTGCGGCTCCGGATGGCGCACCGCGACCTGGCTGCCGCGCCGCGCGTGCTCGAGCGGGGTCAGCGTCTCCAGACCCAGATCGGTGACGCAGGCGATGAACAGGTCGGTCAGCGCCAGGCCCTTGGCCCGCACGGCCGTCATGGGCACGTCGTCGTAGGCGCCGAGCGCGGCTTCGAGCGCGAGCATCGACAACAGCGGCGGGGTGCCTATCCGGGCCCGCTCGATGCCCGGCGCGGGCGCGTAGCCCGGCTCCATGCCGAACGGGTTCGCGTGCCCGTGCCAGCCGGTCAGGGCGGGCGCGAAGTCCGCGATGTGCCGCTGGGCCACATAGACGAACGCCGGCGCGCCGGGGCCGCCGGACAGGTACTTGTAGCCGCACCCGACGGCGAGGTCGACGTCGTGCGCGTCCAGGTCGATCGGGAACGCGCCGGCGGAGTGGCACAGGTCCCACAGCGCCAGCGCGCCGACCGCGTGCGCCGCGGCCGTCAGTCCGGGCAGGTCGCGCAGTTCGCCGCTGCGGTAGTCGACGTGGTTGTACGCGATCACCGCGACCGTGTCGCCGTCCGCGCGCAGCACCTCGGCGAGTTCGCCGACCGGGACCCGGCGCACCTCGGCGCCGAGCAGGCCGGAGATCGAGTCGGCCAGGTAGAGGTCGGTGGGGAAGCTGTCCGGGTCGGCCAGCACCACCGTGCGCCCCGGGCGCAGCCGCAGGGCCCCGGCGATCGCGTTGAAGATCTGCACCGACGTCGAGTCGCCGCACACCACCCGGCCGGGCGCGGCGCCGATCAGCGCGCCGATCCGGTCGCCGATCCGCGCGGGCGCGCCCCACCAGTCGTTGGCGTTCCAGGAGCGGATCAGGTCGGTGCCCCACTGGCGGTGCACCGCGTCGTTCAGCGCCTCGGGCACCGCGGCGGGCAGTGCGCCCAGCGAGTTGCCGTCGAGGTAGATCACGCCTGCCGGCAGCAGGAAGCGCTCGCGCACGTGCGCCAGCGGGTCGGCCGCGTCCAGTTCGGCGGCTTCGGCCACCCGTCCGGCCGCGAGGCGGCCGTTGGAGAGCCGGACCGACGCGTCGTCGGCGGCCGTGTTCGGCAAGGAATCGGACATGCTTCACCCATCTTTCGATGAATCAGACCTTCGATGGTTCGACCAAGGTGCGCATGGTCCACAATTCGGGAAAAACGCGCACACGTACGGTCTGCTCCAACCAAGACGCTCCGGCCGAACCACCCGTGCCCGGCCGGTTTCCCAGCGCTCGCAGTGTGGCGGCCAGATGCCGCTCGCGCCAGCGGGTCCAGCGCTCGGAGATGTCGGTGAGCACCTCGCCGAGCTCGACCAAGTCGACCACGCCGTCCGTGTACACGCCCGCCCACGCGCGTTCGACGTCCTGGGCCGGCTGGTACGGCCGGCTCGGATCCGCGCCGGGAGTGGGGGTGTGTCGACCCCGGCGGGCGAGCAGCGCGAGCGCGTGGTCGTACAGGCTCGGCGCGCGCAACGAGCGCTCCAGCTCCGCGTGTATCTGCGGGCTGCCCGTGTAGGCCCGCAGCACACCCGCGCGCTTGACGCCGAGCAGGAATTCGAGATGCCGGTACAGGTGCGACTGGAAGCCGGACGCGTCGCCGAGCGCGTTCCGGAAGCCGCCGAACTCGCCGGGGGTGAGCGTCGCGAGCAGGTCCCACGTGGACACCAGCACGTCCAGCTCGCGGATGCTGCGCCGCAGCGTGCCGATCGCGCCGGGCACGTCGTCCGCGTCGAGCCGGTCGCCCGCGATGGTCCATTCGTGCCGCAGCAGCGCGAACAGCAGCTCCATCACCTGGGAGGAGATCAGGAACGACAGCTCGGCGGGCACGTCGGTGCGGGTGCGCTGGAGGGAGAGCAGCCGGTCGAGCTGCACGTAGTCCGCGTACGGCGGCGCGCCGGCGTCGGCGGGGCCTCGACGCGGGCCGGCCATCGGGCACGTCGCGCCCGCCGGGTCGGCCGGCGGGGTCCGTTCGTCGATCGTCATCGCAGGCCACCTCTCCGGCCGGTCCCGCCGGTGCGCCGAAAGGGCCGGTCGGGGAGTGCCCATATGGAATCGTGCGACCATTCGGTTGGGAATGGGTGTCGGGCATCGGAACCCCCGGTTCGGTTTACGCTCGCAACGTGTCGAAGGACATGTGCTCACGATCGTGAACGGAGGGTGCGCATGGACGCGATCGACCGCAGATTGCTCGCCGAACTGCAACGCGACGCCCGGGTCTCGCTCAACGAGCTGTCCCGGCGGATCAACCTCTCCGCACCCGCGGTGGCCACCCGGGTGCGCCGGCTCGAACACACCGGCGTGATCACCGGCTATCACGCGCACGTGGACCCGGCCGCGGCCGGGCGCGGCGTGGTGGCGCTGGTCCGGATGAACTGCTACGGCCCCGGCTGCCTGCTGCGCCGGGACGCGGACACCGTGCGCGAGTGGCCCGAGGTGCTCCAGGTGCACCGGGTCACCGGCGACGCGTGCTGCCTGCTCATGGTCGCGGTCGCCACGATGTCGGACTTCCAGGTGCTGATCGACCGGCTCGCCGAGCACGGCAAACCCTCCAGCACGATGGTGTTGTCCTCGCCGGTGGCGTGGCGCCCCGTCGAACCGCCCGACGTGTCCGTCTAAAGTCTGCACACATGACGAAGTGGGAATACGTGACCGTCCCCCTGCTGGTGCACGCGACCAAGCAGATCCTGGACAACTGGGGCGACGACGGCTGGGAGCTCGTGCAGGTCGTGCCCGGCCCCAACCCGGAGAGCCTGGTGGCCTACATGAAGCGTGCGAAGCAGGAGGCGGCCAAGTGAGCGAGGTACACCCCGAACAGCGCCTGACCGAGCTGGGGCTGACCCTGCCCGGCGTGGTGCCGCCCGTGGCCGCGTACGTGCCGGCGGTGCGCACCGGCAATTACATCCACACCTCGGGCCAGTTGCCGATGATCGAGGGCAAGCTGCCCGCGACCGGCAAGGTCGGCGCCGAGGTCACCGCCGAGGAGGCGAAGGAACTCGCCCGCCGGTGCGCGCTCAACGCGCTCGCGGCGGTCAAGGCGGAACTCGGCGACCTGTCGCTGGTGCGTCGGGTGGTCAAGGTGGTCGGTTTCGTGGCCAGCGCCCCGGACTTCACCGGCCAGCCCGGTGTGATCAACGGTGCCAGCGAACTGCTCGGCGAGGTCTTCGGCGAGTCCGGGCGGCACGCCCGCAGCGCGGTCGGCGTGGCCGTGCTGCCGTTGGACGCCCCGGTCGAGGTGGAAATCCTCGTCGAGGTGGTCTGAGCGGACCGTCCGCTGCGCCATCGTGATGATCGGACCTGGCCCTTTCGGGTCGGGTCCGATCGTTTTCGGGGGCGAGGGATGGAACTTGACTCGGTCAGGCGTACGATCCGGCGCATGGCCGAATCAGGGAGTACGCAAGCCGGGAAGGCCCAGCCGGGCATGCCCGCGTCCTGGGCCGAGCGGGCCCGCGCGATCATCGCCGGCGAGGCCGAACCGGTGGCTCCGCGCCGCGCGGCGACCGTGGTGCTGCTGCGCGAGCGGCCGCACGGCGCCGAGGCGTATCTGCTGCGCCGGCACACCACGATGAAGTTCGCGGCCGGCATGTACGCGTTCCCCGGCGGCGGCGTCGACCCCCGGGACGCGGACCACTCGGTGGCCTGGGCCGGACCCGAACCCGCCGAGTGGGCGAAGCGGCTGGGCACCGGCGTCGCCGAGGCCCGCGCGATCGTCTGCGCCGCCGTGCGCGAGACCTTCGAGGAATCCGGTGTGCTGCTCGCCGGGCCCGACCCGACCACCGTCGTCTCGGACACCACCGGCGCGGACTGGGAGGCGGACCGCGCCGCGCTGGTGGCGCGCGAGCAGACGCTGACCGAGTTCCTGGAGCGGCGCGAACTGGTGCTGCGCTCCGACCTGCTGGGCGCGTGGGGGCGCTGGATCACCCCCGAGTTCGAGGACCGCCGCTACGACACGTGGTTCTTCGTCGCCGCCCTGCCCGCCGGCCAGCGCACCCGGGACGTCTCCGGCGAGGCCGACCGGGTCACCTGGGCCCGGCCCGGCGATGCGCTGAAGCAGCACCGGGCGCAGGAGATGGCGATGTTGCCGCCCACCATCGACACGCTGCGCCATCTGGCGGAGCTGGCCGACCCGGCGGCGGCCCTGGCCGCCGCGGCCGAGCGGGAGATCACCCCGATCATGGCCCAGGGCCGTTTCGAGGGGGATCGCCTCGTGCTCGAATGGCCGGGGGTCGCGGACCCGTTCGGTCTGCGCTGAGGCCCCACCGACGACCCGGAGCCGGTCCGAGGGCATCCACCGGATCGGTCCGGGCCACCGAGGTACAGGATGACCACCATGAACGCACAGCCCCTGCCCGGCAACCCGCGCCCGACCATCGGCGGACCCGCGAGCCCCCGGGTGACCTGTCTGCTCGCACCGAACCCGAGCGCGATGTCGCTGGACGGCACCAACACGTGGATCGTGGCCGAGCCCGGTGCGGACACCGCCGTGGTGATCGACCCCGGCCCCGACGACGAGGGCCACCTGCGCGCGATCGTGGCCGCGGTGGAGGCCGAGGGACGCCGCGTGGGCCGGATCCTGCTCACCCACGGCCACCCCGACCACTCGGCCGGCGTGGCCGGCCTCAAGGCGCTCACCAACGCCGTCGTGCACTCGGTCGACCCGCAGTGGCGCTACGGCGGCGAGGGCCTGGTGGACGGCCAGGTGATCGACGACGGCGGCCTGGACCTGCGGGTGCTGGCCACTCCCGGCCATTCCGGCGACTCGGTGTGCTTCGTGGTGGCCGCGGACCGCTTCGTGATCACCGGCGACACCGTGCTGGGTCGCGGCACCACGGTGGTCGCGCATCCCGACGGTCGACTCGGCGACTACCTGGACTCGCTGCGCCGGCTGCGCGCGCTCGCCGCCGCCGGCGACGTCACCGCGGTGCTGCCCGCGCACGGCCCGATCCTGGACGACGCGGTCGGCGTGCTCGACTTCTACCTGGCCCACCGGGCGGCCCGGCTGGCCCAGGTGGAGGCCGCGGTCGCGGCGGGCGACAAGAGTGCCCAGGACGTCGTCGCACGGGTCTACGCGGACGTGGACCGCGGCCTGTGGTGGGCCGCCGAGATGTCGGTCCGCGCCCAGCTCGAATACCTGACCGAGTGCGCGGACGCCTGAACGCCGCGTGGGGGCCCGCCGACGGCGGACCCCCACGTGTTCGGTGCGCGATGTGCTAGCGCGAGCGGCGCGACAACCGCTCGACGTCCATCAGGACCACCGCGCGCGCCTCCAGCCGCAGCCAACCCCGGCTGGCGAAGTCGGCGAGCGCCTTGTTGACCGTCTCCCGCGAGGCGCCGACCAACTGGGCCAGCTCCTCCTGGGTGAGGTCGTGCGCGACGTGGATGCCCTCGTCGGCGGGCACGCCGAACCGGCGGGACAGGTCGAGCAGGGCCTTGGCCACCCGTCCGGGGACGTCGGAGAAGACCAGGTCGCCCAGGCTCTCGTTGGTCCGCCGCAGCCGACGGGCTATCGCCCGCAGCAGCGCCGCGGCGACCTTGGGCCGACCGGTCAGCCAGGGCTGCAGGTCGGAGTGGCCCAGGCCGAGCAGGCGCACGTCGGTGAGCGCGGTCGCGGTCGCCGTACGCGGTCCGGGGTCGAACAGCGACAGCTCGCCGAACATCTCGCCCGGGCCGAGCACCGCGAGCATGTTCTCGCGGCCGTCGTTGGAGCTGCGGTGCAGCTTGATCTTGCCCTCGATCACCACGTACAGGCGGTCGCCCGGGTCACCCTCGTGGAAGAGCGAGTCCCCGCGCTCGAGCGCGACCTCCGTCATGGAGGCCCGCAGCTCGGCGGCGTCCTCATCTTCGAGCGCCGCGAACAGCGGAGCCCGCTGCAAAACGTCGTCCACGAGGTTCCTCCTAGGCCGGCCTGGTCGACACCAATGAAAGCCGAGCGGTCAAACAGTGCGATCGGTCACAGTCTGACGCACCGGTACCCGCAATCATCACGCGGGGTGGCCTGGATCACGAACGGGCGGATCCACAGTAACCGGACATGTCGCTCCTGTGATCAAGCATGCGCGGACTGCTCGACCGTACGCCCCGTCCATCTGCGTACTCTGGCCGGGTGTCGAGCAACGTGACGGAGCCCGCGCCGCGCAGGTCGCGGGCAGCCGCGAAGGTCGTGAAAACCGAGTCCCATCTCGCTCTGGTGCGCCGCGCGCGCCGGATCAATCGCGAATTGGGCGAGATATACCCGGGTGCGCACTGCGAACTCGACTACGGCGACGCGTTCCAGCTCCTGGTCGCGGTGGTGTTGTCCGCGCAGACCACCGACCGGCGGGTCAACACGGTCACCCCGGCGCTGTTCGCCCGCTTCCCCGACGCCGCCGCGGTGGCCGCCGCGGAACCGGCCGAACTGGAGGCGATCATTCAGCCGACCGGGTTCTTCCGGGCCAAGACGCGCTCGGTGCAGGGCCTGGCCCAGGCGCTCCTGGAACGCTACGACGGCGAGGTGCCGGGCAAGCTCGCCGAACTGGTCACGCTGCCCGGCGTGGGCCGCAAGACCGCCAACGTGGTGCTCGGCGAGGTCTTCGACGTGCCCGGCATCACCGTCGACACCCACTTCGGCCGGCTGGCCCGGCGCTTCGGGTGGACCAAGGACGACGATCCGGTCAAGGTCGAGCAGGAGGTCGGCGCGCTGTTCCCGCGCAAGGACCTGACCCTGCTGTCGCACCGGGTGATCTTCCACGGCCGCCGGGTCTGCCACGCCCGCCGTCCGGCCTGCGGGGCGTGCGCCATCGCGCCGCTGTGTCCGGCGTACGGCGAGGGCGAGACGGATCCGATCAAGGCCAGGGCGCTGCTCAAGTACGAGATGGCCGGGCAACCGGGCCAACGGCTCAAGCCGCCGGCCAAGCCGGTGCTCGCCGTGCCGGGCGCCGCATCCGAAGACGTATCCGAGACGAAGGCCGCACCGGCCGAGGCCGCACGAGCGAAGGCCGTACGAGCGAGGCCCGCACGAGCGAAGGCCGCACCGCGAGACGAGGGGGACGCCGGGTGACCCAGACCGGAACCGGGATCCAGACCTGGGCCGAAGCGGATCTGCCGGAATGGCTGCGCCCGGTCGCGCGCGCCGCCCGGGAGATCCGCCCCGAGCAACTGAGCCGTTTTCTGCCACCGGCCGAGGGCGGCCGGCGCTCCGCCGTGCTGGTGTTGTTCGGCGAGGGACCCGACGGCCCGGACCTGCTGCTGCTGCAACGCGCCGCGACGCTGCGCTCGCACGCGGGCCAGCCCGCGTTTCCGGGCGGTTCGGTGGACCCGGGCGACGACGGCCCGGAGGGCACCGCGCTGCGCGAGGCGCAGGAGGAGGTCGGGCTCGACCCCGCCGGCGTGCGGGTCTTCGGCCGGCTGCCGGATCTGTACATCCCGGTGAGCGACTTCGTGGTCACGCCCGTACTCGCGTGGTGGCACCGGGAGAGTGAAGTCGCCCCGGGGGCGCCCGAGGAGGTCGCGCGCGTGTTGCGAGTGTCGATCGCCGAGCTCGCCGACCCGGCGAACCGGGCCCGACTGCGTCACCCCGGCGGTCACCTGGGCCCGGCGTTCCTGGTGGAGGACCTGGTGGTCTGGGGCTTCACCGCGGGGCTGATCGACCGGGTCCTGCACCACACCGGCTGGGAACGGCCGTGGGACAGCCGCCGCGAGGTCACCCTCTCGGAGACCGAGAGCCGGTTGGCCCGGCGCGGGTTCGACCGCTACGAGGAGACCGCCTCCGAGCCCGAGGTCCGCGACTGACCGTCGTCCCGCCCGCCGCACCCGGTGCCGCGGGCGGGCTGACGGTACGTCAACACCGGTCCTGTACGGCTGTGTCACCGGTGTTCGACGAACCGGCACGGCGGCGGACAGGGCGGGCTCGCACATGAGAACGTGAGCGCGTGAATGTCCTGGACCTGTTGCTGCTCGCCGCCGCGGTGGCCTTCGCCATCTCCGGATACCGGCAGGGCTTCATCGTCGGTGTGCTCTCGTTCCTGGGCTTCATCGGCGGCGGGGTGTTCGGCATGTGGCTGGTGCCGTCGCTGCTCAACCGGTTCGAGCCGGGTCTGGGTCCCTCGATCGCGGCGATCTGCGTCGTGCTCGTGCTGGCCACCGCGCTCCAGGCGCTGACCACCGCGGCCGGCAACCGGCTGCGCCGGCAACTCACCTGGCGCCCGGCGCGACTGGTGGACGCGGCCGGCGGCGCGATCGTGAGCGTGTGCGCGCTGCTGATCGTGGTGTGGCTGATCGGCTCCTCGGTCGCGGGTGCCTCGATGCCCACCATCTCGCGCGAGGTGCGCTCCTCGCAGGTGCTCGGCGGCGTGCAGAAGGTGTTGCCACAGGGCGCGGACACGTGGTTCTCCTCGTTCGGCAACCTGCTCGACCGCAACGGCTTCCCGCAGGTCTTCAGCCCGTTCGTCCGCGAGGACATCCCGCAGGTCCCGCCGCCGGACCCCAAGTTGTTGTCGATGCCGGCGGTCCAGGAGACCCGGGACAGCATCGTCAAGATCGTCGGCACCGCGAAGAGTTGCGGCAAGGTGATCGAGGGCTCCGGCTTCGTGTACGCCCCGCAGCGCGTGATGACCAACGCCCACGTAGTAGGCGGCGTCAAGAAGCCGACCGTGCAGATCGGCGGCGAGGGCCGCGAATACCCGGCCGAGGTCGTGCTCTACGACTGGAAGCGCGACATCGCGGTGCTCAAGGTGCCCGGACTCAAGGCCACCCCGTTGCAGTTCGAGCCGAAGGTGGAGAGCGGCGCGGACGCGATCGTGGTGGGTTTCCCGGAGAACGGCGCCTTCCACGTCGAACCCGCCCGGGTCCGGGCCCGGATCCAGGCCGGCGGACCGGACATCTACAAGCGCGGCACGGTCAGTCGCGATGTCTACTCGCTGTACGCGAAGGTGCGCCAGGGCAACTCCGGCGGCCCGCTGATCTCACCGAACGGCAAGGTCGCCGGGGTGATCTTCGCCAAGTCGCTCGACGACGAGTCCACCGGGTACGCGCTCACCGTCGAGGAGGTGCGCGCGGACGCCGAGGCCGGCGCGGTCGGCGACCGCCCCGTGGACACCCAGAGTTGCGCCATGTGACGCATGTCCGCCGAGTTCTCGGGCAGGCGTTCGGGCACAGCCGCGGCGAGCGGCGGGGCGAGGCGGGGTGGGGTGGGGGAATGCTCGGGCATTCGCACGCGGTCAGCGGGGCACTGGTGTTCGCGGCGACGGCTCCGACGCTGCCGCAACACCTGTGGCACAACCACCTGTCCCCGTCCGAGATCGTGATCGGTACGTTCCTGACCGCGGGCGCGGCGCTGCTGCCCGACCTCGATCACCACAACGGCACGATCGCCAACTTCCTGGGACCCCTCTCGCGGGCGCTGTGCGCGGGCGTGGCCAAGGTGTCCGGCGGGCACCGACACGCGACCCACTCGATCGCCTTCGTCGTGCTGGCCGGACTGCTGACCTGGCAGGGGGTCGAGCACCTGGGGCGACCGTTCACCCTCACGATGGTCTTCCTCCTGCTCGCGCTCGCGCTGCGCGCGCTGAACCTGTGTCCGCCGGGCAAGGGCCTCGCGTCCTGGATCACCATCGTCGCGCTCGCCGGCGGCGGCACGGCCGTGGTCGACCACTGGATGCCGGCGGCCCCCGACTGGCTGCCGATGGTGATCGTGCTGGGCTGCGTCGCGCACCTGCTCGGCGACTTCCTCACCAAGCAGGGGATACCACTGCTGTGGCCGCTGGGCACCCGCTTCGAGGTGGCCGTGGTCAGCCGCACCGGGAATCGCATGGAGACGCTCGTCCTGGTGCCGGTGATGATGGTCGCCACCGTCGCGCTCTTGTGGTTCGGCACCTTCGCCTGAGGGGCGAAAGGCGAAATCGCCCGACGAATGCGCGGAACTCGTACGCGAGACGAGGGATGGTGCGACGCGACTCGGCCCCGAGTCGCGTCGACACGTCAACGCAGGAAGCGCAGGCGCAGACTCAACCAACGTGCTCGTCGGCGCAATATCCCCATCAATCCCGGGAAATGATCCCCCCGGTCGGCAACCGCGCCGGCCGGCGCCCCTCGCGTGTGCTCGAACCCGTGAGTGCCAGTGGTGCCGATCTCAACCATGAGGGTCTCTGCCGTCTCCGACCGGGTGTCCCCGGCCCCCGCCGCCATGCTCGGAGCGTTGTACGTCCGGCTCATACGGGGGCGCCTACCCGGGTCACCGACGGCGTAATCGCGCCGCCTCGGCGGTCCGAAAATCATTTCCGGACACGTCGGAGGCGATCTGTACGGAAGTGTCGGATATCCCCGTCAAGATCGCACGAGAAAGGCTCGGAAGCGCTGTTGGAACTTCAGCGCTCGGGTTCCGGATCCTTCAACCAGCCCAGGAGTTCCTCGGTGAACACGGCCGGTTGTTCCTCGTGCGGGAAGTGCCCCACGCCGTCGAGCAGTCGCCAGCGGTAGGGCGCCTCGACGTAGCGCCCGGAGCCGGCCGCCGTGCGCGGCAGGATCACCGGGTCGAGCGCGCCGTGCAGATGCAGCGTGGGCACCTCGACGGGGGCCTTCATCCGAGCCGAGTACTGGATGCCGTCCGGACGCGGGATGGACCGGATCAGCCAGCGGTAGTGCTCCGCCGCACAGTGCGCCGTGCCGGGCACCAGCATCGCCTGGCGGTAGCGCGCGATCGACTCGTCGGTCGACCGGCCCGGCGCCGACCACGCGCGCAACATGTCGCCCACCATCGCCGCATCGTCGCGGACCAACTGCCGCTCGGGCACCCACGGTCGCTGGAAGCCGAAGATGTGCGAACTCGCGGCCATCTGGTGCCGGTCGGTCAACAGCGCGCCGCGCAGTTGCCGGGGATGCGGCATGGACACCGCGACCAACCGGCGCACCACCTTGGGCCGCAGCACGGCGGCGGTCCAGCCCAGGTAGGCACCGAGGTCGTGGCCGACCACGATCGCGTCCGGCTCGCCCAGCGAGCGGATCACCCCGGTCACGTCCAGGGCCAGGGTGATCGGGTCGTAGCCGCGCGGGGTGCGGTCGCTGCCGCCGTACCCGCGCAGGTCCATCGCGACCGCGCGGTAGCCGGCCCGGGCCAGCACCGGCATCTGATGCCGCCAGGCCCACCAGAACTCCGGGAAACCGTGCAGCAAGAGCACGACCGGCCCCTCGCCCATCTCGGCGATGTGGAACCGCGCGCCGTTGGCGGCGATGTCGCGGTGTGTCCAGGGCCCGGCCACGTTGACCACGGTGCTCTCGGGAACCGTCATGCGGAGCAGCGTCGCACACTCGCCATCGCACCCCGGTTTCCGCCGCCGGTTTGGCCGGCCCGGGCGCGTTGCCGGATCAACCGACGTTCTTGAGCGTGGTGACCGTGTCGCGGGTGGTGGTGATCGTGCGCTCCGGCGCGCGGACGTTCTTGAACGACTTGATGCCGTAGAACGCGAGTCCGCCCGCGAGCAGGAGATAGAAGCCGCCGACGATCAGGAAGCTCCACGCCACGCCGAGACCGAGAGCGTGGATTCCGTACACGATCGCGAAGCTCAGGAAGATGAACGCGAACACGCCGATGAAGGCCGCCGCGCCGAACGCGCCGCCGCCCTTCGCGACGTTGACCACGCTGACCTTGACCTCGCTCTTGGCGAGCGCGATCTCGCTGCGCACCAGCGTGGACATGTCGCGGCTGGCCGACGAGAACAGCTCGCCGAGGGATCGCTGTGCGTCGACGGGCACGTCCTGGGCCGGGGACCTGTCGGTGCCTGCCATGGTCACTCCTTGTACCTGTATGGATAATCCGACCCCGATCATGCCCTGCTGCGGCGATACGTATCCAGCGGGGCGCGTCGTACGAGTGTTTCGGATGGGAAACGAAGCCTCAGGAGTGGCCGAGCTTCTCGTCGCGGAGTCGATCCGCGTCCGCTTGATAGACGTCCGGAATGCCGTCGCCGTCGTCGTCGCGATTCTCCTCGGCGTACAACCGCGCGTAGGTGTTGTTCCTTATCCGCAGCACCACCGACGCCGCGACGGCCGCGAGCACCGAGCCCACCAGCACCGCGGCCTTGGCCTGTTCGGTCAGCGTCGGGTCGTCGGTGAAGGCCAGTTCGCTGATCAACAGGGACACCGTGAAGCCGATGCCGGCGAGCATGGACATGCCGAACACGTCCGACCACGCGAGGTCGTCGCTGAGTTGGGCCCGGGTGAACCGGGCGACCAGCCAGGTGCCCGCGAAGATGCCGACCACCTTGCCCGCGACCAGGCCGATCATGATGCCGAGCGTGGGCCGCTGGGTGAACACGTCGCCGAGCACCGAACCGGAGACCGCGACGCCCGCGGACAGCAGCGCGAAGATCGGCACCGCCACGCCCGCGGAGAGCGGCCGCACCAGGTGCTCGACGTGCTCGGCCGGCGAGGTCCGCTCGTCCGGGTCCGGGACCACGCGCATCAACAGGCCCATCGCCACACCCGCGACCGTGGCGTGCACTCCGCTCTCGTGCATCAGCGCCCAGATCACCAGGGCGAGCGGTACGTACCACCACCAGCCGCGCACCCGGAAGCGCTGGAGCAGCGCGAACACCACGAGCAGGGCGAAGGCCCCGGCCAGCGCGAGGAAGTCCACCGAGTCGGTGAAGAAGATCGCGATGATCAGGATCGCGCCGAGGTCGTCGACCACCGCCAGGGTGAGCAGGAACGACCGCAGCGCGGAGGGCAGGTTGGTGCCGATCACCGCGAGCACGGCCAGCGCGAACGCGATGTCGGTCGCGGTGGGAATCGCCCAGCCGTCGAGCGAGCCGCCACCCGCGTTGACCGCGAAGTAGAACAGCGCGGGCGTGAGCATCCCGCACGCGGCGGCCACCACCGGCAGCACCGCCTGCGCCGGATTGCGCAGGTCGCCGACCACCAGCTCGCGCTTGAGTTCGATGCCGGCCACGAAGAAGAACACCGCGAGCAGGCCGTCCGCGGCCCAAGTGCCCAGCGACAGGTCCAGGTTGAGCGCCGCCGGACCGATCCGGAAATCGCGCAGGTCCTGGTAGGCCTCGCTCCACCCGGTGTTCGCCCAGATCACCGCGATCACCGCGGCGATCAGCAACAGCGCGCCGCCGACGGTCTCGGTGCGCAGCGCGTCCGCGATGAAGTTCCGTTCGGCCAACGTGGACGGACGCCGAAAGAACTTGTTGCGTGGTGCGGACTCGGCACCCACGGGACCTCCAGGTCGGCTGTGGTTCGCAGGCGTATACCGCCCTGCGGAAACGACAAAACAGCGCCGACCAGACTTCCCGGCATGCCTCCCGAGGGGAGACCCAGACGCGGGACGGCGGAATCCGACCGACCCGATCCCCGTCAGTGTATCGACAAGAAGCAGGCCACGAGGGAACCGAACCGCGCACGGCCGCGTCCGCATTCCCCGGCCCACCGCCGCGCACCCCGCCCCGCGCCGACGCAAAGGCCCCGTACCGAAGGGGATTTCGGTACGGGGCCGGAGCCGGGCGCGGGTTCGGCCGGTCGCTCAGTCCTGGCGGCGCGGCAGCACCGCGGAGTCCGAGGCGGCGAGCGGGCGGAGCGCGGCGGGCCTGTTCTGGCCCCCGGCGGAGGCGGTGATGATCGTGCTCCAGTCGGTCACGGTCTGGCCGACGCCCAGACCCTGCAGCTTGGTGATCACCGCGGGGTCCTGGCCCTCGAGCCAGTCGGTCAACTGACGGAAGGTCACACAGCGCACGTCGGACTTGGTGCAGATCGACTTCACCGTGTCCCGGACGGCATTCATATAGATGCCGCCGTTCCAGTCCTCGAAGTGGTTGCCGATGAACAGCGGCGCGCGATTGGTGGTATAGGCGCGCTGGAATCCGTTCATGTAGAACTCGTGGGCCTCTTTCTCCCACGCCTCCTTCTTGGACGGGTCGTACTTACCGTGCAGCGCTTCCTGCTCGAACATGATGTTGTAGTCCATGGAGAGCTGCGACTTGCTCGGGTTCCCCGGCCACGGCAGCGACTGGAGCGGGAAGTCCCAGATGCCGGTCTCCTTGCCGCGCTTGGGCCACACCTGAAGACCGCCGGCGGAACTCGCGTCGTAGCGGAAGCCCATTTCCTTGCCGGCCCGCATCAGATTCGTCTGGCCCTCCAGGCACGGCGCCCGGCCGCCGATGAGTTCCTTGCCGAGCGAGTAGTCGAACGGCAGCGGGGGCAGGTCGGCGAACCCGGTGTTCGTCTTCCAGTTCTGGACGAACTTGACCGCCTGTTCGGTCTCGTTCTTCCAGTCCGCCGGGGCCCAGGCCTTGCCACTCGTGGAACTGTTGCAGAAGTGGCCGTTGAAGTGCGTGCCGATCTCGTTGCCCTTGAGCCAGACCTCGCGCATCTGGACGATCGTGTTGCGGATCGTCTCGTCGGACATGAACGCGATGTCCGACGCGCCGGCCGCGTGCTTCGGGCCGGTGTACATGGCCCGCTTCGCCTTCGGAAGCATGTAGATGCCGCTCAGGAAGTACGTCATCTGCGCCTTGTTCGCCTCGGACAGCTTCAAGAATTCCGAGACCAGCTTGTTCCCGTCCTCGGCCGCGCCGTCCCAGGAGAACACGACGAACTGCGGCGGTTTTTCACCCGGCTTGAGCTTGTCCACCTTGGGCTGGTTCGGCTGCGGACCGGTGTCGGCGGTCGAGCCGTCGCCGATCAACCGGACCGGACCTCTCGGTTTGTCCGATTCCTTGCCCGGAACGCTCGGATTTCCGTTGCCAGAGTTCTTTGCAGAGGAGTTGCCGGAATCTTTCCCGTCCTTTGCGAAAACCACGAAACCGATAGCGGCCAGGACTGCGACAACGACGAGCACCGCAGCGCCGCGGACAGTTCGCACAGTTCACCTCTTCCCATGGACATGCCGGACCGAGCTGTATTTCCTATCGATACATACGCACGCCGGGGTCACCCGGTTGCGTGCGTGCCCGGACCGCTTTCCCCGCGTACCCGAGTCGGGACGCGTCGGATCGCACGGGGCGCGTGAGCGCGGACACATCACCGTACGGGGCGGAAGGGCCCCAAAGCGATCCGAGTCACCCGCGACGGTCAGGGGTCGGCCCGGAACTCGATCCGTCCGCTGTACATGCCCATCGAACAGGTCCAGGTGAGGGTGCCGGCGTGCGGCGTGCCCAGGTCGATCCCGATCTCGCCGGACGTCGGCAGGACGCGCTGCACGTCGCGGGCGGGCAGCACGAAGCCCCGGGTGCAGCCGGTGGTGTGGTCGGTACGCAGCACCAGCACGGTGCGCACGCCGGATCGGGCGAGCGCGCGGGCCGGGTGGTAGCCCTCGTTCCCGACCCGCACGGTGACCCGCTGCACGCCGTCGGCCCCGGTGCTCGCCGCCGCGTGGTCCACCGCACCCACCGCGGCCGGCGTCCACCAGCCGCCCAGGCGCAGTCCGGAGGCGATCGTCCACGCGGCCACCGCGAGCACCAACAGGCCCACCGCGGCGGTCGGTCGGCCGCGCAGGAGCCGTCCCGACGCGCCGACCAGCAGGCCGAGCGCGGCGAACAGCGGGAAGGTGCCGAGCACGAAGCCGGTCAGCACGGCGGCGCCGCCGAGGGCGTTCCCGGCGGTCACGGCGACCAGTTCGACGCTCAGCGTCACTCCGCACGGGACCAGCACCGTGGCCGCGCCCAAGAGCAGCGGACCGCGACCGGCGCCGCGCGGCGAGGGGCGCGGCAGCAGTCGGCCGACGCCGGGCACGCCGAGCATCGACAACCCGAAGAGCACCATCAGCGCGCCCGCCGCGAGCAGCAGGATCGCGCGGGTGCTCGGCGCCGGTTGCATCGCGCCGCCGAGCAGGCCGAGCAGCGCGCCCAGGACGGCGTGCGCGAGCAGCTTCGCGCCGAGGAACGCGGTCAGCGCGCGGGGGAGCAGGCCGCGCGGCGGTGTGCTCGCGCAGTCGCCGGCCGGGTTCTCGCACGGGCGCACGGCCCCGGCCAGCAGGCCGCCCTGGACCGCCGCGCAGGACGCGCCGCCCGCGACGAACCCCGCACCGAGCCCGGTCGCGAACAGCGTGAGCACCTGCACGGAACCACCCCCACTCCGGGGAGATTACGGGTCATCACGCACAGTGTGGAAGATCTCCGGCATGAAACACCTGTTTCACCCATGCGGGTGCATATTTTACGTTCCGAAAAGGATAGCCTTACTGTGACGATGTAAACACTTAGAGTTAACTTGGCCGACCCGGCCCGGAACTCTCTCGTTCGACCCGCGCGCCGCCATCCCTGCGGCAGCCATGCCCGCCATGACATGACTGACATGACTGACCCGGAGGACACGGACATGCCCGTTGCCCCTGCCACCACGCCCGCGCCGGTTTCCCGGACCGCCGCGCTGCGCGCGGACCTCGGCGCCTCACTCGTGGTTTTCCTCGTCGCCGTACCGCTTTCGCTCGGTATCGCGCTCGCCGCCGGCGCCCCGCTCGGCGCCGGCATCATCTCCGCCGTGATCGGCGGCATCGTGGTCGGCCTGCTCGGGGGCGCGCCGCTCCAGGTGAGCGGCCCCACCGCCGGCGTCATGGTGATCGTGGCCGGTCTCGTGCAGACCTACGGCTGGCGGGTGACCTGCTTGGTCACCGTCGGCGCCGGCCTGGTGCAGATCCTCCTCGGCCTGCTCCGGGTGGCCCGGGCCACCCTCGCACTGTCGCCGGCCGTCGTGCACGGCGTCGTCGCGGGCATCGGCGTGGTGATCGCGCTGGCCCAGTTGCACGTGGTCCTGGGCGGTGCGCCACAGCGCTCGGCCTGGGAGAACCTGCGCGAACTGCCCACCCAGGTCGGCAATCTGCGTGCCCCCGCGGTCGCGGTGGGAGTGATCACCGTGGTCCTGCTGCTCGGTTGGCCGCTGTTGTCCCGGCTGCCCGGGCGATGGGCGGCGCCGGCCAAGGTGCCCGCGCCGCTGATCGCGGTCTCGCTGGCCACGGTGATCGCGAGCGTGACGCACCTGAACGTGGCCCGGGTGGACCTGTCCTCGGTCACCTTCACCACCCCGGTGTTGCCGCCGTCGGGCGCCTGGAGCGCGATCGCGGTCGGCGTGGTCAGCGTGGCCCTGGTCTCCGGCATGGAGTCGCTGCTGTCGGCCGCCGCGGTCGACCGGTTGCACAACGGGCCCCGGGCCAACCTCGATCGCGAACTGATCGGCCAGGGCGTGGGCAACGTGGCCTCCGGCGCGATCGGCGGCTATCCGGTCACCGGTGTCGCGATCCGCTCGGTGACCAACGTGCGCGCGGGCGCGGTCTCGCGGGCCTCGACCATCCTGCACGGCGTGTGGGTGATGTTGTTCGTGGCCCTGTTCGGCGCGTTCGTCGAGCGCATCCCGCTCGCGGTGCTGGCCGCGCTGGTGATGGTGGTCGGCATCCAGATGGTCAGCCTCGCGCACATCCGACACGTGCACCGGCACCGCGAGTTCCCCGCCTACGCGGCGACGATCGCGGGCGTGATCCTGGCCGGTGTGCTCCAGGGCGTGCTGCTGGGCGTGGTGGTCGCGGTGCTCACCGCGCTGTACCGGCTCAGCCGCAGCACCGTGCGGGTCCAGCAGGGCGACGGTGTGCTGCACGTCGAGGTGCACGGGTCGCTGACCTTCCTGTCGGTGCCGCGACTGTCCCGGGTGCTGGGCAAGTTGCCGCCGGGCGAGCACGTCGTGATGGACATGACGGTGGACTACCTCGACCAGGCCGCGTTCGAGGCGGTGCACTCGTGGCGGGTGGGCTACCTCGCGCGCGGCGGGCGGGTGGACATCGAGGAGATCCACGACGGCTGCTACGAGCGGGCCGCGGGCGGCTCCCCGGGGCCCAGGCGCTCGCGGCTGACCCCGTCGCCGCGCTGGTTCGCGCCGTGGTGGCACTGGCAGCGCGCGTGCCCGCGCGAGGACGGCACCGCGTCCCAGGCGCTGGTGGCCGGCTCGCGCGAGTTCCAGCAGCGCACCGCGCCGCTCGTGCAGCCGTTCCTGGAGCGGCTCGCGCTGGAGGGACAAAAGCCCGCGCAACTGTTCATCACCTGCGCCGACTCGCGGATCGTGCCGAACCTGATCACCGCGAGCGGCCCCGGCGACCTGTTCACCGTGCGCAACGTGGGCAACCTGGTGCCGCGCGGCGAGGCCGGGCACGCCGATCCGAACACGGCCGACGCGTCGGTGGGCGCGGCGATCGAGTACGCGGTGGCCGTGCTCGGTGTGCGCAGCATCACGGTGTGCGGGCACTCCGGGTGCGGCGCGATGAACGCGCTGCTGGACAAGGTCGGCGACACGGCCGAGGCGGGACCGGGGCACGGCACGACGCCGCACCTGGATCGCTGGTTGCGCAACGGCGACGCGTCGCTGGCGCGCTTCACGGCCGGCCCCGCGCCGACCCTGACCGGCTACCTGGTGCCGCCGGTGGAACAACTGTGCCTGACCAACGTGGTCCAGCAGTTGGACAACCTGCTCGACCACGCGGTGGTCGCCCGGGCCGTGTCCGAGGGCCGACTCCGGCTGTTCGGGCTCTACTTCGACCTCGCCTCCGCGCAGATGTACCTCTACGACGGCGTGCGCGGCGACTTCGGCCCGGTGGACGCGGAGCGCGCCGAGTCCGGGGCGCTCCCGGAGGGCGTCGTCCTGGGCGCCGAAGATCACACTTTTCCGGTACTCAACGCGGGGTAGCCACCCCGTACGATCGCGCGGTCGGCCACGATGCGCCGTGCACCGACAAGTGGTCTAAACCAATCGCGGTTCTCCTCTTGCCGGCTCGGGCCGGTCCCTGATGAGCTACGGCCAAAGGAACCGACCGCAGCGGCACGGAGGAGTACGCGTGAGCAACGCAGACCGGAACACCGGGGACAAGGCCGGAGAGGCATTGTCGAACCTGCTGCGCGAGGAGCGACGCTTCGCGCCCCCGCCGGCGCTCGCGGCAGACGCCAACGTCAAGGCCGAGGCGTACGAGCGCGCGGCGGCCGACCGGCTCGGCTTCTGGGCCGAGCAGGCCCGGCGGTTGCACTGGGCGGTGGAGCCGCGGGAGACGCTGGACTGGTCGACGCCGCCGTTCGCCAAGTGGTTCGCCGACGGCAAGCTCAACGTCGCCTACAACTGCGTCGACCGGCACGTCGAGGCGGGCAACGGCGACCGGGTGGCGATCCACTTCGAGGGCGAGCCGGGCGACACCCGCACGCTGACCTACGCCGACCTCAAGCGCGAGGTGTCCAAGGCGGCCAACGCGCTGACCTCGCTGGGCGTGGAGGCGGGCGACCGGGTCGCGATCTACCTGCCGATGATCCCCGAGGCGGTGATCTCGATGCTCGCGTGCGCGCGCATCGGCGCCCCGCACTCGGTCGTCTTCGGCGGCTTCTCGGCGGACGCGGTGTCCTCACGTGTCAACGACAACGACGCGCGCGTCGTGATCACCGCCGACGGCGGCTACCGGCGCGGCAAGCCCTCCGCGCTCAAGCCGGCCATCGACGAGGCGCTGCAGTCCTGCCCGGACGTGCGCAACGTGCTGGTGGTGCGCCGTACCGGCGGCGACGTCGCGTGGACCGAGGGCCGCGACCTGTGGTGGCACGACCTGGTCGACGCGCAGTCCGAGGAGCACGAGCCGCAGGCGTTCGACGCCGAGCACCCGCTGTTCATCCTGTACACCTCGGGCACCACCGGGAAGCCGAAGGGCATCCTGCACACCTCCGGCGGCTACCTGACCCAGGCGAGCTACACGCACAACGCGGTGTTCGACCTCAAGCCCGAGACCGACGTGTACTGGTGCACGGCCGACATCGGCTGGGTCACCGGGCACTCGTACATCACCTACGGCCCGCTCTCCAACGGCGCCACCCAGGTCATGTACGAGGGCACGCCGGACTCGCCGCACCAGGGCCGCTGGTGGGAGATCGTGCAGAAGTACGGGGTCACCATCCTGTACACCGCGCCCACCGCGATCCGCACCTGCATGAAGTGGGGCGACGACATCCCGGCCCGGTTCGACCTGTCCTCGCTGCGCATCCTGGGCAGCGTCGGTGAGCCGATCAACCCCGAGGCGTGGATCTGGTACCGCGAGCACATCGGCGCCGGGAAGACCCCGATCGTCGACACGTGGTGGCAGACCGAGACCGGCGCGATCATGATCAGCCCGCTGCCGGGCGTGACCGAGACCAAGCCGGGATCCGCGCAGCGCGCGCTGCCGGGCATCTCGGCCAAGGTGGTCGACGACACCGCGACCGAGGTCGGCAACGGCGGCGGCGGCTACCTGGTCCTGGACCAGCCGTGGCCGTCGATGCTGCGCACCATCTGGGGCGACGACCAGCGGTTCAAGGACACCTACTGGTCCCGCTTCGAGGGGCTGTACTTCGCCGGCGACGGTGCCAAGAAGGACGAGGACGGCGACGTCTGGCTGCTCGGCCGGGTGGACGATGTGATGCTCGTGTCCGGCCACAACATCTCCACCACCGAGGTCGAGTCGGCGCTGGTCTCGCACCCCAAGGTCGCCGAGTCGGCCGTGGTCGGCGCGACCGACGCGACCACGGGGCAGTCGATCGTGGCGTTCGTGATCCTGCGCGGCAGCGCGTCCGAGTCCGAGGAGCTGGTCGGCGAACTGCGCGAGCACGTCGGCAAGGTGCTCGGCCCGATCGCCAAGCCCAAGCGCATCCTGCCGGTCGCCGAACTGCCCAAGACGCGCTCCGGCAAGATCATGCGCCGGCTGCTGCGCGACATCGCGGAGGGCCGCACGCTCGGCGACGTGACCACGTTGACCGACGCGTCGGTGATGGACCTGATCACGTCGCAGTTGCCGTCGGCGGCGGCCGAGGACTGATCCCGGCCGAGCCGGCCGGGACTCGATCGAGGCGGGGCGGCCCGTTCCTTCGGGGGCGGGCCGCCCCGCCGCGTTCACACCGGGGCGGAGATCGCGTGCGGGCCGAGCACGAACGCCGAGTCGACCTGCTCGGCGAGGTCGGCGCCGGTCTTGGCGTTCGCCCAGCTCCGCGCGTTCCTGAGGTGGAACTCGACCATCTGCGCGGTGTATCGCTCCCAGTCGCGGCGCTCGAACGTGGCGTCGCAGGCGCGCGTCAGCTCCTCCAGCGCGGCGCGATTGGCCGGCTCCAGGGTCTCGAAGCCGGGCGCGCGGCCCTTCTCCAGGGCGCGCACGAAGTCGGACTGCACGGTCCAGGTGAGCAGGTCCGCGCCGACGTGCTCGCGCAGGAACTCGACGTCCTCGGGCCCCTGGACCTTGTTGCCGACCACCGCGAGCGAGACGCCCCAGTCGCGCGCGTAGTCGCGGTACTGCCGGTAGACGCCGACACCCCGGCGGGTCGGTTCGGCGACCAGGAAGGTGATGTCGAAGCGGGTGAACAGCCCCGAGGCGAACGAGTCGGATCCGGCGGTCATGTCCACCACCAGGTACTCGTCGGCGTCGTCGACGAGGTGGTTGAGGTAGAGTTCGACCGCGCCGACCTTCGAGTGGTAGCACGCGACGCCCAGGTCGGACTCCTCGAACGGCCCGGTCGCCATCAGCCGCAGCCCGGCCAGGCCCGGCACCTCGCGCGCGCACGCCGCGTGGATCGGGTTGTCGTCGGCGAGCCGGATCAGCCGTGAACCCCGGCCGGGCGGCGTGGTCTTGACCATCTCGGCGACCGATGCGATCCGCGGGTTGTCACCGCGCAGCCAGTCCTTGATCGCGGGCAGTTCGGCGCCCATCGCGGGCAGCGCCGCGGCGGTCCCTTCGTCCAGGCCCAGGGCCACGCCCAGGTGCTGGTTGATGTCCGCGTCCACCGCGACCACCGACCGGCCGGTGGTCGCGAGGTGCCGGATGAACAGGGACGACAGCGTGGTCTTGCCACTGCCGCCCTTGCCGACGAAGGCGATCTTCACGGATGGGCCCTCCGATGATGGGTTCGAGCGATGGAACCGATTGACGGGTTCGACCCGAGGACGGGTTCGTCGGGTCGGGTGGTTCGACAATCTGGGTTTGACAATCGTTTTCGAATACGATCATCGGTCGCTCACCGTGCCTGCGTCAAGTCGCTCGGTGACCACGCGGTGGTGGGAGCGCTGCCGTCGCGTGTCGCGCGGACCGGTGTCGCGGGTGGTTTCCCGCGCGGCGTAATCTCGCCCGGGTGAGCACCGCAACCGATCCCCTCGCCGCCCTGGCCGCGCTGCCCGGCGTGCCGGAGGCCGTCGAGGACACCCGCAAGGCCGTCGACCGGCTGCTCGGCCACCGCACGATGCGCCGCCGCAGCATGGACATCAGCGCCGAGTCCGCGCTTCGGGGCGCGCGCGCGAGTGCCGCGCTCGAAGGCGTCGACTGGTCGCTCGAGGAGATCCGCCGCCGTACCGACTTCTCGTCCTCGCTCGACGACGGCGGCGCGGTGATCGCGGGCGCACTGCGGCTGTCCGCCGAGATCGGCTCGCTGCTGGGCACGTGGGGGCACAGTCCGCTCCAGGTGCTGGCCCGCCTGCACGTGGTCGCCGCCGCCGACGCGGTGCCCGCGGAGGCGCTCGGCCGACCGCGCCGCGACGGCGAACTGCCCGGCCCGGTGCCCTCCGCGGAGGAGGTGGCCGCCCGGCTGGACGGACTGTCCCGGCTGCTGCTCGCGCCCTCCTCGGCGCCCGCGATCGTGGTCGCCGCCGTCACCCACGCGGAGATCCTCACGCTCGCCCCGTTCACCTGGGGCAACGGCCTGGTCGCGCGGGCTGCGCAGCGGATCGTGCTGGTCACCCGCGGACTGGACCCCAAGGGCGCGGCGGTGCCCGAGGTCGGGCACCTGGAACTGGGCGTGGACGCCTACGCGGCGGCGCTGCGCGCGTACGAGAGCGGCACCGCCGAGGGTGTCTCGGCCTGGATCCGGCACTGCGCGGAGGCGATGACGCTGGGCGCGCGGGAGAGTGTGGCGGTCTGCGAAGCGGTGATGCGCGGGATCTGACCGCGATCCCGCGGGCGGTCGTGGCGCCGGCCGCGGTGGGGTCGCGCCGTACGCGCTCGGCGGTTCCCGGTCCCGGACGCACGAGACGGCGGCGCCCGTGAGGACGCCGCCGTTTTGTCACTCCCACCGGGGTACCAAGCGTGTACCCGTTATGACGATCGGCCCCGGCATGCGCATCCACGGGGGGAAGAACATGCAGGTCATCCGACGCGTTCGGCCCCTACGAGGGTCGGTCGCACGTGGGTTCCCGGCGGTCGTGCTCGGCCTGCTCGGGCCGTCCGCCGAAGCGGGGGCCGTACGGGCCGTTGGTCCCTTTTCTAGTGGGTTGCCGGAGGGAGTGGAACCCCTGGGCCAAGATCTTTACTTTTGGCCTTTGTCGGATTTGCTCCCCGGTCGCCGTGCTCCCGGCCCGCCTCGCCCGTGCTTGTGATCCGGGTTTCGGCCGGCCGTCCGGGGTCAGCGGCGCTTCCTGGCCAGGTACCACACGAAGCCGGCCGCCGTGGCGCCCGCGCCGATCGCGGTCGCGGCGAGTACGGGGCGCGAGGGCACCGAGAGGGTGGGCACCCGCTGGCGCAGTGCCACGGGCCGGCTGAAGACCAGTACGGGCCATCCCCGACCGGTCGCCTCGCGGCGCAGGCCACGATCGGGGTTGACCGCGTACGGGTGGCCGACCTCCAGGAGCATCGGCAGGTCGGTGATCGAATCGCTGTACGCGTAGCAGGAGGTCAGGTCGTAGCCCTCGGTTCGGGCCAACTCCTTGACCGCCGCGGCCTTGTTGGGCCCATACGCGTAGAAGTCGATCTCGCCGGAGTAGCGGCCGTCCGCGACCACCATCCGCGTGGCCACCACCCGGTCCGCGCCCAGCATGTCGCCGATCGGCTCGACCACTTCGGCTCCGGAGGAGCTGACGATGACCACGTCGCGGCCGGCGGCGTGGTGCTCCTCGATCAGGGACGCGGCCTCGTCGTAGATGATCGGGTCGATCATGTCGTGCAGGGTCTCCGCGACGATCTCGCGCACCTGCTGGACGTCCCAGCCTCGGCACAGCGCGGAGAGATATTCGCGCATGCGCTCCATCTGATCGTGATCCGCGCCACCGACGAGGAACACGAACTGCGCGTAGGCACTCTTGAGGACGGAGCGGCGATTGATGAGACCGCCGTGGTAGAAGGATCTGCTGAACGCCAGCGCACTGGACCTGGCGATGATGGTCTTGTCGAGGTCGAAGAAGGCTGCTGTCCGCTTCGGAGCCTGGGTTTCCACAGTTCACGAGGATAAGGGCAGCCATTCGGCGTAAACTCCACGTCGTGGGTTTGCTAGAGAACCCCCTCGGGTACATCCTGGAAGTCACGGATCGTTCGCGACCGTGCTAACCCGGTCCGACTCCTCCCCCCCCGAGTCGGCCGTGGAGACGACCCCCGCTCTCCCCCCCGGCGGGGGTCGTCGCTTGTCCGGGGGGCTTTTTTGCGCCCATACGAGTGCGTGGGTCGGGCTTTGTCCGACTAACCGCCGAGGTGCGCGAATGTCGGTGTGCCGCCGGGTCGGCGTGCGGGATTGTCGACGTGGTGCTCGGCGGGCCGGCTCGGATTGAATCCGCGATTCCGCGTCGATCGGCGCCGGTCCGCGTCGATCGTGCCCCCGGTGCGGGCGGCGGACTTTTTCGGAACTGCCGTTCCCCGCTGTTTCGGGTGGATTCCCGGTCGATTTTCGATGTTCTACGCGCGATCAGACCCGGAAGACATGTCCGGAACGGCTGAAGCGTCCCTCTCCCGAGTGAATCCGCAATCCACAACCACGGGCTTGTCCACAGGTACGAACCACCCGCTCGGCCGAGCGCGCGCCGGCGGCGACGGTGGGGTCAGTTCTCGGGAGGCCCGGCTCGGACGGACCTCCCCGACCCCTGGAGGTTCCGTGGCAGCGCTCTCCCCGCCCCGGCCGGCCCGCCCGCTCCTGGTGACCGGCGATCCCACCCTGCTCGACGAACTCCTGCGGCTGTGCGCCGCGGCCGGGATCGAACCGGAGGTACAACCGGACGCGGGCGCGGCACGGGCCGCGTGGCGGGGCGCGCCGCTGGTGCTCGTCGGCGACGATGTGACGCCCGGCCTGGCCCGGTGCGGATTCCCGCGCCGGGAGGACGTGGTGCTGATCGGCGCCGACCTGGACGACGGCGACGTATGGCGGCGGGCCTTGGACGTGGGCGCGGACCACGTGGTGTTCCTGCCCGACGCCGAGGCCTGGATCGTCGATCGCCTGGGCGACGTGGCCGAGGGCACCGGACCGGACGCGTACACGATCGCGGTGCTCGGCGGCTGCGGCGGCAGCGGGGCCAGCACGCTGGCCTGCGCGCTCGCGGTGACCGCGGTGCGCACGGGGCTGACCACCGCGCTGGTGGACGTGGACCCGCTGGGCGGCGGTCTGGACGTACTGCTCGGCGGCGAGGACGAGCGCGGCCTGCGCTGGCCGGATCTGGCGAGCGCGCGCGGCCGGATCGACGGCGGCGCGTTGTCCGACGCGCTGGTGCACCTGCACGGACTGACGGTGCTCTCGTGGGACCGCGACCGACCACCGGGGATCCTGCCGGACACGATGCGCTCGGTGGTGCGGGCGGTGCGCCGGCGCCACGACGTCGCCGTGCTCGACGTGCCGCGGCATACCGACTCGATGGGGGCGGAGGCGCTGCGGCAGTGCGACACCGGGCTGTTGGTGGTGCCGGCCGAGGTGCGCGCGCTGGCCGCGGCGGCGCAGGTGTCGACGCGGATCGGGCCGATGGTGCGCGATCTGCGAGCGGTGGTGCGGCAGCCGAGCGCGTCGGGGCTGACCTCGGAGGCGGTCGCGCGCGGCCTCGGCCTGCCGCTGGCGGGCGAGTTGCGGCCGGAGGCGGGGCTTTCGGCCGCGGCCGAGCGAGGCGATCCGCCGGGCCTGCGGGCGCGTGGACCGCTGGCCCGGTTCTGTCGCGACTACCTCGCGGGCGACCCGGCCGGCCTGGTGCGCGGGGAGGCGGCGTGAGCGCGCGCGAGGTGCCGCCGATGCCGCCGTTCCCGCCGCCGACGCCGCTTCCGGGCGGGCCGCGGGGGACCGGACGGGCGGGGCCGGCGGGGCGGGTGCCGCAGCCGCCGCCGTGGCCGGTACCGACGCCCGCGGACGGCGGGACCGGGGTGTTCTCGGCGCCGCAGTTGCGGGCGGTGCCGCCGCCGACTGCCGCGGTGGGGGCACCGCCGTCGGCGGCGACGGTGGTCGCGGTGCCGCCGCCGGAACCGGAATTGGTGGAGGCGGTGCGGTCGCGGTTGGCCGCCGGCGGGCACGAGCCGACACCCGGGGCGGTGGCCGCGGCGCTTCGTGCCGAGGGGCGGGTGCTCGGCGAGGCGGCGTTGCCGGAGCTGGTCCGCGCGCTGCGGTCGGAGATCGCCGGTGCCGGACCGCTGGACGCGTTGTTGCGCGACCCCGAGGTGACCGACGTGCTGGTCAACGCGCCCGACGAGGTGTGGATCGATCGGGGCGCGGGGCCGCAGCGTACGGCGGTGACCTTCGCCGACGACGCGGCGGTGCGGCGGCTCGCGCAGCGGTTGGCGAGCGGTGCCGGGCGGCGGTTGGACGACGCCTCGCCCTATGTGGACGCGACGTTGGCCGACGGGATCCGGCTGCACGCGGTGCTGCGCCCGGTCGCCGTGCGCGGGACGTGTCTGTCGCTGCGGGTGCCCCGGCGGACCTCGCTCGGCCTGGCCGACCTGGTGCGGGCCGGCTCGTTGTCGCCGGCGGCGGCCGAACTGTTGTGCGCGGTGGTCTCGGCGCGGGCCGCGTTCCTGATCTCCGGCGGCACGGGGTCGGGCAAGACCACGCTGCTCGGAGCCCTGCTCGGGTGCGCGCATCCGGCCGAACGGCTGTTGCTCGCCGAGGACTCGGCCGAGCTGACGCCACGTCATCCACACGTCGTGCGACTCCAGTCGCGACCGGCCAACGTCGAGGGCGCGGGCGAGGTGACGCTGCGGGACCTGGTCCGCCAGGCACTGCGGATGCGACCGGACCGGCTCGTGGTCGGAGAGGTGCGCGGCGCCGAGGTGGTCGAACTGCTCGCGGCGCTGAACACGGGCCACGAGGGCGGCTGCGGCACGGTGCACGCGAACTCGGCGGCGGACGTACCCGCGCGACTGGAGGCGCTCGGGGCGCTGGCCGGCCTCGGCCGGGACGCGCTGCACAGCCAACTGGCCGCCGCGCTCGACCTGGTGGTGCATGTGGTGCGCGAGCGCGACGGTCTGCGCCGGGTGGCCGAGATCCATGTCCTCGAACGGGACGCGGCGGGATGGGTCCGCCCGATCCCGGCGGCCTGCTTCGAACGCGGCGGAGGCCACCGAGCCGGCCCGGGTCACCAACGACTGACCGCGCTGCTGGCGGGGTGGTGGCGGGGGTGAGGGCTGCGGGGGTGGGAGGGCTCTTGGAGGGGGGTGGGGGTGGTTCGAGGGGTGGGACGCCGGCGATTGGCCGCGCTGCCGGCGGGGATGCGGCGGCGTCGGGTGGGTGGGCGGGGTCCGGCTGGGGGCGTGGCTTTCGGTCGGGTGGTGGGGGCGGTTCGGGGCGGCTTGCCGGCCGTTGACTGCGGTGCGGTGGGTGGGCTCGGGCTCGGTGGGCTGTTTCGGGTGGGGGCGACGGGGGGTGGCGTGGGTGTTCGGCGGGGCGGGTGTCGGAGGTCGAGATGGGCCTGCGGTGGGTGGCCGTCGGGCCGGCTGGGCGGGGGTGGTGTGAGTGATCGCGGCGGTGTCGGCCGTGTTCGGGGTTGCGGGGTTGGTGTGGTTGTCGATGACCCGGGCGGGGCCGAGTCGGTTGCGCGTGGTGCTGGGTTCGCTCGACGGCGAGCGGGTGGGGCGGTCGGTGGGCGGCGCGGTGGCCCGGCGGCATCGAGTGCCGTTGGCGGTACTCGTGGGTGGGAGCGGTGCGGCGTTGGTGCTGGGATCGCCGGTGCCCGCGCTGCTGGCCCTGCCGGGAGCGTGGGTGCTGCGCCGTCGGCGGTCGCGGGCCGCGGCGGACCGGGAGGCCGCCGCGGTGCGCGGCGGGGTCGTGGGGCTGTGCGCGGCGCTCGCGGGGGAGTTGCGGGCGGGACGCACGCCGACGGAGGCGCTGGCGGCGGCCGCGCACGCGGTGGACGGGCCGGTCCTGGCGGTGGTGGGCGAGGCGATCGGGTCGGCCCGGGTCGGCGCCGACGTACCGGACGCGTTGGACCGGGCGTCGGTCCGACCCGGGGCGGCCGGATTACGACGGATCGCCGCGTGCTGGCGGATCGCGATCGGTCGGGGCGCCGGCTTCGCCCCGGCGCTGGAGCGGATCGCGGCCACGCTGCGGGCCGAGGAGGACGCGCACGAGGAACTGATCGCCGAACTCGCCGGGGCCCGCTCGACCGCGCACGTGCTGGCCGCGTTGCCGGTCTTCGGCCTCTTCCTGGGCAGCGGCCTGGGCGCCCGGCCACTGGACGTACTGCTCCGCACGCCAACCGGAATCGGTTGCCTGTGCGTGGGCTTGGCCCTGGTGGCCGCCGGCCTGGAGTGGACGGACCGCCTGGTGACCGCGGCGGTGCCGAGACCGGCATGACGACGTCGGGCCCCGTACGGGATGTCGCGGCGGCTCGGAGGTGGGCGGCTCGGAACCGGGCCTTGGGGGTGGCGGGTGATGGCAGCCCCTGGGGCGGGTTCCGGGGGCGGGTGTCGGTGGCGTCGTAGGGGCCGGTGGCTGCTGTCGCAGTGGGTGTGCGGGAGGTCGCGGGGGCCTTCCTGGGGTTGGGGTCGGGGTGATTGGGGGTTGGGGTGGTGGGTGGGCACCTGAGCGGGGTGGCCGTGGTGGTGGCGGTGGTCGCGGCGGCGGGTGGGGCCGGGGGTGCCGTGCGGGGGAGGGGGGTTCGGGTGCGGCGGCCGCAGGGGTGGGGGAGCGAATCGGGGCGGCGGCGGGTGGCGGCGTTGGTGGGTGGGGCGGCCGTCTTCGTGCTGTTCGGTGGGTGGGTCGGGGGTGGTGCGGGTGTCGTGGTGGCGGTGCTGCTCGATCGGCGGCTGGGGCGGCTGGAGTCGCGGTCCGGGCGGGTGCTTCGGGAGCGGCTGCGGGCCGATCTGCCGTCCGCCGCCGACTTGTTCGCGGCGTGTCTGGTGGCCGGGAGTTCGCCGGTGGAGGCCGCGGAGGCGGTCGCGCACGCGGTCGGTGGGCCGCTCGCCGGCAGGTTGCGGCCGATCGTGGCCTCGTTGCGATTGGGCGGCGACCCGAGTCGGTGCTGGCTCGGGTTGACCGACGATCCCGTGCTCGCGCCGCTGGGACGGACCCTCGCGCGCGCCGCGACGGGTGGCGCGCCGGCGGCGGCCCTGGTGGCTCGGATGGCCGACGAGCAACGGGCCGAGCATCGGCGGGCCGCGGGTGCGGCCGCTCGCCGGGTGGGGGTGCGGGCCACCGTTCCGCTCGGGCTGTGCTTTCTGCCGGCTTTTCTGCTGGTCGGTGTGGTCCCGATCGTGATCGGGCTGACGACGACGCTGCTGCGGCCGTTCTGAACGACTGATCAATTCACTCATATACGCATCAATAAGGGGGAGTATCATGCGAATTCTTATGCCGATTCTCGGTCCGGCCGCGCGTCGGGTGTGGTTGCGGTTGCGCGATGACGCCGGGATGACCACGGCCGAGTACGCGGTGGGCACGGTCGCCGCGGTGGCCTTCGGAGCCGTGTTGTTCAAGATCGTGACCAGCCCCGGGGTCGCGACGGCGCTCACCGGCGTGATCACCAAGGCGCTCGATGTCTCGTTCTGATGCGGGGTCTCGTGCTGCCGTCGCAGTTCGCCGAGTGCGCGCGGAGGACGGCTTCGTGACCGCGGAGACCGCCGTCGTGCTGCCGGTGCTGGTGCTGCTGACGGCCGTGCTGGTATCCGGGATCGGTGCCGCTGCCGCGCAGATCCGCTGTGTGGACGCGGCACAGGCGGGGGCGCGGGCGCTGGCCCGAGGCGAGCCGATGGTGGTCGCGCAAACCCGGGCTCGTGCTGCCGGGCCGGTCGGGGCGCGGGCGGAGGCGTCCGGCGGGGAGGGGCTGGTGCGATTCCGGGTGGCGGCCGAGGTCGGTGTGCCGGGGGCGGCCTGGGCCGGGGTGAGGTTCCACGTGGAACATGTGGCGGTGGCGGCCGCGGAGGACGAGGTGCCGCCGTGAGCCCACGCGCGTCGGCGCAGGAGGGCTCGGCGACGTTGTGGGTGGTCGCGCTCGCCCTGGTACCGATGTGTGTGGCGGCGTTCGTGTTCGTCTTCGCCGGGGCGGTCGCGGCCCGACACCGCGCGGGCGCCGCGGCCGACCTCGCCGCGCTGGCGGCGGCCGGCCGAGCCGCGGCCGGCGCCGATGCCGGCGAGGCGTGCGCGCTGGCCCACCGAGTGGCCCGAGCCCAGCACACCGAGCTGACCCGCTGTCGGCTCGCAGCCGGCTTCGCCGAGGTCGACGTGACAGCCCCCGCCCCGGCAGGACGCACAGCCCGGGCAACCGCCCGCGCGGGCCCCTCCGACCAACCCGACACCCACCCGCCCGGCTGACGCGGCCGGGCCGATCGCCCGGATGCAGCCATCCGCCCGACTCACACCTCGTCCGTATCGATCGCGCGGCCCACACCCTCCGAGCCGTCAGCGCGTTCGAGCCGCCCACGAGCCCTACCGCAGTCGACCAGCCGAACCGGTCGCACCGCTCCTGCCCCCCGACACGCCCGAACCACTCATCCGTTCGCTCCCGTTCCCCCGATCAGCCGATCCGACGCGATCGCACCATCCGAACCGCCCGCCCCTCACTCCGCCCCCTCACCCCGGCCCACACCACTCACGCCGCCGCGCCATCCGTGTCGCCCGCGCCCGGCGTGTCGCCCCCGCCCGCGGTCCCGTTTGTTCCGAGCAGGGCGTCCAACAGGGCGACCGCGGCCGGCTTGCTCAGTGGCTGGTTGCCGTTGCCGCATTTGGGGGATTGCACGCAGCTCGGGCAGCCGTGGTCGCATTCGCAGGACGCGATCGCCTCGCGGGTCGCGGTCAGCCACGCGGTGGCGGTCACGTACGCGCGTTCGGCGAAGCCCGCCCCGCCGGGGTGGCCGTCGTAGACGAATACGGTCGGCAGGCGGGTGTCGGGGTGCAGCGACGTGGACACGCCGCCGATGTCCCAGCGGTCGCAGGTGGCGAACAGCGGCAGCAGGCCGATCGAGGCGTGTTCGGCCGCGTGTGCCGCTCCGGGCAGGTCGGTCGGGTCGATGCCCGCCGCGGCGACCTGCTCGGGCGTGACCGTCCACCACACCGCGCGCGTGCGCAGGCTGCGTTCGGGCAGGTCCAGCTTGTGCTCGCCCAGCACCTCGCCCGTGATGATCCGCTTGCGCTGGAAGGAGACCACCCGGCCGGTGACCTCGACCGAGCCGAAGTGCAGCCGGGCCGCGCCCCACTCCCGGCTGCGCGCGGTCTCCAGGATGCGGATCTCGGTGACCTCGCGCGCGCTGGTGGTCCAGTCCGGATTCGCCGCGCGCACCAGCGCCACGCCCTCGCCCAGGTCGAGTTCGCGGACCAGGAAGGTGTCGCCCTGATGCAGGTGCACCGCGCCGGGGTGGACCGCCGAATGCGCCGCCGGCGCGTCGACCGTGCCGAGCAGGCGGCCGGTGTCCTGTTCGACCACCCGCACCGCCGGCCCGCCCGCGCCGCGGATGTCGGTCAGATCCGTGGCCCGCTCCCGGCTCGTCCAGTACCACCCGGTGGACCGCCGGCGCAGCAGCCCGCGCCGCTCCAGGCCCGGCAGCAGCTCGGCGGCCACCGGCCCGAACAGCTCCAGGTCCTCCTCGGTCAGCGCGAACTCGGCCGCGGCCGCGCACAGGTGTGGGGCCAGCACGTACGGGTTGTCCGGATCCAGCACGGTCGCCTCGACCGGCCGGTCGAAGAGGGCCTCGGGGTGGTGCACCAGGAAGGTGTCCAGCGGATCGTCGCGCGCGACCAGAACGGCCAACGCCTCCTGACCGGCCCGGCCCGCCCGGCCGGCCTGCTGCCACAGCGAGGCCCGGGTGCCGGGGTAGCCCGCGATCAGCACCGCGTCCAGACCGGAGATGTCCACGCCCAGTTCGAGCGCCGTGGTCGCGGCCACCCCCAGCAGGCTGCCGTCGTGCAGCGCGCGCTCGATCGCCCGGCGCTCCTGCGGCAGGTAGCCGGCGCGGTAGGTGGCCACCCGATCCGCCAGCGCCTCGTCGACCCGGGCGAGGTGGTCGCGCGCGATCACCCGCACCACCTCGGCGCCGCGCCGCGAGCGCACGAAGGCGACCGTGCGCACGCCGTCGAGCACCAGGTCGGTGAGCAACTCGGCGGTCTCCGCGGTCGCGGTACGCCGGACGGGCGCACCGTGTTCACCCTCGTGGCCGGTCAGCGGCGGCTCCCACAATGCGAACACCAGTTCGCCGTGCGGTGAGCCGTCCTCGGTCACCTCGACCACGGGCGCGCCGATCAGCCGTTCGGCGGCGTGCGCCGGATCGGACACGGTCGCCGACGCCAGGATGAACACGGGGTCGGAGCCGTACCGGCGACACACCCGGCGCAACCGGCGGATCAATTGGGCCACATGCGAGCCGAAGACCCCGCGATACGTGTGGCATTCGTCGATCACCACATAGCGCAGCGAGCGCAGGAAGGCGGCCCACGAACGGTGTCCGGGCAGCAACGCACGGTGCAACATATCCGGATTCGTCAGGACGTACGACGCGTGCGCGCGGATCCACTGGCGGATCTCCACAGGGGTGTCGCCGTCATAGGTGGCGACCCGGACACACCCGAGCGCGGGGTTCGCGGCGCGCAACTCCTCGACGGCGCGCGCCTGATCCGAGGCCAGCGCCTTCGTCGGGGAGAGGTAGAGTGCGGTCGCACCGCGCCCGCTGGGCGCGTCCGCGCCCTCGACCAGGGTCGTGAGGACCGGCAACAGATAGGCGAGGGACTTGCCCGAGGCGGTGCCGGTGGCGATCACGACCGAGCGGCCCTGTGCCGCAACTGAGGCGGCGCGGGCCTGATGCTCCCATGGCAGTTCGATACCCGCCGCGCGAAACGCGTCGCCCACTTCCGGCCGAACCCAGTCGGGCCAGGCCGAGGTAACGCCTTCGCGGGCGGGTATGCGCCGGACGTGCGTCACTCGATCGGGTCGATCCCGACTCGCCAAAAGGCGGCCGAGAAGACCTTCCGGGGGGCGTGTACTGGGCTGCATCGGGCACCAGTGTTACATCCAATGTCGCGGGATTCATCGTCCCCTAGTGCCCATAAGTGGTTGAATGCCTTGGCGGCTGCCGATCCATGGGGGGCGACCGCTCAAGAGCAAGGTGCTGGAGGATCCGTGGACTTGTCCCTGTCGACCCGAACCGAGGGCGGTCGTACGATCGTCGAGGTGGGCGGCGAGATCGATGTATACACCGCACCCAAGCTGCGCGAGCAACTGGTGGAACTCGTCAACGAAGGCCAGTTCCACCTGATCGTCGACATGGAAGCCGTCGACTTCCTGGACTCGACCGGGCTCGGTGTGCTGGTGGGTGGCCTGAAGCGGGTGCGTGCCCACGAAGGGTCGCTGCAGTTGGTGTGCACTCAGGAGCGCATCCTGAAGATCTTCCGCATCACCGGCCTGACCAAGGTCTTCCCGATTCATCCGTCGGTGGCCGTGGCCATCGCCTCGTCCGACTGACCGACGTACGTCCTGACCGGACGCACACCGCACCCGCGCCGGCCCGGGCGGGTGCTCGCACGGCTGGGGGAACCATGGCCATCGTCGAGCTGCGCTTCAGCGCGCTGCCCGAACACGTCCGCACGGCGCGGCTCGTCGCCGCCGCCGTGGCGCGGCGCGCGGGGGTTGCTGAGACGGTGCTCGACGAGGTGCGCCTCGCCGTCGGCGAGGCGTGTTCCCGCGCCGTCGGGATGCACCAGGACCGGGTGGACGACGACCGCCCGGTCACGGTCACGCTGGACGACGGCAACGGCCGCTTCTGTATCGAGGTCAACGACGGCGTTCCACAGCCGGCGTTGACCGAGGCGGGCCTCGCGGAGGGTGCCGGGCTGATGCCCGACATGTCCGGGAACGGCTCCGGCCTCGATCTGATCGAGAACGAGATGGGCCTCGCCGTGATCCTCGGCCTGGTCGACGATCTCGACGTGCGGGCCGGCGCCGAGGGCGGCGTGATCCGCATGTCGTGGCCCTCCGGCGCGAAGTCCGCCGAGACCGTGGGCTGACCGAGCCCCACCCCGCACCACCTCATCGCCCCCGGGACGCCCGGGGGCGATTTCGGCGTTCTCGTGTATCCCCTTTTCCGGGTCGTAAAACCTGATTCCGGATCGATAGGCCATTTTTGGGAATCGCGCCCGGATTTCAACGGTAATTTGATCTGATCATGGCGATTCCCATGGTCTGATCTTGATCATTTGCATACACTCCTTTCGCATTGAGAAGTCCCGATCTGAAAGTGCTCCTAGCCAAGGAGGACGAATGTCCGGGATCCACCCCTCCGAACTCACCGTCGCCGCGGACGTCTCCGTCACCGGCGGCAACCTCACCTACGTCGTCATCGTCGCGGTGATCGCCCTCGGTGCCCTGGGCGTCGCCGCCGGACTCGTGCGTCAAGTGCTCGCGGCGGACGAGGGCACCGAATCCATGCGCCGGATCGCCGGCGCCATCCAAGAGGGCGCGGCCGCCTACCTGGCCCGCCAGTTCCGCACCCTCGCGGTGTTCGCGGTGGGCGTTTTCTTCCTGCTCATGCTGTTGCCCGCGGACGACTGGAACGAGCGGATCGGCCGCTCGATCTTCTTCCTGGTGGGCGCGGTCTTCTCGGCCGTCACCGGGTACGTGGGCATGTGGCTCGCGGTGCGCAGCAACGTGCGGGTCGCCGCCGCCGCCCGCTCCGGCAACGCCGGTCGGGACGCGGCGATGCGGATCGCCTTCCGCACCGGCGGCGTCGCGGGCATGTTCACGGTCGGCCTGGGCCTGTTCGGGGCGGCCCTCGTGGTGATCCTCTACCGTGAGAACGCCCCCAAGGTGCTCGAGGGCTTCGGCTTCGGCGCCGCGCTGCTCGCGATGTTCATGCGTGTGGGCGGCGGCATCTTCACCAAGGCCGCCGACGTCGGCGCCGACCTGGTCGGCAAGGTCGAACAGGGCATCCCCGAGGACGACCCGCGCAACGCCGCGACGATCGCCGACAACGTCGGGGACAACGTGGGCGACTGCGCGGGCATGGCCGCGGACCTGTTCGAGTCGTACGCGGTCACCCTGGTCGCCGCGCTGATCCTGGGCAAGGCGGCCTTCGGCGACGCGGGCCTGGTCTTCCCGCTGATCGTGCCCGCGATCGGCGTACTGACCGCGATCGTGGGCATCTACACGGTCGCGCCCCGGCAGGGCGACCGCAGCGGCATGACCGCGATCAACCGGGGCTTCTTCGTCTCGGCGGTCATCTCGCTGGTCCTGGTCGCGGGCGCGGCGTTCCTGTACCTGCCGAGCAAGTTCTCGGACCTGGACGGGCTGACCGATCAGGAGATCCTCGCGCACGACGCCGACCCGCGCGTGTTCGCGTTGGTGGCGGTGCTGATCGGGATCGTGCTCGCGGCGGTCATCCAACAGTTGACCGGATACTTCACCGAGACCAGCCGGCGACCGGTGCGCGACGTCACCAAGACCTCGCTGACCGGCCCGGCCACGGTGATCCTGTCCGGCATCGCGCTGGGCCTGGAGTCCGCGGTGTACGCCGCGGTGCTGATCTCGGTGGCGGTGCTGGGCGCGTACCTGCTCGGCGCCGGGATCATCATGCTCGCGCTGTTCGCGGTCGCCCTCGCGGGTACCGGGCTGTTGACCACGGTCGGCGTGATCGTGGCCATGGACACCTTCGGGCCGGTCTCCGACAACGCGCAGGGCATCGCCGAGATGTCCGGCGACGTCGAGGGCGAGGGCGCCCAGGTGCTCACCGAGCTCGACGCGGTGGGCAACACGACCAAGGCGATCACCAAGGGCATCGCCATCGCGACCGCCGTGCTCGCGGCGACCGCGCTGTACGGGTCCTATCGCGACGCCGTGCGCACGGCCGTGGACGAGGCGGGCGGACTCGCGGACGCCTCCAAGCTCACCTCGTTCGCGTTCGCCACCGACATCACCCAGCCGAACAACCTGGTCGGGCTGATCCTGGGCGCGGCCGTGGTGTTCCTGTTCAGCGGCCTGGCGATCAACGCGGTCTCCCGGGCGGCGGGCGCGGTGGTCTTCGAGGTGCGCAACCAGTTCCGCACCCGTCCCGGGATCATGGACGGCACCGAACTGCCCGAATACGGCCGAGTGGTGGACATCTGCACCCGCGACTCGCTGCGCGAGTTGGCCACTCCCGGGCTGCTCGCGGTGATGGCTCCGATCGCGGTCGGCTTCACCCTGGGCATCGGCCCGCTCGCGGCGTTCCTCGCCGGTGCGATCGGCACCGGCACGCTGATGGCGGTGTTCCTGGCCAACTCCGGCGGCGCGTGGGACAACGCCAAGAAGATGGTCGAGGACGGCAGTTACGGCGGCAAGGGCTCGGCCGCGCACGAGGCCACGATCATCGGCGACACGGTCGGCGACCCGTTCAAGGACACCGCCGGACCGGCGATCAACCCGCTGCTCAAGGTGATGAACCTGGTGTCGCTGCTGATCGCGCCGGCCGTGGTCAAGCTGAGCATCGGCGCGGACGAGAACGGCGCGCTGCGGGCCCTCGCGGCGGCCTTCTCGGTCGTGGTGATCATGGGCGCGGTCTGGTACAGCAAGCGCAAGTCGGTGGTCGTCGGCGAGGACGAGGACGACCACGAGGAGCGGGCGACCAAGGCGGCCGCCTGATCCGATCCGAGGTGCGCGCGGGCGCGGAACCGGGGAATCCGGTTCCGCGCCCGCGCCGCGTCCGAGGTGCGCGTTTGGCCGAACACCTTTGCGCTGTGCGAGTCTGCGTCCGGCTCCGAGCAAAGGTGGAAAGCGTGTCGAGGAAGTTCCTGGTGGTCTCCGCGCTGGTCCTGGCATCGGCCTTGACCGCGTGTGGTGGCGGCGGCGACGACAAGAACGACGAGAAAAAGAAGCAGCAGGCCGAACTGCGGGCGTGGGCCGCGAAGGTCTGCGCGGTGGACGTCACGGCGCGGATCGACGAGGCGCGGGTGGCGCTGGCCGACGTGGGCAAGGTGATCCCCAACGAGCAGCCCGCGACCCTGCGCACCCGGCTGGCCGCCGACATCTCCCGACTCGCCGACGCGGACAACGCGCTGGCCGACGCGATCGACAGGGCGGGCATACCCGCCGTCCCGGACGGCGCCACGCTGCGCACGTCGGTGGTCGCGGAACTGCGCAACGCGGCCAAGGGCTGGGCCGGGATCCAGGCCAGGATGGAGAGCCTGGCCACCGACAAGCAGAACGTGTTCGCCGACGGACTGCGCTCGCTGAACCCGGAGATCGACGGGCTGCGCGCGTCCGCGCACACGGCGCTGGACAAGCTGCACCGGGGCGAGCCGGGCAAGGCGCTCGCGGCGGTGCCGGGCTGCGCGGCGGGCAAGCCGGACGCGCTTCCCACCGCGCCGGTCTCGGCGCCGACGAGCGGCGCGCCGGGCGGCACTCCGAGCGCCGGTGCCTCGGGCGCCGCGCCAAGCGCGTCCGGGTCGCCGAGCGCGTCATCGAGCGCGTCCTCGAGCGCGTCCACCGCGCCGAGCGGTCCGCCGCCGAGCGGCGGCACGCCGTCCTCCTCGACGCCGCCGACCACCACGGCGGCCACCGGCTGACCCGCCGGGCGGCACGCACGAGGCAGGATGGTGCGCGTGACCATGAACGACACCTCCCAGGTGGCCCGACTTCGCGAGGCCCTGATCGCGGCCGGCTACACCGTCGACGGCTGCCTCGACGCCCTCGGTCCGCAGGCGTACGCGGCGCTGTCGCGCGGTGAGACCGTGCCGGCGCTGCGTGCCCTGCGGGCGGACGCGGCGAGTCCGCTGGCCGTGCTGATCCGGCTGTTCCTGCTGCAGACCTCGGCGCCCGAGGCGCACGTGCGACGGGCCCTGCCGCTGGCCGAGGCGCTGGCCGGCGGGCTGCTGGAGCAGGACGGCGAGGACGTGCGCCCGCTCGTGGACATCCGGCCCTACGGCGAGGCGGACACCGACTGGTGGGTGGTGTCCGACCTGGGCGCGGGCATCGGCGGCGTCAACGGCCCGGTCCGGGCGGACCACGTGCTCGGCATCGGCGGGGCGTCCACCACGCTCGCCGGGATCACCGTGCGTGAGCGGGTGGGCCGTGCGCTGGACCTGGGCACCGGATGCGGCGTGCAGGCGCTGCACGCGTCGCGACACGCCGACTCGGTGCTGGCGACCGACGTCAACAAGCGGGCGCTGGACCTGACCCGGCTGACCATGGCGCTGTCCGGGGTGGGCAACGTCGGCCTGGCCGAGGGCAGCCTGTTCGAGCCGGTCGAGGGCGAGCGGTTCGACCTGATCGTGTCCAACCCGCCGTTCGTGATCACTCCGGTGGGTGAACGGTTCACCTACCGCGACGCGGGCCTGCCCGGCGACGAGGTGTGCCGGCTCCTGGTGGCGCAGGCGCCGCGCTTCCTGAACGAGGGTGGCTACTGCCAGCTACTGGCCAATTGGCAGCACCTGCGCGGACAGGACTGGCAGGACCGGTTGGCGGCCTGGCTCGCGCCCACCGGCTGCGACGCGTGGGTGGTCCAGCGCGACGTGCAGGACCCGGCGCAGTACGCCGAGCTGTGGTTGCGCGATTCGGGTGACCATCGCGGCGCCGCCTACGCCGAACGCTACGACGCGTGGCTGGCCGCGTTCGAGCGGGACGGCGTGGAGGGGATCGGGTTCGGCTGGATCACCCTGCGCGCGTCGGGCGCCGACACGCCGAACGTGCACATCGAGGACTGGCCGCACGCGATCGAACAACCGCTCGGTTCGGAGGTGCACGGGTGGTTCGGCCGGCAGGACCGGCTGGCCGGGACGGACGACGATGGTCTGCTCGACGTCTCCTTCCGGCTCGCCGACCACGTGATCCAGGAGCAGACCGGCGCTCCGGGTGCCGAGGATCCCGAGGCGGTCGTCCTGCGGCAGCGGCGCGGCATGTGCCGCGCGGACCGGGTGGACACCGTCGGCGCGGCCCTGGCCGGGGCCAGCGACGGGCGGCTTCCGGCCGGCGTCATCGTGGACGCGATCGCCGAGCTGCTCGAGGAGGACCCGGCCCGGTTGCGCGACGCCGTACCCGGCGAACTGCGCGGTTTGGTCGCCGACGGATTCCTGCTGTTCCCCGAGGTCGGGGAGGCTGTCCCGGCGGAGTCCGACACCACCGACTGAGCGCGGCTTGGGCCGGTGCACCGTGATCCGGGGCGACACGCCTGTACAGTCGCAGGTGTTGTCCCCACCAAATACTCCTTGCCGTTGCCAAGAAAATGTGTTGTATGGAGGCGGCGGCTTCCCGTTCGACCGCGAACCAACGGGGTCGGGAGGCGGGAACCGCGATGCGCGCGTTACCGTTCGAGGAGCGTGGGACCCGGCCGTCGGAGCATTCGCCGGATCCGGGGGACGGTCCGGCCGGACAGCGGCGCCGGGACGACTCCGTGACGCAAGCCGAGCAGAACCGGTTTGACACACGGGGCCGACCCCCGGTCACGCTCCGCCACCCGGCAACCGCAATGTGAATACGAACCCCCGAGTACGGCCTTGCCCAACTGGGCACGGCCGCTGCCGACGACGATGGAGAGAGAAGCGAAGGTGTCCCCGAGCAGCGAGACCGCGCGCGACGGCCTGAGACTCGTCATTGTCGAGTCCCCGGCCAAGGCGAAAACGATCAAGGGCTATCTCGGCCCCGGTTACGTGGTCGAGGCGAGCGTGGGACACATCCGCGACCTGCCCAACGGCGCCGCCGAGGTCCCGGCCGAGTACGCCGGCAAGCCGTGGGCCCGTCTCGGGGTCGACGTCGACGCCGACTTCGAGCCGATCTACGTGGTCAACGCGGACAAGAAATCCCAGGTCGCCAAGCTCAAGAAGCTCCTCAAGGACGCCGACGAACTCTTCCTCGCGACCGACGAGGACCGCGAGGGCGAGGCCATCGCGTGGCACCTGCTCGAAGTGCTCAAGCCCAAGGTGCCGGTGCACCGGATGGTGTTCCACGAGATCACCAAGGACGCGATCCGCACCGCGGTGAACAACCCGCGTGAGCTCAACCAGCGACTGGTCGACGCGCAGGAGACCCGCCGCATCCTCGACCGCCTCTACGGCTACGAGGTCTCGCCGGTCCTGTGGAAGAAGGTCGGTCCGCGCCTGTCGGCCGGCCGTGTGCAGTCCGTGGCCACCCGCCTGGTCGTCGAGCGCGAGCGGGAGCGCCGCGCGTTCACCTCGGCCTCGTACTGGGACCTGCTCGGCGTCTTCGGCACCGGGCGGGCGGGCGACCCCACCGACCCGAGCACGATGAACGCGCGCCTGGTCTCGCTGGACGGCAAGCGGGTCGCCTCCGGTCGTGACTTCGGCCAGGACGGCAAGCTCAAGAACGCCGGTGTGCTCCAGTTGGAGGAGGCCGGTGCGCGCGCGCTGAGCGCCGCGCTGGAGTCCGCGTCGTTCACGGTGCGCGCCGTCGAGCGCAAGCCCTACCGTCGCTCCCCGTACGCCCCGTTCCGCACCACCACCCTCCAGCAGGAGGCCTCGCGCAAGCTCGGCTACGGCGCCAAGCGCACGATGCAGATCGCGCAGAAGCTGTACGAGAACGGCTTCATCACCTACATGCGTACGGACTCCACCACGCTGTCCGAGACGGCGGTGACGGCCGCCCGGGCGCAGGTGCGCGAGCTGTACGGCGCCGAGTACGTGCCGGACGCGCCGCGGGTGTACGCGGGCAAGGTGAAGAACGCGCAGGAGGCGCACGAGGCGATCCGACCCTCGGGCGAGAGCTTCCGCACGCCGGCCGAGACCGGGTTGGCCGGCGACGAGTTCCGGCTGTACGAGCTGATCTGGATGCGCACCGTCGCGTCGCAGATGAAGGACGCGGTCGGCCAGTCGGTGACCGTGCGCATCGGCGGCATCGCCCAGGGCGCGGACCTGCCCGGGCGCGACGCCGAGTTCACCGCGAGCGGCAAGATCATCACCTTCCACGGCTTCCTCAAGGCCTACGTGGAGGGCTCGGACGACCCCGACGCGGAGCTGGACGACCGCGAGCGGCGGCTGCCGATGGTCACCGAGGGCGACGCGCTCAGCGCCGACGAACTCACCCCGGAGGGCCACGCGACCAAGCCGCCGGCCCGCTACACCGAGGCGTCGCTGATCAAGGAGCTGGAGGACCGGGAGATCGGTCGGCCCTCGACGTTCGCGTCGATCGTCGGCACCATCCTGGACCGCGGCTACACGTTCAAGAAGGGCACCGCGCTGGTGCCCTCCTTCCTCGCGTTCGCCGTGGTCGGGCTGCTCGAGGGCCACTTCGCCACGCTGGTCGACTACGACTTCACCGCGAAGATGGAGGACGACCTCGACAAGATCGCGCGCGGCGAGACCGCGGCCGTGCCGTGGCTGCGCAAGTTCTACTTCGGCGACGAGAGCCGGCCCGACGAGGACCACCTCGGCGGCCTCAAGGCCCTGGTCACCGACCTCAGCTCGATCGACGCCCGCGAGGTCAACTCGTTCCCGGTCGGCGAGGGCATCGTGCTGCGCGTGGGCCGGTACGGTCCCTACGTCGAGCGCGGCGATCGGCGCGCGGACGTGCCGGACGACCTGCCGCCGGACGAGCTGACCGTGGCCAAGGCCGAGGAACTGCTCGACAAGCCCAGCGGCGACCACGAGCTGGGCATCGACCCGGCCAGCGGGCACATGATCGTGGCCAAGGACGGTCGCTACGGTCCGTACGTGACCGAGGTGCTGCCGGAGCCCGAGGCGCCCGCCGCCCCGGCCGCGGACGGCGCCAAGCCGGCCAAGAAGACCGCGAAGAAGGCCGCCGCGAAGAACGGCCCCAAGCCGCGCACCGCGTCGCTGTTCAAGTCGATGGCGCTGGACACGGTCACCCTGGAGGACGCGCTCAAGCTGTTCACGCTGCCGCGCGTGGTGGGCAAGCACCCGGAGACCGGTACCGAGATCACCGCGCAGAACGGCCGCTACGGCCCGTACCTCAAGATGGACACCGACTCGCGCTCGCTGGAGACCGAGGACCAGTTGTTCACGGTGACCCTCGACGAGGCGCTGGCGATCTACGCCCAGCCCAAGGCGCGCGGTCGGGCCGCGGCCAAGCCGCCGCTGAAGGAGCTGGGCACCGACCCGGTCAGCGGCAAGGCGGTCACGGTCAAGGACGGCCGGTTCGGGCCGTACGTGACCGATGGCGAGACCAACGCGACGCTGCGCGCGGACGACTCGGTGGAGACGATCACCCCCGAGCGCGGCTACGAGTTGCTCGCGGACAAGCGGGCCAAGGGCCCGGCGAAGAAGACGACCAAGAAGGCGGCGGCCAAGAAGGCCCCGGCGAAGAAGACGACGGCCACGAAGACCGCCGCGAAGAAGACGGCCGCGAAGAAGCCCGCGGCCGACGGCAAGACCACCAAGTCGGCGGCGGCGAAGGCGACGGCGAACGCCGGCGCGAAGAACGCGGCCGACGAGGCGTGAGGCGACAGGACCGAGGTAGGGATATCTCGGTGTCGAGGTAGGGATATCTCGGTACGTTTCGATCAGGCGGCGCCGGCGGGATCCGGCGCCGCCTCGGTCGGTTCCGGCGACGACATCGGGCCCTGTGCTACGGTCCGCCGCCGGAGCACGGGGGATCGGTCGAGGTTGCCGTTTCCCGTCAGGTGACGACGTTAGGGTTCTCCGTATGACGCACGCGGAGCAGCAAGCGCCGGATTCGGCGATACCGCCCCGTCAGGTCGAACCGACGGAGGGCATCGGGGGCGTGCTGAGCATCCGCCCCTTCCGCCGCTTCTGGTTCGCGGTCGCGGCGTCCGCGCTGGGCGATTGGCTCGCGTTGCTCGCCTTGACCTCCGCCGCGCTGTGGACGGTCGAGGGCGACTACCGCGAGCACGCCACGGCGGTCGCGGTGGTGTTCGCGTTGCGGATGCTGCCGGCCGCCCTGGTCGCCTCGGTGGCGGGCGCGATCGTGGACCACCTCGACCGGCGCTGGACGTTGGTGACGTGCGACGTGATCCGGGCCCTGGTGCTCGTGTCCGTGCCGTTCGTGGACGAGATGTGGTGGGTCTGGGGCGCGACCGCGGTGGTCGGCGTGGTCGGCGCGCTCGCCGGGCCCGCCCGGGACGCCACCGTGCCCAACCTGGTGCCGCGGCAACGGCTGGGCACCGCCAACCAGTTCAACCTCGTGACCTCCTACGGCGCGGCCCCGGCCGCGGCGCTGTTGTTCATCCTCGGCGCGCTGATCGGCACCGCCTTCTCGCGCGACGTGTCGATGTTCGTCGAGCACCCCTCGAACCTGGCCTGCTACACCGCGGGCGCGGTGTTCCTGGCCGCCTCGGTGTTCGCCTTCCTGATCCGGATGCCCACACGCGGGCGTTCGGTCAGCACCCGGCGGCCCAACCCGTTCAAGGTGCTCGCCGACGGACGCAAGGTGTTCGGCCACGGCCGGACCGCGCGCGGTCTGATCGTCGGGATGATCGCGCTGTTCCTGGCGGGCGGCGCGCTGGTGGCCACCGCGCCGCTGCTGGTGGTCGGTTTGCACGCGGGCAACGCGGCGTACGGCACGGTGTTCCTGATGCTCATCGCCGGCGTCAGCGCGGGCATGTTGTGGGGCCCGCGGGTGGTGCCGGCGTTCAGCCGGCGGCGGCTCTACGGCATGGCGGTGATGTTCGCCGGACTGACCCTGCTGATCCTGGCCGCGGTCGCCAACGTGGTGATGGCCGCCGTACTCGCCGCCGTGCTCGGCGTGTTCGCGGGCGTCGCGTGGGTCACCGGGTACACCATGTACGGCCTCGACTTCGGTGAGGACCTGCGGGCCCGGGCCTTCGCGTTCGCCCAACTGATCGTGCGGATCGTGCTGTTCGTGGCACTGGTCGCCGCGCCGATCGGCGCGGGCTACGTGGGCGTGCGCTCGTGGGTGATCGCGGACCGGTTCACCTTCGACTACAGCGGTGCCGCGCTGGTCCTGGCCGGCACCGGCGCGTTCGTGGTGATCCTGGGCTGGATCGCGCTGCTGAGCGTGGACGACCGGCGCGGCGTGCCGATCCTGCGCGACCTGGCCGCGGCGACCCGCAACGAGGACCACATCATCGGCCGGCCGGCCGGGGCCACCGGCTTCTTCATCGCCCTGGAGGGCGGCGAGGGCGCGGGCAAGTCGACCCAGGCCAACGCGATCGCGGCGTGGATCCGGGCCAAGGGCCACGAGGTCGTGGTCACCCGCGAGCCCGGCGCGACCGAGGTCGGCAAGCGGCTGCGCGCGATGCTGCTCGACCTGGACGGCGCTCCGGTCGACCCGCGCACCGAGGCGCTGCTGTACGCGGCGGACCGGGCCGAGCACGTGCAGACCGTGATCCTGCCCGCGCTGCGGCGCGGCGCGATCGTGATCAGCGACCGCTACATCGACTCCTCGATCGCCTACCAGGGCGCCGGGCGCGGCCTGGGCGCGCGCGAGATCGGCCGGGTCTCGCGCTGGGCCAGTGACGGGCTGCTGCCCGACCTGACCATCCTGCTCGACCTGGACCCCGCGGTGGGTCACGGCCGCTTCACCGAGGCGCCGGACCGCCTGGAGTCCGAGCCGCGCGAGTTCCACCTGCGGGTGCGGCACGCGTTCCTGGACCTGGCCGCGCACGACCCCGACCGCTACCTGGTCGTGGACGCCGATCAGGAGCCGGACGCGGTCACCACGCCGATCCGGCACCGGCTCGACCGCGAACTGCCGCTGTCCGAGCAGGAGAAGCGCCAGGCGCTGGAGTTGGCCAAGCGCATGCGCGAGGAGGACGCCCGGCGCAAGGCCGAGCAGGCCGCGCGGGACGCCGAGAAGGCCGCGCTGATCGCCCGACTGCGGGCGGAGAGCGAGGAGCGCCAGCGCCAGGCAGAACAGGCCCGGCTCGAGGAGGAGTCGGCCCGGCTGGCCGAGGAGGAGCAGCGCTACGCCGAGGAGGAGGCCCGTCGGATCGCCGCCGAGGCGGACGAGCGGGCCCGCACCGCGGCCGAGGCGGCGGAGGAGGCCCGGCTGCACGCCGAGGCGGAGCGCCGCCGGCTCGCGGCCGAGGCCGAGCGCCGGGCCCAGGAGCAGCAGCGGGTCGCCGAGGAGGCCAAGGCCAGGGCCGAGGAGGCCCGGGTGCGCGCCGAGGAGGAGGCCGAGCGCCGCGACGAGCAGCGCCGCCGGCTCGAGGAGGCGTCCGCGCTCCAGGCCGAGCAGGCTCGGGCCAGCGCCGAGGAGGAGCGCGAGGCGGCTCTGGAGCGCCAGCGGTCGGCCGAGGAGGAGCGCGACCGGTTGCAGGCCGAGGCGGCCCGCGACGTCGAGCGCATGCGTGCCGAGGAGGCGATCCGGGTCGCCGACGAGCGCCGGGCCGCCGAGGAGCGCCGCCGGGCGGAGGACGCGCTGCGCCGGGCCGAGGCCGATCGTCGCCGGGCCGAGCGGGAGGCGTCGCGCGCGGCGGAGGCCGCGGCGTCCGCTCGGGCGCGCGCCGCGCAGGAGGCCGCCGCACTCGCCGCGGAGGCGGGTCCCGCGACGGACACCGACATGGTCGAGACCCCGGTGCACGGGATCCGACGGCCGGACCCGTCGCTGGGGGAGACGCCCGTACACGGCGTTCCCAAGGTGTCCGCGGACGACGCCGACACCACCGAGCTGCGGCAGATAAAACTGCGCGAGCCGGCCGAGGACACCCGGGAGATCCCGAGGCTGAACCTGGACGAGACGCACGCGCTGCCGGTGCTGCCGACGCCGGCGGAGCCGGGCGACCACTCGCTGGCCGACGACCTGCTCGGGCCGTGGACGGGTGATCCGGCCGCGGACGAGGCGGAGGCGGCGGACGCGGACGCGGACGACGAGCCGGCCGAGCCGGAGCGCAAGCGGCGCTGGCGGCGCAACAAGTCCTGACGCCGGGCCGCACCGGGCACACCCGGCCCCGGGGTGACGTGGCCTCGATTGTCACGTCACCCCGGTACGGTCGTACTCGGGGCACACCGGAACGAGGAGACAAGAGCGCGTGACCGTCTGGGACGACCTCGTCGGGCAGGATCGCGTCGCCGAGCAGTTGCGCACCGCGGCCGGCGCCGCCCGCGCGGTCCTCGCGGGCGAGGGCGTCGGCGGGATGACCCACGCGTGGCTGTTCACCGGTCCGCCCGGCGTCGGCACCGCGACCGCCGCGCGCGCGTTCGCGGCGGCGCTGCAGTGCGTCAGCCCGGATCTGGCGCTGGGCGCCGAGCCCGGCTGCGGACACTGCGACGGTTGCCACACCGCGCTCACCGGGACGCACGCCGACGTCGACGTGGTCGCCACCGCGCTGCTCTCGATCGGCGTCAAGGAGACCCGCGACCTGGTCCGGCGCGCGGCCATGACACCGGCGGGCGGGCGCTGGCAGGTGATCATCCTGGAGGACGCGGGCCGGCTCACCGAGGGCGCGGGCAACGTACTGCTCAAGGCGATCGAGGAGCCCGCGGACCGCACCGTGTGGCTGCTGTGCGCGCCGTCCCTGGAGGACGCGCTGCCCACGATCCGCTCGCGTTGTCGCAACGTGGCGCTGCGCACGCCGCCCGCCGGGGCGGTCGCCGATCTGTTGATGCGCCGGGACGGGATCGAACCGGCGATGGCCGCGTTCGCCGCGGCCGCCTCCGGCGGCGACATCAACAGCGCGCGCCGACTGGCCCTGGACGAGCAGGCGCGCGGGCGCCGTTCCGACGTGTTGCGGATCCCGATGGTGGTCGGCGACATCGGCCTGGCGATGGCCGCCGCACAGCGCCTGGTGGACGCGGCGGCCGAGGACGCGAAGCAGGTCGCGGCGGATCTGGACGGCCGCGAGACCGAGGACCTGCGGACCGCGCTGGGCGCGGTCGGCGGTGGTCGCATGCCCAGCGGCACGGCCGGCGTGATGAAGGAGCTGGAGAACAAGCAGAAGAAGCGGGCCACCCGCACCCAGCGGGACTGCCTGGACCGCGCGCTGGTGGATCTGACCGCGTTCTATCGGGACGTGCTGGCGCTGCAACTGCGCGCCGCCGTGCCGTTGGCCAACGACGTGTTGCGCGCGGACCTGGACTCGGTGGCCCGTACCTCCACGCCGGAGGCGACGCTGCGCCGGATCGAGGCGATCCTGGCCTGTCGGCGGGCGATCGACGCGAACGTCGCGCCGCTGCTCGCGGTCGAGGCGATGGTGCTGACGCTGCGGACCGGCTGAGCGTCCGGTTCGGCGGAGGTCGCGGATCGCAGCCGGCGGGCCCGTTCGCGGGGCGGTTTCGCCGAGGTTCGCGCACGCGGGTGCGCGGTCGTCGGGGCGTTTGCGCGGGTGCCCGGTCGACTCCTTCACTCCTTGGAGCGGAGGTGCTCGTCGAGCGGAACCCGAAGCCCCCACCCGGACGTCATCGTGGGAGAGTTCGCGGGAACATTGTGGCTGGTGAGGTTCGGAAGGACGGTGCGGGGTTGCGTTCCGTGACCAGGACGCTCAAAGGTCTGCTGATCGCGGTGACCCTCGGGGCGATAGTCGTTCTTGTGCTGAGGGCGCGCACGTCGCGCGCGGCCGATGCGGCCGAGGCCGGCTCGTCGGCCGACCCGGAGACCGATTCGGAGGCCGAACCCGGGCCTCGTGCGGCCGAGTTGCCGCCGGCGGCGGTGTCGGCGCCGGCTCGGGAGCAGGTGCGGACGCCGGCGCGGGCCGATGGGCCGAGGCACACCGAGCCGGCCGAGCGGATCGGTGTGCCGGGTTCGAAGAGCGCGGCGGGGTCGGCGGGTTCGACGGGCGCGCCGACGTCGACCGGGTCGGCGCGGTCGACCGGCGCGTCGCGGTCGGCGCCCGCGCGGGCCGAGGCGCCGATGCCGTTCGCGCCGGTCGAGGCCGGCTCCGCGGTGCCCGCCGGGTCGGCCGGGCCCGAGTTGGTGCGCGTCGCCGAGCCCGTGGTGATCGGGGCCGCTCCGGCGCCCGTTCGCCGCAGGCGCGGTGTGCGCTCGCCGCTGGGCGTCGGCCTGCTCGCGCTGGTCGTGGTCGCGGCCGGCGTCGGCGGCACCTTCGCCTACAAGGGGATGGCCGACGACGACAAGCAGAACGTCGCCTCCGCCACCAAGGTCGAACCGTCCGCCGAGCCGGCCGCCACATCGGGCCAACCCAAGCCCGCACCGCAGAAGTTCACCAAGGTCGGCGTCAAGTCCGGTGGCACGCTGACCAAGACGACCGTCGCGGGCCGCCGCTCCGGGGTCACCGCCGACGTGTGGGTGTGGCTGCCGCCGGGCTACGACACCGCAGCCAACCAGGCCCGCAGCTACCCCGTCCTGGTCGCCCAGTCGGCGCTGCCCGGCGTCGAGTCGAACAGCTTCGTGGACGACTCGGTGGCGTTCCTGCCCAAGCTCGCGGCGGCCATCGAGACCGGCACCGTCCCGCCGTACATCGTGGTCGCGCCCGAACTGATGCCGTACTCGAAGCAGGAGGCGGACGCCGGTCGGACGGCGGCCAAGGACACCGAGTGCAGCGACGTCCCGAACCAGCCGAAGATGGCCACCTTCCACAACGACGACGTGCGCGAGGCGGTGCTGTCCACCTATCGCGCCACCGCCGACCGTGCCTCGTGGGCGCTGATCGGGGACGGCTCGGGCGGCCTGTGCGCGGCCAAGTACGCGTTGCAGTACCCGCAGTACTACGCCGCCGCGGTCAGCCTGTCCGGCCGCACCACCCTCAAGTCGCCGCTGTGGGACGCCGATGCGGCGACGAAGGCGGCGAGGACGGCGAACGACCCGGTCAAGCTGCTCGACGCGAAACCCGACGTACAGATCCTGCTGTCCGGCCACACCGGCAGCACGGGCAGCGAGTTCGCCGCGAAGGCGAAGGCGCCGACCACGGTCAAGGCGGTCGCGGGCGCGGGCGGGGCCTCGGGTGACATAGGGCGTCAACTGCCCGAGGCGCTCGTCTTCCTCGGCAAGAACACCAGGAACCCGGCGGCGTGACCCGGCGCGGGCCCGGCGGCGCGCGGTGGGGCGTATCGGTCCGACCGCACCGCGTACCGCCCGTGCGCCGATATGCGTTCGATGGTAGGCAGTACGCGTGAAACGAATATCCAGGGTGGGACTCCTCGGCCGTGCGATCCCGGTCGTGCTCGCCGTCGCGGCAGTCGCGGGCTGTACGGTCGCGTCCGATCTCGGCGACGCCGCGGGCGGTGGCCGAACGGCCGCGGGCTCGCCCACGTCGGCCGGTGCCGGGGCGCCGGGCACGCCCGGGGACCCCAATCCGGCGCTGGCGCGCTTCTACACCCAGCGGCCGACCTGGAAGGACTGCGAGACCGAGGACGCCGACCAGCGCAGCCAGGCCAAGGCGTTCCGCTGCGCGAGCTTCACCGTGCCGCTCGACTACTCCCGACCGACCGGGAAGACCATCGACATCGCGGTGACCCGCAAGAGCGCGGGCAAGCCCGGGCAGCGGCTCGGCTCGCTGCTGCTCAACCCCGGCGGCCCGGGCGGCTCCGGGGTCGAGGCGGCGTGGTGGATGGCCGAGGAGAACATCGGCAAGCCGCTCCAGGACGCCTACGACCTGGTCGGCTTCGACCCGCGCGGGGTCGATCGCAGCGCGCCGGTGCGATGCATGAGCGACGCCGAGCGGGACGAGTACGTGGCCGAGGACCTGCCCGACGATCCGGTACAGGCCGAGGCCCGGTCCAAGGAGCGGGACAGGACGTACGCGGCGGAGTGCCAGAACCGATCCGGCGAACTGCTGCCCTTCGTCGGCACCGACAACGCCGCGCGCGACATGGACATCCTGCGCGCGGCCCTGGGCGACGCGAAGCTCAACTACATCGGCTTCTCGTACGGCACCTACCTGGGCGCCACCTACGCGGAACGTTTCCCGGCCCGTACCGGCCGACTGGTCCTGGACGGCGCGGTGGACCCGACCGCGGACAACCTGACCGCGTCGGTCGAGCAGCAGGTGGGCTTCGAGCGGTCGCTGCGCCGGTTCGCCGAGGACTGCGCGGGCCGCGTCGGCTGCCCGCTGGGCAACGACCCGAAGACCGCGGCGACCAGGGCCGCCGACTTCCTGGACGGGCTCCAGGACCAGCCGCTCGCCGGCCGGAGCGGACGCAAGCTCACCGCCAGCCTGGGTTGGATCGGCGTGATCAGCCTGCTGTACGGCGACAAGGACACCGCCTGGAAGTACCTGCGCGACGCGCTCACCGACGCGATGGTGCGACGGTCGCCGGAGGGGTTGCTGTTCTACGCCGACAACTACAACGGGCGGGACGAACAGGGGCGGTACGACAACAGTTCGGACGCGTTCGTCGCGATCGGCTGCGCGGACGGGAGCGGCGACGCGCCGACGCCGCAGCAGGTGCAGACGGCGCTGGCCCGGCTCAGGGCCGAGGCCCCGTTGTTGTCCCGCGACGTCACGGCCGAGGACCTGACCGGGCAGAGCTGTGAGGACTGGCCGTTCAAGTCGCCGACCAAGCCGCACGCGATCCGGGCGCAGGGGAGCGCGCCGATCCTGGTGGTCGGTACGACGGGCGACCCGGCGACGCCGTACGCCTCGGCGGAGAAGCTGGCGAGTCAGTTGGCCGACGCGACACTGTTGACCTTCGAGGGCGAGGGGCACACCGCGTACGGCGGCAACAGCACGTGCGTGGACGGGGCGGTGGAGGGCTTCCTGCTGCGCGGGACGATGCCGCCGAAGGGGGAGCGGTGTAGTTGATCGCCGGTCGGTGGTCGGCGGTCTCCGGCCGGTCCGGCCGGTGGTCGGGGCCGCGGGCTTGCGTGGCCGCGTCGTCGCGTCGTCGCGTCGTTGGGGGAGTATCGCTCGGCTGCGTGGTTACCCTCCCCAGGAGGTGCACGGTCGTACCGGGCCGACGGTCGTACCGGTCTAGCGGAGGAGCGGGTCGCATGCTGCGGGGTTCGTGCGCGAGGATCGCCGCGGCGGTGGTCGGCCTGTTGCTGGTGGCCGGGTGCGGATCGGGCTCTTCGTCGAAGTCGCCGGACAGGATCGCGGACACGGGCAAGGCTCCCGTGACCGGTGACGCGGACGGCAGGGTCGGCGAGAAGGCGCCGCCGACCGCGGCGGCCGAGCCGATCGGGTGGACGGCGTGTACCGGCGGCTTCCAGTGCGGCACGCTCCAGGTTCCGCTGGACCACGCCAAGCCCGACGGCCCGAAGATCAAGCTCGCGGTGATGAGGAAGCCCGCCACCGGCCCGAATCGGATCGGTTCGCTGGTCCTGAACCCGGGCGGCCCGGGCGGCTCGGGCCTGGACTTCGCGCAGTACGCGGCCACCCGGTATCCGGCCGACCTGCGCAAGCGATTCGACATCGTCGGCTTCGACCCGCGCGGGGTGGGCCGCAGCACCGCGATCGGCTGCCTGACCGACAACGCGATGGACGCGTTCACCCAGCTCGACGCGACACCGGACACCCCCGCCGAGGAACAGGCGTGGGTGGACGGCACCCGTTCCTACGCGCAGGCCTGCGCGAACCGGTCGGCCGATCTGCTGGGCCACGTGAGCACCGTCGACGCGGCGCGCGACCTGGACCTGCTCCGCGCGTCGCTGGGCGACGCCAAGCTCCACTACCTGGGCGCGTCCTACGGGACGTTCCTCGGCGCGACGTACGCCGAGCTGTACCCGAACCGGGTCGGCCGGCTGGTCCTGGACGGCGCGATGGACCCCAGCCAGTCGGCGACGGCGGCCAACAAGGTGCAGGGCGGCGGCTTCGAGACCGCGCTGGCGGCGTTCCTGGACAACTGCGTCGGCGGCGGCTCGTGCTCGCTCGGCGCGACCCGCGAGGCCGGGCTGGCCAAGATCCGGGGCCTGCTGCAACAGCTCGACGCCCGCCCGCTGCCGGGCGACGCGACCCGCAAGGTCACCGAGTCGATCGCGACCACCGGCATCCTGTCGCCGCTGTACGCCAAGGAGCAGTGGCCGGACCTGCGCCGGGCGCTGGACGCGGCGCTGCGCGGTGACGGGCAGCCGCTGCTCGAACTCAACGACCAGTACTACGAACGCGGCCAGGACGGAAAGTACAGCAACCTGATGCCCGCCAACGCGGCGGTGAACTGCCTGGACGCCCCGGCCGCGGCCGGCTCCCGCGAGGACGTCGAGCGCGACCTGCCCGGCTACCTCGCCGACTCCCCGACCTTCGGCCGCAACCTCGCCTGGGCGGGCCTGACCTGCGCCTCCTGGCCGGTCCCGCCGACCGGCAGGCCACACCCGATCAAGGCCGAGGGCGCCGCCCCGATCCTGGTGGTGGGCACCACCCGCGACCCGGCCACCCCGTACGTGTGGTCCCGATCCCTGGCCGCCCAACTGGCCTCCGGCACCCTGCTGACCTACGACGGCGACGGCCACACCGCCTTCGGCCGAGGCAGCGACTGCGTCGACCGCACGGTCGTCGACTACCTCACCCAGGGCACCGTCCCCACCAAGGCCAAGACCTGCCGCTGACCCCCGACAAACGCGCGTGTGGACCACCCCGACGGGTGTGTACACTCATTCCCTGTCGCCACCTTCAAGGTGGGCGGACAAGCCGCCTTAGCTCAGTCGGCTAGAGCGACGCACTCGTAATGCGTAGGTCAAGGGTTCGACTCCCTTAGGCGGCTCCATCACAAAGGCCCAGGTCACTTCATGGTGACCTGGGCCTTTGTCGTGTGCTGAGGGTGGCTTGGGCGGCGACCGCCGGGCCCGTGAGTGGCGGCCCGGCGACCGCGCTCTCGTGCCCCCTCAGGCCTGTGCCGCCGTCACCGGGTTCGTTCGCAGCGCGTTCCAGGTGGGCAGCAGGGTTGCCGCGAAGGTGAGGGTCGCCGCCGTGGCGACCACGGTCGCGTAGATGGTGATCGGGCCGGTCGGCAGCCACGAGTCGGTGAGGGACAGGCTGAAGGGGATCACAGCCGCAGCCGCCGCCACCGTGCCCAGGATCACGCCGATCAGCGTGGTGAGCGTTGCCTCGACCGCGGCCATGCGCATGATCTGGCCGCGGGTCGCGCCGTTGAGGCGTTGCAGGCCGAACTCGCGGCGCCGGTTGTGGGTGGCCAGGATCAGCGAGTTGATCAGGGCCAGCGCGGTGTAGAGGGTCAGCATGCCGATGATCAGGTAGTTGACCCACGCCTGGGTCTTGGATTCCTCGGCGTGCGTCTCCAGCAGCGCGTCCCGGGAGGCGGCCCGAACTCCCGGATGCTCCTCGGCCCATGCCCCGAGCGAGGCGACCAGCCGGTCGGGGTCGGTGCCCTCGGCCGCGCGCACCAGGATCTGCGCGGGCAGCCCGTTCGTGGTGTGCGGTGCGAGCAGGGACACCGGCAGCAGCAGCGAGTCGTAGCCCGGCCGGCTCTCGAACAGCGCGACCACGCGCACGTCCACCGACGCGCCGTCGCCCAGCCGCACGCGGACCGTGTCGCCGGGTCCGCGATGGATCGACCGGGCCAGACCCCGCGGGATCGCCACGGTGTTGCCGCGCAACTCGGACAACGACCCGGAGGTGGCCGTCACAGCTGTCGTGGACAGACCGAACTCGACATCCACACCCTGGAGTCGCAGGCCGTGCCGACCGTCCGGCGCGGTGCGCGGCTGCTCGATGAAACCCGCGCTCGCGGCGTACGCGCTAGCGCTCGCGACGCCGGGGATGCCCCGCACCCGCTCGACCAGGGCCGGGTCGAGACCGCCGCCCGCACCGGTCAACACCGCGTCGGCGCGCAGGCTCTCCGTGTACACCCGCTCGGCCTGCGTGGTCGTGGTGGTCTGCAGGTACAACTGGCCGGTGCTGATCGCCACCGCGAGCATGATCGGCGTCACCACGGCGGCCGTGCGCACCGGGGTGACCCGTGAGCCGAGCATCGCGATCCGACCGGACTCGCCGGTCAGTGCGCCGAGCGGGAAGGACAACACCCACGTGAGCAGCTTGGTCAGGCCGGGGGCGAGCAGGGCCAGGCCGATCGCGGCGCAGATCACCGCCGGGCCCGCCGTACTCCCGGCGATCGGGCCCTCCAGGACGAGCGCGGTGACCAGGCCCAGCGCGATGGTGCCGGCCAGCGCGATCAGCGCGACCACGAATCGGAACCAGTTGAACCAGCGCTGCCGGAACGCGGATTCCGCGAGCGCCTCGGTCGGCTTCGCGGACACCGTGCGCCGCGCGCCGATGAATCCGCCGACGAGTGCGGTCAGCAGCACCGCGCCCGCCGCCGCGACCGCGGGTATCCAGCCCTGCCGGAACCGCACCGTCTCGGCGACCATGCCGGACGCCACCAACCGGTCGAAGAGCACCCGACCGGCGGCGGGCCCGGTGAACCACGCGACGCCCGCCGCGAGCACGGTCACCAGGAACGTCTCGCCGAGCAACATCCGGCGCAACTGACGCGGCGTCGCGCCGATCGCGCGCATCAACGCGAACTCGCGGCGGCGCTGCTGTACGGACAGCCCGATGGTGCCGGCCACCACGAACACCGCGACCGCGACCGCCAGGCCGCCGAAGACGCCCGCCAGCGAGATCAGATCGGACTTGTCCGCCAGGATCTCGGGGTGCTCGACCGCGCCGCGATCGTCACCGGCGAGGATCCTGGCCCGGTCCTCGTTCAGCGCGCCGGCGACCCGCTCGCGCAGCGCGCCGAGATCGGCGCCAGGCTCGGCCACGATCGCGATGTCGGCGATGGTGCCCGCGGGTGCCGTGAGCCGCTCCGCCTCGGCCGCCGCGAAGAACATGGTCGCTTGCGGGACGGTACGCGCCGGCTGCGCGATGCCGGTGACCCGGTACGCGGCCGAGCCGCCGTGTGCGGCGATCTCGACCCGATCGCCCACGGCGACGCCCGCGCGGCGCGCGAGCGCGGCATCCAGGACCACCTCGTCCGGCCCGACCGGCGCGGCTCCTCGGGTGAGCGCGTACGGCGTCAGCGCCGCCGACTCCCAAGCGTGCCCCTGCGCCTCGCGACTGCCGCCGGCGCCGGTCAGCGCGGCCTCGAAGGTGCGTTCGCCGACCGCCGCGCGCACACCCTCCAGGCCCCGCACCCGATCCACGAGCCGCGCGTCCAACGGCACCCGCTCGGCCAGGGCGAAGTCCCGCTCCCGGTCCCCGGATCCGTCGCGCGGGCCGGTGAAGGTGGGATCGCCGATCACCAACAACGAGGCCTGGGCCAGGCGTTGCGGCGGCGCGTTGTTGCGTACCCCGGTCTCGAGCAGCCCGCCGCAGGCCATCACCACCGTCGCGCCCAAGCACAGCGCGACGAAGGTGGCGACGAAGCCACCGGCCCGAAAGCGCAGCGTGCGCAGCGCGAGCCCCCACATCAGTGGATCCCGCCGAACGCCGGCCGCCCACCCGGGAGCGGGGCCTGCGCGAACGCGCCCAGGTGGGTCATGCGTTCGGCGATCGCGTCCACGGTCGGCGCGTCCAGCCGGTCGGCGATCCGGCCGTCGGCGAGGAAGACCACGTGGTCGGCGAAGGACGCGGCGATCGGGTCGTGGGTGACCATCACGATGGTCTGGCCGTCGGTCCGCACGGACTCCCGGAGCAGTCCCAGCACCTCGGCCGCCGTCCGGGTGTCCAACGCGCCGGTCGGCTCGTCCGCGAACAGCACGGCGGGGCGCACGGCCAGCGCGCGAGCGATCGCCACCCGCTGTTGCTGGCCGCCGGACAGCTCGTGCGGCCGGTGCCGGGCGCGCTCGGTCAGGCCGACGCGCGCGATCACCTCGGCGATCCGCCGGCGGTCGGCGCGCTTGCCCGCGAACCGCAGCGGCAGCGTGATGTTCTGCTCCACCGTGAGGGTGGGCAGCAGGTTGAACGCCTGGAAGACGAAACCGATCCGCTCCCGGCGGAGCCTGGTCAGCGCGTTCTCGTTCAGCTCGGCGAGGTCCCGGCCGGCCACCGCGACCGTGCCCGACGTGGGGCGATCCAGGCCGGCCGCGCAGTGCAGGAAGGTGCTCTTGCCGGAGCCGGACGGACCCATCACGGCGGTGAACGAGCCGTGTCCGAAGGCGAGGGTGACCCCGTCGAGGGCGGCGACCGAGGCCGAGCCCCTGCCGTACACCTTGCGCACCGCGTCGAGCCGGACGGCAGGCGCCCCGGCACCCTCCCGCTCGTCCCGGATCGTGTGACCTGCCCGTGTCGGTCGCCCGCTCACGTTCGTCCCTCCGCCGTTGCGGCCGCTCCCCGTTCACGGCACCGGCTCCACGCTAGGAGCGTGAAACGGGCGTGCCCATGGGGCTGGCCGCCCCGCGGGGGTGGGGCTGTCCCCCATTCCCGCGGGCCGCCGAAACCGCCGGCCGCGGCGAACCCGGGCGCGAGCTAGGCCGAAGTGTGTACGCCGGTTCGTCCCCTCGGAGGGCGTGCCGGCCCCGGGCCCGGACCTAGCCTCGTAGCCGTACCCGCAGGTCGAGTGGAGGAGGAAGACCGTGGCGAAGGCACGCGGTTCGTTGACGGCCGGCCTGTTGAGCGCGGTGGTCGGCGGAGCCCTGAAGCTTTTCGCGGACGACGTGGACACACCGGTGGTCGCGCTCGGGAAGATCGGCGTCGTGCTGCTGATCGTCGGCATCGCCGAGCTGCTGTACGGGCTCTACCAGCTCACCCAGGAGGCCCGGCAGGGCTGATCGGGGCGACACCGGCCGCGTCGGGGAAGCCCGGAAGGGCCGATCCGGGCGACGAGCCGCGGAAGGGCCGATCGGGGTGAAGAACCGCGGAAGGTCGATCGGCGCCGAGGAACCCCGGAACTGCCGATCGGGCCGAGGATCCGCGGAGCAGCCGACCGACCCGACCCGGGACCGCTCAGCCGCGCCGCCGCCGGCCCGGCCGACGGTAGGCGAAGAAGGCCAGGACACCCGCCCCCAGCAGGGCCGAGCCGAGGAAGGCCACGAGCAGCGGCCCGCCGCCCGGATCGATCCCGGCGTGCGGACGCGCCGCCGACGCGGCCGAGGGTGCGCGGAGTTCGTCGATGCCGCGATGGACGCCGAGCTTGCCCGCCCGGGTCTCGACCGGCCGGCCGGCCGCGCCCGGGCCGGCCGCCACGTCGACGCGTACGCTCGCGGTGGCCTCGCGGCCGAGCCGGTCGACGATCGTGTAGCGAAAACTGTCGCGTCCGGTGAAGCCCGGCCCCGGCGTATAGCGGAGCACCGAATCCGGCTCGCCCCGCTCGTCCGGCTGGAGCACCAGGCCGTGTTCGGGATTGGTGTACGACAGCACGACCAGCCCTTCGCCGGAGTCGCCGGCCAGGACCGGGACGTCCACCGACTCCCCGGCGCGCGTGCCCACCCGATCGGCGACGGCACGCGGGACGGGCGGCAGGATCGCCTCGGGCTCGCCCCTCGGCCGGAACCGGTGGCCGGACCCGACAGGGCGCCCGGCGCCGGCGTCCAGCAGCGCGGCGGATGGGGTGGGGCCTCCCGTTCCCGCGCCGAGGGGTTCGGCGGATGGGGTGTCGTGTCCCGACCCGCCGCCGAAGACCGCCGCGGATGGGGTCGGTCGCGTCGAGCCCGCATCGAAGTGCCGGACGGAGGCGGCGAGATGCCTTCCTTCGGCGCCGAACCACCTCGCGCAGGCGGCGGGATGCCCCGACCCGGCTGCGAACAGCGAGACGCAACAACCCAGGAGCACGCCCGCTCGACGCACCCGACCCACCCGACGCGTCGGACCGGCTGGTTCAGGTGTTCCGGACACCGTGGACACGCATACCTCCGGCACTGATTTCCCGGCACGGCCGGATCTCGGATCGACTCACCGGCACCCTCCGGTGCCCGCCGACACCCTTCGGCGCCGATACCGGCCGGAGCCGACGCCGGCCGAGGGAGCCGCTCTCGGAATCCGATCCTGGGCTTCGCCCGCGCCGGTCCGGGGCTCGGCACGCGGACCGGCGGCAAGCTTCACCCGCACGCGTGGCCCGGATCCGACGGTGGACCGGGCCCGTCGCGCGTGTCATGGTGGGAGGCGCAAGGCGACGGCGGTACGAGGAAGCCGGTGTGAATCCGGCGCGGTCCCGCCACTGTGATCGGGGAGCGACTCCCGAACCGGCCACGGCCCCGAGACGGGGTCGGAAGGCCGGGAGGAGCGATGATCCGAGAGCCAGGAGACTCACGTCGTCGCCACCTCACCCACCGGGGCGGATTTCCCCGAGAGAGGCCGGTGCCGACCATGTCCTTGGTTTTGAGCCGGATCCACACCCGTACCGGCGATGCCGGCACGACCGCGCTGGGCGACAACTCCCGGACGCGCAAGACCGATCCGAGGTTGGCGGCGTACGCCGACACGGACGAGACCAACGCGGCGATCGGGGTCGTGCTCGCGCTCGGCGACCCGGAACCGCGGACGCGCGCGGTGTTGGCGCAACTGCAACACGACCTGTTCGACGTCGGCGCGGACCTGTGCGCGCCGATCGCCGAGGGGGACACCCGGCTGCGGATCACCGAGGCGGACGTGGCCCGGCTGGAGGAGCACTGCGACGCGTTCAACGCGGAACTCGCCACGCTGCGTTCGTTCGTACTGCCCGGCGGCAGCCCGGCCGCGGCCCTGCTGCACGTGGCCCGCACCTCGGCCCGCCGCGCCGAGCGCTCGACCTGGGCGCTGATCGAGGCGGACGAGCGGGCGGCCGCGGACGGGCCCGCGACCGTCAACCCGCTCACCGCGCGCTACCTCAACCGGTTGTCCGACCTGCTGTTCGTCCTCGCCCGGCGGGCCGACGCCGGCGGTGCGGGTGATGTGCTGTGGCGTCCGGGCGACAGCCGCTGACCGGCGCGCGGTCGCGGTTCGACGTCGGCGGGCCATTGCGCCGGCTCGCCGACGTGGGGCCCTACTTCGAGCTGCGGACCGGGCCGATCACCGACGACGCGGGCTTTCGGCCGTTGGCCGAGTTGTACGACCCGGCCACGCCCGCCGCTTTGGCGGCCCGGGTGGAGCACGTACGGGGCCGGCTGCGGACCGAGGAACCGCGTGTCGCCGCGTCGATCCTGTATCTGGGCGTGGCCTCGCGGCTGTGGTCGGTGGCACTGGGTGCGGCGGTGCTCGGCCGGGTGGTGCCCGACCTGGATCCGGCCCGGACGTACTGGCGCTTCCCGGACACCGGGCCGGTCGAGGTGTGGGCGCCCGATCCGGCGCCGGTGCCGGTGCCGGACGACCGCTCGGGGATCGCGCGGCTGCACGACGCGGTGCTGCTTCGGCATCTGGTGCCGCTCGCCGGGGCGACTCGCGCGGTGGTGCCGGTCGCCGAGCGGCTGCTGTGGGGCAACGCCGCGTCTGCCCTGGTCGGCGCGGCCCGCGTGTTGCACCGGCACCTGGCTCCGGCAGAGCCGGAACTCGTCGCGGCCACAAGCATGTTCGCCGACGGCCTGTTGGCCGCCGGCCGGTTGCGCGGAACCGGCCTGCACGGTGCGCTCGGCGCGTTCCGCCGCACCACGTGCTGCCTGTACTACCGGATCCCCGGGGGCGGTACATGCGGCGACTGCGTCTTCCACGACAAGCCGCCGCGGCCGGCCCGGACCCGGATCGGGTCGTCGGGATCGGGCCGGGGCGGCGCGGGCTGAGCATCCCGGCCTGCCCGCTCGGTTCGCTCCGGGGCCGGGACCCGCCTGTCGGATCCCGCGCGGAGCGGCCGAGCGGGTGAACCGATCGGACACGCCGAGCCGCGCATCCGGGTGACATTCCCGGATTCTCGGCTCGATTGTTTCTAGCCTCGGCCACGAGACACCGAATCCGGCATCGACGAACCCGACCGCCGGGGCCGTGTCCTCGGTCCTGCCGGGTCTGCGCCCCCGGCAGGATCGGGGAGACGGCCCCGGCCGTCGAAGGCCCGCCGAGGACGCATGACCGGGCGCCCGCAGGGCAGGCGCCAGGCGCGGTCCTCGGCGGTGACGCGAGGACATCGAGACCGTGAAGAGGAGTACGCACCGATGAGTACCCCAGGCCGAGACTCCGGCGGCAGGTCCGCGTCGCGCGATCCCGATGAGGTCGCCGCGTTCCCGACCGTGCTTCCCCCCGCCGTCGAACCACCCACGCAGAGCGCACTCCCGCAACAGGAGCCGACGCTGAGCCGCAAACGTGAGCAACTGGATCACGCGGTGGAGGAGTTGACCCAGGTCGAGCCGCCCGAGACGGTGCACCGCAAGGTCGGCGAGGCCGCCGAGCAGGTCGGCCGAGGAGCCGGCCGCGCCCAGGAGCGGGCCCGACGCCGGGCCGAACGGCTCGAAGCGGCGACCGGCGAAGGCGCCGAGCAGGCCGCGGACACCGTCCGCGACCGGGCCGGGCAGGCCAAGGACGCCGCGCGGGAGGGGGCCGGGCAGGCGAGGAAGGCCGCCCGGGACCGGGCCGAGCAGGCCAAGGACGCCGTCCAGGACCGAACCGAGCACGCCAAGGACGCCGCCCGGCAGCGGGTCGAGCAGGTCAAGGAGACCGCCCGGCACAAGACCGCGAAGGCCAAGGAGGCGGTCGGCCACCGCACCGAAGAGCTCATCGAGGCGGCCGGACACCGCGCCGAGCAGGCCAAGGAAGCCGTCGAGCACCGGGCCGGAGAGCTCAAGGAAGCCGCCGGACATCGCGCCGAGGAGCTCAAGCAGTCGGCCGGTCACCGCGCCGAGGAGCTCAAGGAGGCGGCCGTACACAAGGCCGGGCAGGCCCGCGAGGTGGCCGGGGACCGGGTCGGACACGCCAAGGACCGCACCGTCGAGGTCGGACACACCGCCGGCAACCAACTCTTCGACCACACCCCGGATCCGCTCCGGCACGCGACCCTCACCGGCTCGGCGGAGATCCGCCGGCGCCCGGTGCCGGCCGCTGCCGCCGCGGTCGTGACCGTGCTCGTCCTGATCTGGGCGATCCGCAGGTCGCGCCGCTGAATCGAGCGCGCCGACCGCCCGGCCGCACCCGTCACCCCGGCCGCGCCGACCCTCGGGTCGGTGCTCCGGGCGCGGCCGGAAACGCGGCTCAACGGCCCACCGCGTCCTCGGTCCACCTCCGCAACATCCGCCGGGTCGGCGCGTCCGCACCGGGTCCGTACTTCGCGGGCGCCGTCGCCGCGATCGCGACCCGTACGTCCGCCTCGGCCCGTTCCGCGCCCCGCGCGTACTCGGCCGGCAGCGTGGCGTCCAGCGTCGCGGCCAGCTCGGGCTCGGCCGCGTGCGCCAGGATCAATCCGCTCAGGTCCTCACCCGGCAGCCCATAGCCCGCGTGCGACCAGTCGAGCAGCACGACGTCCTCCTCCCGCGCGATCAGGTTCACCGGCCGCAGGTTCAGGTGGCAAGGCACGTACGGCAGTTCGGCGGTCCGAGCGGCCAGCGGTCCGACCGGGGGCGGGCGCTCGAACAGCCAGGACGGTCCGGCCGGTCGGGGCACGGCCTGCGCGGCGCCGAGCCGCCGGGCGAAATCGGCCCACCGGTCGAGGTCCCACGTGGACCCGGACCGCCCGCGCACGAAGTCCAGCCACAGTGCGACCGACCCGTCCCCGCGCGGATCCGCGCGCAGCCGCCGCGGCGCGGTCAGCCCGAAGTCGGCGTAGACGGTGTGCGCGAAGCCGCTCTCGTACGCCTCGACCTCCCGGGCCCAGTAGCGCGGATTGGCCGCCGCCGTGCCGTCCGGTGTCGCGAGCTTGAGCACCGCGTCCCTACGGCTGCCCAGCACGTGCCACACGTCGGCGTGGGTGGACAGCGGTGTGGCGCCCAGCGGGGAGCCCAGCTCGGGCGGTACGGACTCGATGCGCACCGGCGGCGGCGTGGCGGGCTCACTCAGGATCGGCTCCGGGACGGTGGGCCGGCGGTCAACGGAAGACCGGGGCTCGGGGCGGGCGCCGGCGGCCGATGTGGTGCCGGTAGGCGAGCAGCGAGGTCGAGCGACGAGCGTGCCGCGCCCGACCCGATCGCACGGTGTGCCCGGCCGGCCGGGGCACGGTGGGCGGCGCGAGCGGGGTCGGGGTGGGCGCGACGGGTTCGACCGCCGGCCGCGCGGTGGACGGCATGGGCAACGGGGTGGGCGGCGGCGGGGTCAGCGAGCCGAGCATGCGGTCCTCGAGCCAGGAGAGCCCGGGTATCAGCAGGAACATCACGATCGGTGCGAGCAGGGCGAGGACCAAGTACATGATTTGCCGCCTGAGGGTGAGCTCATCCGGGCCGTAGTGACCACCTAGCCGGTGACGATCGGCGCAAACGTGACGGTTAGGCAACGAAGGCCGTTGGCCCAGGTCCGAAGATGATCGGTTTCGATCAATAACTGAGCTATGTGGGTGACCGATCAACCCAACGTGATCATGTCCAACGTGGTCATGAGCGGGGAAGGCCTCGACGCTCCGCCGCCGTTCCTGTCAGCCTGTTCGGATGGCGAACGACGGCACCACGCTCGACTGTGACGCGATCCTGTTCGATCTCGACGGCGTGTTGGTGGACTCCCACCCGCTGATCGAACGCATCCTGCGGGCGTGGGCGGCCGGTCGCGGCGTGGACCCGGACGCGGCGGTCGCGGCGTCGTACGGCCGTCGCGACATCGACCTGGTGCGCGTGGTCGCCCCCACGCTGGACGCCGAGGCCGAGGCCGCGTGGATCGTCGAACGCGAGGAGCGCGACTTCACCGGCATCCTCGCGATGCCCGGTGCGGCCGGCCTGCTCGCCGCACTGCCCGCGGCGCGCTGGGCCATCGTCACGTCGGGCACCCGCAAGGTGGCGAGCGGGCGCCTGCGCGCGGCGGAACTGCCCGAACCGGTGTACATGGTCACCGCGGAGGACGTTCGCGAGGGCAAACCGGCCCCGGAGGGCTACCTGCGTGCGGCCGGTCTGCTCGGTGTGCGACCGGACCGCTGCCTGGTGGTGGAGGACGCGGAGAGCGGTGTGCGGGCGGCGGAGGCGGCCGGGATGCGCTGCCTGGGCATCGGTGCGGCCCTGGCCGAGGGCGAGATCGGCGCCGCGTTGGACGCGTGGGCCCGGGACCTGCGGCCGGTGGACCCCGAAGTGGTCACGGCCGGACATGTCCGGCTGAACATTCACGCGAATGGGTCAAACTAGGGACGCAACCTCTGGGGCCCCATCCGCGTCTACAAGGGAGCACGACTCGGGGAACACTCCACATTTGGGTTTGGGTCGGGAGAGGCACCACTCGATGAAGAAGACTCGTATATCCCTCGCGGTCACCGTGACCGCGATCCTGGCCTTGTCGGCCTGCAACTCCGGCTCGTCGAGCGATTCGACCGCGAAGGCCGGTGCGCAGTCGCCGCTGCCCGTGACCTCCTCCTCCGCACCGGTGACGCCGGCGCCCGAGAGCACCGCTCCGAGCTCGGCCCCGCCCACGAGCACCGCGCCGAGCAGTGCCGCGCCGTCGTCGGCGACCCCGAGCACGGCCAAGCCCGCCGGCAGCAGCAAGCCGCCGACCACCAAGCCGCCGACGAGCAAGCCGCCGACCACCAAGCCCGCCCCGCCCAAGCCGCAGGCCGGACTGGACGAGCGGTGCCTGACCGGCCGGGCGATCTGCATCGACAAGCGCACCGACCGCCTCACCTGGGTGATCGACGGCAAGGCCCAGTACTCGGCCGACGTGCGCTTCGGCTCGGCCGAGACGCCGACCCGCGAGGGCGCGTTCAGCATCAACTTCAAGAGCCGCGACCACGTTTCGACGCTGTACCACACGCCGATGCCGTTCGCGATGTTCTTCTCCGGCGGCCAGGCCGTGCACTACTCGGCCGACTTCGCCGCCCGCGGCTACAACGGGGCCTCGCACGGCTGCGTGAACGTGCGGGACAAGGGTCTCGTGCAGCGGCTGTTCAACGAGACGCGCGTCGGCGACAAGGTGATCGTCTACCGCTCGGCCAAGTAGGCCGCACGACCGCCCGGCGCCCGGCCGGTCCGGCTACCGCTCGGCCACGACGACCGAGCGGTATCGACCCGCCGGGTGGCGGGATCAGCGCTCGCCGGGCGAGCGCACCGTCTTGAACTCCGCCGGACCCGCGCCCATTTCGAAGGTGCCGTCCGCGTAGAGCATCGGGCGACGCTCCTGCATCAGCTTCGAGTACTTCTCCACGTGCTGGATCGAGACGCCGTCGGGGTCGGTGAAGTCGACCAGCGCGATGGCCACCCAGAACACCGCGCGCTTGTTGTTGAACAGCGGCACGTTCACCGTCGAGCCCTGGCCGTCGGTGACCTCGGCGTGCGCGCCGTAGGACTTGAAGCTGCCGAAGCCGTTCTCGACCGCGCTGTACGCGCAGATGAGCACGTAGCCCTGCTCGTCCGGCCGGGTGATCCGGACCGTCTCACGGCCGGGGACGCGCGAGTCGCCGTCCAGTTGGATGTACGGCGCCGAGGTCAGGCTGCCGAGCTCGCGGTAGTAGATCACCCCGTCGCCGCCCTTCTTGGCGCCCACCTTCGACCTGGGTACGAACAGCGCGTACAGGTCCAGGTCGGCGCCCGTCTTGCGGCGCGCGTCGTTGCCGCCGTCCCAGACCAGGGACGCGGTGACGGTGACCGAGCGGTCGCCCTTGTCCATGCTGATCGTCGCGCGGCCGCCCTTGGCCAGGTCGACCCGGCCGAGCGGCTCCTTGGCCATCGAGATCGACGCGGGCGCGGCCGGCGCGGGAGCCGCGGCGGGCTCCTTGACCATCACGTGGGCCGGCGCGGCGGGTGCGGGGGTCGGCTCGGGCTCCGGCTCGTCCTCGACCGAGATGCCGAAGTCGGTCGCCAGCCCGGCGAGTCCGCTCGCGTAGCCCTGACCCACCGCGCGCACCTTCCACGCGTCGCCGCGGCGGTACAACTCGACCAGGACCGCGACCGTCTCGCCACCGGCGAAGGCGTCCGGCGTGTAGGCGATCCGCGCGTCCCCGGACACGGTGGTCGCGCCCAGGCCCGGCACCTGGCCCAGGGTCGCCCCGGGGCGGTCCGCGTCCGAGCTGACCACGACCACCACCCGGGCGATCTCGGCGGGCAGCTTGGCCAATTCGACGCTGACGTGGGTGGTGCCCGAGGGCCCGGGCGCGGTGCGCACCGCGCCGTCGCCGCCGACGGGATTGTTGAAGAAGACCAGGTCCTCGTCGGTGCGCACCTTGTGCGCGTCGGTCAGGAGCACGGCGGACACGTCCACGACGTCGGCCGAGCCCCACCCGATCGAGACCTCGGCGCGGTCGCCGGTCAGGGGCGCGTTGGCCCCGGTGGGCAGCGTGACGTCGGACATGAAGGGCCCTCCCGCGTTGGACAAAGGCGCCGTATCGCGCCCTGATCAGGGCAACGACCCTCCCACCGACGACGTTCCGCAAACCTCGAACTTTCCCCAAGCCGGGGTAAAGCCCCAGGCGGCCGGCCGGTCCCAAGAATGGCTCAGCGCCCGGACACCACCTTGTCGAACAGCTCCCTGGCCTCGGCGAAGAACGCGGGCGCGCCCTCGGGCCCGGTACAGAACACCTGGATGGGCAGGTGCACGGCGGTCGCGCCGGCGGCGATCACCTCGGCCGCACCGGCCATCGTGCGGGCCAGGTCGAACCGTCCGGCGTCGTCCTTGACCATCGGCAGCGGTCCCTGCACACGCAGCGCCCGCGGGTCGCGACCGGCCGCGGCGAGCGCCTCGCGGATCCGGACCACGTCCCGGGCCATGTCGGCGGTGGACAGGCCCATGATCGGAATCCAGCCGTCGCCGCTGCGCACGATGCGGTCCAGGTTGCGCTTGTTCAGCGTGCCGCCGATCCACAGCGGCACACCGCCGGGCTGCGCCGGCTGCGGCGCGCAGTAGGCGTCGGTGAAGTTCACCGTCGGCGACGCGAAGGACGCGGGCAGGTTCGTCCACAGCGCCTTGCACGCCGCGAGCGTGTCGGTGAGCAGTTGTCCGCGGGCGTCCCAGTCGATCCCGGCCGCGTCGTACTCCTCGCGCTGCCACCCCGTGGCCACGCCCAGTTCCAGGCGCCCGCCGGAGATGCGGTCCAGTGTCGCCGCCGTCTTGGCGAGCAGCGTCGCGCCGCGCAACGGGGCGACCAGGATGCCGGTGGCCAGGCGCACGTTCGAGGTGACCGCGGCGATCGCGGCGAGCAGCGTGAGCGGTTCGGGCCAGGCCGCCTCGGGCGGCGTGGGGAAGCGACCCCACGTGTAGTTCTGCGTGTTGGGGCCCATCACCACGTGGTCGACCAGGACGATCCGGTCGATGCCCGCGTCGTCGGCGGCCCGGCCGACGTCCACGAAGCCGCGCCAGTCGTCGGCGGGCCAGGTGCCGAAGTTCGGCAGGCCGATGGAGAGTTGCACGTCGGTGGTCATCCGGATGCTCCGTCGCTTTCGAAGTGGGGCGGGGGCAGGGCAGGGTTTCTTCGGGGGATGGCTCGGGGCGAACCGGCGTACGGGTCGCGTCCCGCGATCGCCGCGTCGATCACCGCGTCGCCGAGCGCGGCCCGGGCGTACTTCTCGAAGGACGGCGCCCGGCGCAGTTCGTTGCCGCCGTCCACGGCCAGGCTCTGGCCGGTGGTCCAGGACGATTCCGGGCCGGCCAGGTGGCGGACCGCCTCGGCGATGTCCTCGGGCAGGCCGGTGCGGCCCAGCGGCTTGTTCGCCACGAAGCGCGCGAGCATCTCCTCGTCGCGGAAGATCCGGGCGTCCTCCTGCGAGCGCACCAGGCCGGGGCGGACCGCGTTGACCCGGACGCCGGCCGCGCCCAGCTCGTCCGCGGCGGCTCGGACCAGCGCCTCCAGGCCCGCCTTCCCGGCCGCGTAGCCGCTCAGGAACGGCATGGTCAGCTTGGCCGCGGTCGAGGACACGCACACGATCGCGCCGCCGCCGCGCGCGGCGATCACGGGCGCGGCGTACTTGATCGCCAGGAACGCGCTGTGCGTGTTGCGGTGCAGGTCGGCCAGGAACGCGTCGTCGTCCATGGCCAGGATCGGCGCGGTGCTCCCGCCGCCCACGGTGGCCACGCAGACGGCGAGTTCGGGACCCGCCGCGCGCACCGCCGTACGGATCCCGTCGGTGCCGCACACGTCCGCCGCGACGACGCGCACCTCGGTGCCGGCCGGGGCCTTCGCGCGCAGTCGTTCGGCGGTCGCGGCGAGCGCGTCGGCCCGGCGGGCGGTGAGCGTGACCGAGCAGCCGTCGCGCAGCAGCCGCGCCGCGCACGCGGAGCCGATGCCGCCGCTGCCGCCGGTGACCAGGGCCATCCGGCCGGTCAGGATTGCGGGCATGGACGGGTTCCTCCCGGGGCGGCCAAGGAAACTGACGGTATGTCAGTTCAGTGCAGACGTTATACCTCGAATCATTCGAGCTGTAACGAAGTTCGGCTAGAGTGTGGCCATGACCACGGGGGAAGGCGAGCTGCCGGGACTGACCGCACTGCTCTACGCGGCCACCGCGCGGCTGGACGCGCACTTCGCCGCGTGTGCCGGCGCGGTCGGCCTGACCGCGTCCCAGGCGAACGCGGTGCACGAACTCGCCGAACCGCTGGGCATGCGCGAACTGGGTCGGCGGATGTGCTGCGAGCCGCCCAACGTGACTTTCGTGGTGGACCGGCTGGCGGAGCGCGGCCTGGTCGAGCGCCGACCGCATCCCGGCGACCGCCGCGCGAAGCTGATCGCGCTCACCCCGGCCGGCGCCGACCTGCGCGAGCGCCTGTTCGCCGGCCTCGCCCAGGACCCGCCGCTGACCGGCCTGCCGGACGCGGACCGACGCGCGCTGCGGGTCCTGCTGGACCGGGCGCTGCGCGGGGGCTGACCGGCCGCGCCGGTCGATCGCCGCCGGTGCTCGTCGGCTCCGCCCCTGGTTCTCCTCGATCCGCGCGACTAACCTGACGCCCCATCAGAGAGTGCGGCGCCGATCACCTCGGCGGTGGCGCCGGGGACAGGAGAACGGCATGGCTGTGTTCGCGCTGCGTTTCGACTTCCGCAATCCGGCTTTCGCCGGGACGAGCATGGGGGAGCGCTACGCGGCGGCACTCGACATGGTCGAGTGGGCCGACCGACACGGGTTCTTCATGGTGACGCTGTCCGAGCACCACGGCTTCGCCGACGGATACCTGCCCGCCCCGCTCCAGTTCACCGCCGCGATCACCGCGCGGAGCCGGAACATGGGCGTGACCATCGCGGCGATACCCGCGCCGCTGCACGACCCGCTGCACCTGGCCGAGGAACTCGCGGTGCTCGACCTGCTCAGCCAGGGCCGGGTCAACGTGGTGCTCACCAACGGCTACGTCGACGCCGAGTTCGCGATGTACGACGTGCCGATGCGCGAGCGGGTCAAGCGCACCGTGGAGACCGTCGAGACGCTGCGCAAGGCGTGGACGGGCGAGGAGTTCGAGTTCCGCGGCCGGACCGTGCGGGTGACCCCGGAGCCGTTCCAAAAGGGCGGACCGCCGATCATCCTCGGCGGCAGCGTCGAGGCCGCCGCGCGCCGCGCCGCACGGATCGCCGACGGGTTCATGCCCTCGAACCCGGCGATCTGGGAGTTCTACCGGGACGAGAAGGTCAAGCTCGGCGAGGAGGACCCGGGCCCGTACTTCGGCGGCGACACCGGTTTCTTCCACCTCTCGAACGATCCCGAGCGGGACTGGGACAGGATCGCGCCGCACGCGCTGCACGAGGTCAACGCCTACGGCGAGACGATGGCGAAGGCGGGCACCTCGGGCGTGGGCGGCTACGCGAGCGTCACCGACGTCGACGAACTGCGCGCGGGCGGGCAGTACCGGGTGATCACGCCACAGACGCTGGTGGCCGAGCTCAAGGCCCAGGGCGACGCGGCGTTCGCGATCCTGCACCCGATGATGGGCGGCATCCCGCCCGAGCTCGCGTGGGAGAGCCTGCGCCTGTTCGAGAACGAGGTGCTGCCCAACCTGTAGGACCGGCCGTGTCGGGCGGCCCGCCGGGCCGCCCCGCACGTCCTACCGGTGCGGCGCGCCCGCCACGAAGTCCTTGGTGTGGTCCCACCACGTGCGCCGGTCGGGCGGGAAGCGGCGCAGCGAGCGGGCCAGTTTGGTGTCCGCGTGCGGCGAGGTGCGGCCCGGGCCCTCCTTGTACCGCCACCGAGCCCACGGCGATTCGGGCTTGGCGATGCGCATCGCCGACACCATCGCGACGAACGGTACGAACACGCCGATCAGGCCGGTGGCCACCTTCCCCTTGGCCAGCGCGCACAGCGCGAAGGCCAGGTTGAACACGACCACCGTCGCGGCCACCGGCTTGCTGTCGCCGTCGCCGAGGCCGAGCGGGTTGGCGCCGACGAACAGCAGCAGTCCCATCGCGGCGGTGATCAGTACCGCGTCCACCGACTTGCGGCCGTCCGCCGCCCAGTACACGTCGTCCAGGTGCACGAGCAGCGCGAACTCGTCCAGGGTGAGCGCCGCGCCCATCCCGAAGAACCCGGCGAGCACCTGCCGCAGCGCGCCGCCCGGCTCGTAGGCGAACTCCAGCGCGCCCGCGATCAGCATCAGGAAGATCCCGTACACCTGGTGGTGCACGTGCACCTTGCCCACCACCATGTTCCGGAACGGGCCCTTGCCCGCCCGGATCAGCCGGGTGATCAGTCGTGTCACGGCGAAGGTGAAGATGAACGCGACGAGCATCCAGCCGACGCCGTGTGGCCCGGCCTCGGCGTCGCCCGCCAGCCCCGTCGTGGTCGAGATCCAGCCTTGGTCGTGCACAGACCCGTCCCTGCTCGCGATTCCCTGTGACGAGGATTGTCCATGATCGAATGGACCGAACGGCGCCACCGCCGCACCGGTGCGACGGCGACCGGATCGAATCGAGGTTAGGACGCGCATGGCCCTCCCCACGACTTCCACCGAGGTGACCTTCCCGGCGGGCGCCGGCACCGGCACCGCACCGATCCTGGCCGCGCCCGTGCTGCCGGACGGGCGGACCGCGCTGGTGGTGGCGCGCACCCCGTTCCACCCGCTGGACCACACCTGGCCGGACCAGCCCGCGGACACCGGGGTGATCCGGGTGGCGGGCGCGGAGCTGGCCGTGACGGACTGCGTGACCGGCGCGCTCGGGCCGGACGGGGAGTTCGCGGTGGGCGAGGCGATCCCGGTCCGCCGCGGCGACGAGGACTGGTCCTGGCTGGTGCTGCACGTGCTCGCGCAGGCTCCCGGCGATCCGGGCGACCTGGTCGGGGCGAGCGCCGAACTGATCGTGGACGCCGAGCGTCGGGCCGCGCTGAGCGCCGCGCACACCTCCTGCCACCTGTTGGCCTTCGCGCTCAACGCGGTGCTCGCGCCGCGCTGGCGCAAGGAGGTGCGTACCGACAGCCTCGGCCGCCCCGACTTCGACAATCTGGCGATCACGTCGTCGCGGATGGACGTGGGCGGCAGCCGCGACGACTACCGGATCGGCAAGTCGCTGCGGAAGAAGGGCTTCACCGCGGACGGCCTGGCCCAGGACCTGCCCGGCGTGCGGGACGAGGTCGAGGCGCTGCTCGGACAATGGCTGAAAACCGACGCCGAGGTGCGGATCGAGGTGCCCGGCCCGGCGCTCACCGCCCGTCGGGTGTGGCACTGCGGACTGCCGGACGGCGACGCGCACATCCCGTGTGGCGGCTCGCACCTGGGCAGGCTCGGCGAACTGCGCGCGCTGGCGATCGAACTGACCATGGACGAGGACGGCGCGCTGGTCGCGCTGACCCGGCCCGAGCGCGCCTGACCGGACCCGGGAATTCCTCCACCGCACCCCCGGGAACCGGTCCCGCGCTGCGGACGTTACCTTCGGAAGGAATTCTCTTTGCCTAACCATGACCTGGTCGGGGGACTTCCGACGTCCGCCACCACCCGTTCCAGGAGGCTCGCGCCGTGAACACCATCGCCCTGGGTCCATCGTTCCTGGACCCCGACAAGCTGATCTCCACGTTCGGCCTGATCGGCATCCTGGTGATCGTCTTCGCCGAGTCGGGCCTGCTGATCGGCTTCTTCCTGCCGGGCGACTCGCTGCTGTTCACCACCGGCCTGCTGGTCTCGGACGGCAAGTTCTCACAGCCGCTGTGGCTGGTGTGCCTGCTCCTGTGGGTCGCGGCGGTGGTGGGCGACCAGGTCGGCTTCCTGTTCGGCCGCAAGGTGGGGCCGTCGCTGTTCAACCGGCCCGATTCGCGGTTCTTCAAGCGGGAGAACGTGGAGAAGGCGCACGAGTTCTTCGAGAAGTACGGCCCGCGCTCGATCGTGCTGGCCCGGTTCGTGCCGATCGTGCGCACCTTCACGCCGATCGTCGCGGGCGTGGCCCGGATGAAGTACCGCACGTTCGTGGTCTACAACGTGGTCGGCGGGTTCCTGTGGGCGGTCGGCGTCACGCTGCTCGGCCACTCGCTGGGCCAGGTGCAATTCGTCCGGGACAACATCGAGTTCATCCTGGTCGGGATCGTGCTGATCTCGGTGCTCCCGGTCGCGATCGAACTCCTGCGCGCCCGCTCGGCGGCGCGCAGGCGGGCCGAGGCGGACCCGGAGCCGTCGTCCGTCCCGGGCCGCGGCCGGCACCGCGCGGGCGACGACCGGCCGGACGCCGAGGCGGATCGCCGGCGCTGAGCCGTACGGGTCGGTGCCGGGCGCCAATAGAGTTCACGCCATGCGCGCTCAACTTCTGGCCCGGGCGACCCTGCCGTCCCTGTGGAGTCTCGACCGCATCCCCGGCGCGGCGGCCTGGCTCGCGCACGGTGTGGACGGCTCGCTCGTCGTGCTCGACGACTCGCTGACCACCGTGCGCGAGGTACGACTGCCCGAGGACTGGCGGGGCGGCCACTCGGTCACCCCGGACCTCGGGCACTTCGTCGCCTCGACACCGGATCGGGTCGTCGTGCTGGATCCGGACGGACGCGAGGTGTGGGCCCACCCGCACGTGCCGTGGGAGGCCGAGGAGGCCGGCTCGAGCGCGGTCACCTCGGCCGGGGTCTGGGCGGTGGTGCGGACCGCCGAGGGGGACCGGTGTGTACTGCTCGACGGCGCGGACGGCTCCGCGCTGGCGGCCTGGCCGCTGGACCCGACCACCGTCGGCTCCGAACTGCTCCCGCACCCCGACGGCGTGCACGTGGGCCTGGCCGCGTCGCACGCCGACGACGCGTACCGGATCTTCGTGCTCCGCGCGGACGCCCCGGGCGCGGTCGCCGAAGTGCCCCCGGGGGACAGCCGGGTGCTCAACGACATCCACGGCTCCGGCCGGATGATGCTGACCACGCCGATCGAGGCCGGTCCGCTGGGGCTGGTGCGCTTCCCGGACGGCGCGGTGATAGCGGCCCGACCCGGCGAGCAGGTCTTCCCGGACCAGGACGAGGTGTTCGACATCTACGCCGGCTTCGTGCGCCGCGACCTGGTGCTCGCCGCCTCCTCGGGCGAGCGGCACGTGCTGTTCTCGGTGCCGGACCTGCGGGCGATCGCCGAGGTCGAGTACCCCGAGGACGCACCGCGCGAATGGCTCGTGGTGCGCTCCGACGGCGTCTGGCTCACCGCCGACTCGGAGTCGGGCACGGTGTGCACGTGGTCCCTGGAGCAGTCGATGGCGACCGGCTGAACCGAGCGCCGGCCCGACGGGCCCGGGCGCGGGTGTGTGGCCGGCGGGACCCGCGGGCGTACCGGTGTTCGGGTCGGTTGTCGAGGGATAAGCCCATTAGCGGGAAATAAGTGGCTTGTGGTGCGATGGCGACTACCGCTCGTTAGCGTGAGGAGACCTGCCCGGAATCGGAACATCCGCTTCCCCTCGGTGCCCGCCGCTTGGAGGGAGACCGCATGCCTCGATCGTTCATCCACGCCGCAGTCCCTGCCGGACTCGCCGCCGTCCTCGTCCTCACGATCACCCCCGGGGCCTTCGCCGACGATCCCGCCGGCTCCGACTACCCCGGGGCCGACCAGGTCCGCCAGGCGCAGGACGCGGTCACCGGCAAGGTCTCGGACGTCGGCCTGATCGAGGCCGAACTCGACCGTGAGGCGAGCGACCTGCAGCGGCTTGACATCCGCGCCGGCGTCGCCGTCGAGGCGTACAACGGGGCCGTGGTGCTGCGGGAGCAGACCCGGGAGCGGGCCGTCGTCGCCGACGGACACCTGCGCACCGCCGACGCGCACCTGGACCTGGCCCGGGACGAACTCGGCCGGCTCGCCGCGCAGACCTACCGGATGGGCGGCGGTGCCCGACTCGGCACCTTCCAGGCGGTCCTGGGCGCCGAGTCGCCCGCCGACCTGGTCACCCGGATGGAGAGCCTGCGGCGGATCTCGCAGGCCGGCGACGACACCGTGCGGCGCGGCACCACCGCCGTCCGCGACGCGGCGAGCGCCAGGGCCGACGCCGTGCGCACGGCGGACGCGGCCGCCCGCGCGACCGCGGCGGTGCGCGCGGCCAAGGACCGGGTCGAGGCCGAACTCGCGGCGCAGCAGCGCCGCTTCGGCGAGGTCGCGGCCCGGCGCATCGCGCTGCTGAGCGAACTGGCCGAGCTGAAGCAGACCTCGGTCGCCCTGGAGACGCGGCGTCGGGACGGCCTGGCGGCCGAGGCCCGACGCCGCGCCGAGGAGGAGGCCCGCGCCCGGGCCGAGGCCGAACAGGCGCGCGAGGAGGCCGACCGGCAGGCCGAGGGGGACCGGCAGGCCGAGGCGGCCCGGGAGGCCCGCGAACAGGCGGCGACCAAGGCCGACAAGACGGGCGAGCCCGCCAAGCCGGCCAAGGGCGCCGGCCCGGCGGCCGCGACCCGGCCCGACACCTCCGGCAAGGCCCCGGCCACCACCGGCGCGTCCGCCGCGATCGCCTACGCGAAGGCCCAACTCGGCAAGCCCTACGTGTGGGGCGGCGAGGGCCCGCAAGGCTACGACTGCTCGGGCCTGGTGATGCGGGCGTGGCGCGAGGCGGGCGTGAACATGACGCACTTCGCCGCCACGCAGTACTTCGAGAGCACGTCCGTGTCCTACCGGAACCTGCGTCCGGGCGACCTGATCTTCTGGAGCGAGACCAAGAGCGCGTCCGACATCCACCACGTCGCGATGTACCTGGGCGGCGGACAGATGATCCACGCCCCGCGCACCGGCGACGTGATCAAGATCGGCAACATGTTCTACATGGGCACCCCGGACTACTACGCCCGCCCGTCCTGACCGCGGCCCGAGCCCCGCGGACCGGCCCAAGGTGCCCGGGACGACGAACGCCGGTCGGCGGCGGCCACCACGGGTGTGGGGTGTCCGTCACCGACCGGCGTTCGCGTGTCGTGCTACCGGGTCAGTGGTGACCCTGCTCGGTGAGCCGCTTGCGCGAGGCCTCGACCTCGGCCTCGGCCTCGTCGCGGCCGACCCAGTTGGCGCCCTCGACCGACTTGCCCGGCTCCAGGTCCTTGTAGACCTCGAAGAAGTGCTGGATCTCGAGCCGGTCGAACTCCGAGACGTGGTGGATGTCACGCAGGTGCTCCACGCGCGGGTCCGTGGCCGGCACGCACAGGACCTTGTCGTCGCCGCCGGCCTCGTCCGTCATCCGGAACATGCCGATCGCCCGGCACTTGACCTGCACGCCCGGGAAGGTCGGCTCGTCCAGCAGCACCAGCGCGTCCAGCGGGTCACCGTCCTCACCGAGGGTGTCCTCGATGAAGCCGTAGTCCGCCGGGTAGCGCGTCGACGTGAACAACATCCGGTCGAGCCGGATGCGGCCCGTCTCGTGGTCCACCTCGTACTTGTTGCGCGATCCCCGGGGGATCTCGATGGTGACGTCGAACTCCAAGGCTCCTCCATAGTGCTGCGCCGGGACCGTTGCCGGGACCGTTAGGGTCGTTCTGTCCGCGAGGCCGAACCCGGCACAGGTCCCGGACAGAACCTGATCTCGTCTCAGTGTCTCGCATGGCCGGTGGTCCGGCGGAAGGGGATGGTCTCGCGTGGCCGGCACCAGGAGCAAAGCGATCGCCGCGGTTGTGGCGGCCATCGTGCTGGCCGTGCTCGTGACGCTCGTGCACGGGTCGTGGAAGGGCGAACGCCTGGACCGGGCCGACGAGGACACCAAGCGGGTGGCGAGCGCCGCCGCGCCGCCGGTGCTCGCGCCGGTGTCCGGCGATGCCGCCGGCGCCACCCCGACCGAGGCCGGCATCCGGGCCGCGCTGGAGCCGTTGGCCAAGGCGACCGCGCTCGGCGCACCGCCCGCGGTCGCCGTGGTCGACGCGCTGACCGGGCGCGCGCTGTACGGCGCCAACCAGGAGCGCGCGGCGACGCCGGCGTCCACCACCAAGATCACCACGGCGGTGGCCGCGCTCACCGCGCCGGGCCCGAACCACCGGATCGCCACCCGGGTGGTGCCCGGCGCGACGCCGGGCACCATCGTGCTGGTCGGCGGCGGGGACCCGACGCTGACCGCGCTCGACGGCGGGCAGTTCGGCCCCGGCTACCGGCCCGCCCGGCTGTCCGACCTGGCGAGCGCGACCGCGGCCGCGCTCAAGGCGAGCGGCACCACGCAGGTCAAACTCCAGTACGACACCACGCTCTACACCGGCCCGGCGCTGCACGCGATCGGCGTCAACGAGAACATCGCGCCGGTGGTGTCGCTGATGGTCGACGAGGGCCGGGTGGACCCGACCGTGGTCGGCAAGGAGAGCAACCGGGTGGCCTCCCCGGGCATCGACGCCGCGAAGAAGTTCGCCGCCCAGCTCAAGACCGCGGGCATCACCGTCGACGGCGCGCCCGCCCCGGGCACCGCGCCCGCCGGCGGCGCGCCCGAACTCGCCTCGGTGCAGTCCCCGCCGCTGTCCGCGATGGTCGAGCAGATGTTGACGTTCAGCGACAACGACCTGGCCGAGGCGCTGCTGCGGCAGGTGGCGATCGCCAAGGGGCAGCCCGCGAGCTTCCAGGGCGGCACCGCCGCGGCGCGCCAGGTCCTGGAGGGCCTGGGCGTCCGCTACGGCGCGTCCAACCTCAAGGACGGCAGCGGCTTGGACAAGGAGGACAAGCTCACCCCGCAGACCCTCGTGCAGACCCTCGCGGTGGCCGCGTCCACGGCGCACCCCGAACTGCGCTGGGCGCTCACCGGCCTGCCCATCGCGGGCTTCACCGGCACCCTGACCGACCGGTACGGGGCCGGCAGCGGCTCCGCCGACGCGGCCGGCGTGGTCCGCGCCAAGACCGGCTCGCTGACCGGGGTCAGCACGCTGTCCGGCCTGGTCCGGGACAAGGACGGCCGACTGCTCGCGTTCGCGATCCTGGCCGACAGGTTCACCGGCGATCCCGACCCGGCCCGTGCGGCGATCGACCGAATGGCCGCCGCGCTGGCCGACTGCGGCTGCGCCGGCTGAATCGGGCCGGTCCCGGCGTTCGACCCGGTCCGCGCCGCCGGCCGACCCGCCTCGCGGATCCGCCGAATCCGCGATCCGCACAAGTCGCGGGCCCCGGTTCCTCTTTCGAGGCCGCGCCGAGCACGTACCGTGGCGGTATGACGAGCGGCAACGGTGCGGACATGATCGATTGGGACCTGGCCGTGGCGACGGCGAACCGGCTCGTGCGGCCGGGACCCGACGTCGGACGGGACGAGGCGCGGGCGGTCGTGGCGGAGCTGCGCGCGCACGCCAAGACGTCCGAGGGGCACGTACGGGCGTTCACGGGACTCGATTCGGGCGACAACGACACCCCGGTCCTGGTGGTGGACCGGCCGGGCTGGGCGCGCGCCAACGTGCAGGGCTTCCGGCATGTGCTGCGCCCGCTCCTGGACAAGGTGGAACAGCGCCGCGAGAGCATGCCGGGCGGTGCCGCGCTGGGCACCGTGGGCGGCAAGGTGACCGGCCTGGAACTGGGCACGCTGCTCGCGTTCCTGTCCTCGCGCGTGCTCGGCCAGTACGAGACCTTCGCGCCGCAGACCCCGGGCGCGAGCGGGCGCGGCCCCGGGCGGCTGCTCCTGGTCGCGCCCAACATCGTCCAGGTCGAGCGCGAGCTCGGGGTGGACCCGCACGACTTCCGGCTGTGGGTGTGCCTGCACGAGGAGACCCACCGGACCCAGTTCACCGCCGTGCCGTGGCTGCGCGACCACCTCGAACAGGAGATCCACGGCTTCCTGGGGCAGACCGAGGTCGACCCGTCGGCGGTGCTCGGCCGGCTGCGCGAGGCGGTCTCCACGTTCGCCGGCGCGCGCAGGGGCGGCGGTGAGGGCGACGGTGACGGCGGCTCGCTGGTCGAACTCGTGCAGACGCCGGAACAGCGCGAGATCCTGGGCCGGATCACCGCGGTGATGTCGCTCCTGGAGGGGCACGCCGACTTCGTGATGGACGGGGTCGGGCCGCGGGTGATCCCCACCGTGGCGGAGATCCGGGAGAAGTTCGCCGAGCGTCGCGCCCAGGGCACCGGGCGGCTCGACCAGGCACTGCGCAAGCTGCTGGGCATGGACGCCAAACTGCGCCAGTACCGCGACGGCGAGCGATTCGTGCGCGAGGTCGTCGGCCGGGTCGGCATGGAGGGCTTCAACCGGGTGTGGACCTCCCCGAACACGCTGCCCACCAAGGCCGAGGTGGCCGAACCGGGCACGTGGGTGGACCGGGTGCACGGCAAGGCCGGCGCCGCCGGGTCCGCCCCGACCGAGGGCCCCTCCGACCCCGCGTGAGCCGACGCGCGAGACCCGACGCGGCGCCGCCTTGGGCCGCGGCGGGCCGGCGGCGACCCGCCCGCCTCCTCATCCGGGCGACATCCGGTGGTGTCTGCGGCCCCGGGCGCTTCGGGTGACGTAGCGTGGGCAAACCAATTCTCTTCGGCATTTCTCGCGGAGGCCGCGACCTCCGCGAACCGGCCGAACCGGACGTGCAAGGAGGTGTCGTCGAGCCGTGGGACCCCATCCCGCCGTGGCCGCCACCAGGCTGGCCGTCCGCAAGACCCTGCGCGAGCTGCAACCGGGTGATCTCGTCCTGGTGGCCTGCAGTGGTGGCGCGGACTCGTTGGCGCTCGCAGCGGCCACCGCGTTCGAGGCCCCCCGCGCGGGTCTGCGCGCCGGAGCCATCACCGTCGACCACGGTCTCCAGGCCGGCTCCACCCGCCGGGCCGTGGACCTGGTCGCCCGGCTGCGCGACCTGGGCCTGGGCCCGGTCGACGCGCTCGGCGTCACCGTCGGCACCCGAGGCGGCCCCGAGGGCGCCGCGCGGCTGGCCCGCTACACCGCCCTGGACACCGCCGCCAAGACGCACGGCGCCGCGCTGGTGCTGCTCGGGCACACCCTGGAGGACCAGGCCGAGACCGTCCTGCTCGGGCTCGCCCGAGGCTCCGGCGCCCGCTCGCTCGCCGGCATGCCGCCGCTGACCGGCCACTACCAGCGCCCGTTCCTGGAGCTGGGCCGCGACATCACCCGCCAGGCGTGCGTCGCGCAGGACCTGCTGCCCTGGGAGGACCCGCACAACGCCGACCCGGCGTACACCAGGGCGCGGGTGCGGCACGAGGTGCTCCCGGTGCTGGAGAAGGCGCTCGGCCCCGGGGTGTCCGAGGCGCTGGCCCGCACCGCGCGACTGTTCCGCGACGACGCCGAGGCACTCGACCAGTGGGCCGACCGGGCCCAGGCGGACGTTACGCACGACGACGGGGAGCTGGAGGTCGCCGGGCTGGCCGAGCTGCCCGCGGCGGTGCGCCGCCGCGTGCTGCGCCGCACCGCCGTCGGCGCGGGCAGTCCCTCCGGCGCGTTGTTCGCCCGGCACGTGGAGGCGGTGGAGAAGCTGGTCATCTCGTGGCACGGCCAGGGGCCCATCCACTTGCCCGGGGGCGTCGAGATACGCAGGCGGTGTGGCAGGCTTCTCTTTCACCGGCCGGCTCAATCCTGACCGGTGACCGCGGGGCTCTGTCGAAAACTTCGTAGTAAGGCATGTGGTGGACGAGAAGGACATGGGCGCCGACCTCGAAAGGGTCCTCGTCACGCAGGAGGAGATCGAGGCGAAGCTCGTCGAGCTCGCCGAGCGGATCGACGAGGACTACCAGGGTCAGGACCTGCTGCTCGTCGGCGTGCTCAAGGGCGCCGTCATGGTCATGGCCGACCTCGCCCGGGCCGTGCACTCGCCGGTCAAGATGGACTGGATGGCGGTGTCGTCCTACGGCTCCGGCACCAAGTCCTCGGGCGTCGTGCGCATCCTCAAGGACCTCGACGCGGACATCGCCGGTCGGCACGTCCTGGTCGTCGAGGACATCATCGACTCGGGTCTGACCCTGTCGTGGATGCTCGCCAACCTCACCTCGCGGGGCCCCGCCTCGCTCGAGGTGTGCGCGTTCTTCCGCAAGCCGGAGGCCGCCAAGGTCGACATCCCGGTCAAGTACGTGGGCTTCGACATCCCCAACGAGTTCGTGGTGGGCTACGGCCTCGACTACGCCGAGCGCTACCGCAACCTGCCGTTCGTGGGCACACTGGCCGAGCACGTGTACGGCGGTTCGAAGCCGACCTGACCCGCTCGGGCGCATGGATCACGGCTTCGGGTTTGCGCGATCGACATCCTGTAACAGCATCCGGGAACAAGGGGAACGTTTCCCCTCGTTGGAGGGTGCGTCGGGGGTCGATCCACGAAGGCGCGCAACGTGAGTGAACGCGCGGCGCGTTGACGTGCGGACGCCCGGTGTACCGTCTAACGCAGTGACATCCGATCAGCACGGGCGACCGTGCCGGGCGATACCGGACAGGCAACGTACCCGGGGGCCATAAGGCGTCCGGGTCAAAAGTCGGCAGGAGGGACGGGGCGTCTGCTGCCCCGCATCGATGGACGTCAAGCGCTATTTCCGCGGGCCGGTCATGTGGATCGCGCTGGCCGTCATTGCTGTGATCCTCCTGATGCAGCTCGTCTCCTCTTCGAGCGGCTTCAAGGGTGTCGACACCGGCAAGGCGATCCAGGCGATCCAAAACGACCAGGTCAAGTCAGCCAAGCTCATCGGCGGTAACGACCAGTCACTCGAGCTCACCCTGATTCCCGGGGTGAAGATCGACAAGCACAACAAGATCAAGACCTCGTACATCGACGAGCAGGGCGTGGAGATCCAGCGCCTGCTCCAGTCCAAGTACGAGCAGGGCAAGATCCAGGACTCCTACACGGTCAAGCTCAGCAAGCAGAGCACGATCGTCAGCATCCTGTTCTCCCTGCTGCCGTTCGTGCTCATCGTCGTGGTCTTCCTGTTCCTGATGAATCAAATGCAGGGCGGCGGCTCCCGGGTCATGAACTTCGGGAAGTCCAAGGCCAAGCTGATCTCCAAGGACACGCCGAAGACGACCTTCGCCGACGTGGCCGGTGCGGACGAGGCGGTCGAGGAACTCCACGAGATCAAGGAGTTCCTCCAGGAGCCGGCCAAGTTCCAGGCGGTCGGCGCGAAGATCCCCAAGGGCGTGCTGCTCTACGGCCCGCCCGGAACCGGCAAGACCCTGCTCGCCCGCGCGGTCGCGGGTGAGGCCGGCGTGCCGTTCTACTCGATCTCCGGTTCGGACTTCGTCGAGATGTTCGTCGGTGTCGGTGCCTCCCGGGTGCGCGACCTGTTCGAGCAGGCCAAGGCCAACGCGCCGGCGATCGTCTTCGTCGACGAGATCGACGCGGTCGGCCGGCACCGCGGCGCGGGCATGGGCGGCGGTCACGACGAACGCGAGCAGACGCTCAACCAGCTCCTGGTCGAGATGGACGGCTTCGACGTCAAGGGCGGCGTGATCCTGATCGCGGCGACCAACCGGCCGGACATCCTGGACCCGGCGCTGCTGCGCCCGGGCCGCTTCGACCGGCAGATCGCGGTCGACCGTCCCGACATGCAGGGCCGCTGGGACATCCTCAAGGTGCACGCCAAGGGCAAGCCGGTCACCGAGGACATCGACCTCAAGGCGGTCGCCCGGCGTACCCCCGGGTTCACCGGTGCCGACCTCGCGAACGTGCTCAACGAGGCCGCGCTGCTGACCGCCCGCTCGGACGCCAAGCTGATCGACGCGAAGTCGATGGACGAGGCGATCGACCGGGTCGTGGCCGGGCCGCAGAAGCGCACCCGGATCATGAGCGACAAGGAAAAGAAGATCACCGCGTACCACGAGGGCGGCCACGCCCTGGTGGCCCACGCGCTGCCGAACACCGACCCGGTGCACAAGATCACGATCCTGTCCCGGGGCCGGGCGCTCGGCTACACGATGGTGTTGCCCGAAGAGGACAAGTACTCCACCACGCGCAACGAGATGCTCGACCAGCTCGCCTACATGATGGGCGGGCGCGCGGCGGAGGAGCTGGTCTTCCACGACCCGACCACGGGCGCCTCGAACGACATCGAGAAGGCCACCGGTCTGGCCCGCTCGATGGTCACGCAGTACGGCATGACCGAGCGCCTGGGCGCGATCAAGTTCGGCAACGACGGCGCCGAGCCGTTCCTGGGTCGTGAAATGGGTCACCAGCGCGACTACTCCGAAGAAGTCGCGGCTATCGTCGACGAAGAGGTCAAAAGGTTCATCGAGACCGCCCACAACGAAGCGTGGGAGATTCTCGTCGAGAACCGTGACGTGCTGGACAACCTGGTGCTGGAGCTGCTGGAGAAGGAGACCCTGGACAAGGCCCAGGTCGCCGAGATCTTCGCACCGGTCACCAAGCGCCCGGCCCGTCCCGCGTGGACGGGTTCCAGCCGGCGTCAGCCGTCCAGCCGTCCTCCCGTGATGACGCCCCGCGAGCTCACGCTCTCCGGTGGCGGCAGCGACAATGGGATTCTCAACGGTGGCCCGACCTCTGCGACGGGCACCACGACGGGGTCCGGTGGGGCGGTAGCGCACCCCGAACCACCGTCCGATTCTCCGGAGAACTGAACGTGACGATCGACCCGGTCACCTTCGACGGTCGTGCCGTGGGTGAGTTCGACCAGGATCGCGCCGAGCGCGCGGTTCGGGAGCTGTTGCTCGCGGTCGGGGAGAACCCCGACCGCGAGGGTCTCAAGGACACCCCGGCCCGTGTGGCCAGGTCGTATCAGGAGATCTTCGCGGGGCTGCGGCAGGATCCCGAGGACGTGCTCACCACGACCTTCGACCTCGGCCACGACGAGATGGTCCTGGTCAAGGACATCGAGGTCTACAGCACGTGCGAGCACCACCTCGTGACCTTCCACGGGGTGGCGCACGTGGGGTACATCCCGTCGGAGGACGGTCAGATCACCGGCCTCTCCAAGCTCGCGCGCCTGGTGGACGTCTACGCCAAGCGTCCGCAGGTGCAGGAGCGGCTGACCACGCAGATCGCCGACGCGCTGGTGAACATCCTGCGTCCGCGCGGGGTGATCGTGGTCGTCGAGTGCGAGCACCTGTGCATGACGATGCGCGGTATACGCAAGCCGGGGGCGCGCACCCTCACCTCCGCCGTGCGCGGCCAGTTGCTGAACGCCGCCACACGGGCCGAGGCGATGAGCCTGATCCTGAGCCGGTAGCGCGGCTTTACGGCGCACGGTCGCGGGGCGGCGAGGCGCCGATAACAAGTCACGACGCAGTACTTGGGGGTTGACCGGGCAGCGCCCGGTCAACCCCTACTCTGTTCCCCATGACAGCGACGACCGGCCCGCGACATCGGGCTCCCGACCGCCCACCAGGGGTGCGCGGCCTGCCCGAGTTCGGCCGGTGCGCGGTCATGGGCGTGGTCAATGTGACCCCCGATTCGTTCTCCGACGGCGGCCTGTGGTTCGACTCGAAGGCCGCGATCACCCGCGGACTCGCGTTGCTGGACCAGGGGGCCGACCTGATCGACGTGGGCGGCGAGTCGACCCGGCCCGGGGCCGGTCGGGTGGATGTGGACGAGGAATTGCGCCGGGTCGTGCCGGTGGTGCGCGAGTTGGCCGCGGCCGGTGCGGTGGTCAGCGTGGACACCACCCGGGTCGAGGTCGCGAGCGCCGCCGTCGAGGCCGGCGCGCGACTGGTCAACGACGTCAGCGGCGGGCTCGCGGATCCGGCGATGGCCGCGTACGTGGCCGACAGCGGGGTGCCCGTGGTGGTCATGCACTGGCGCGGGCACTCGCGCGGGATGCAGCGGCACGCGGTCTACGCCGACGTGGTCGCCGAGGTGCGCACCGAGTTGGCCGAGCGGATGGAGAAGGTGATCGCGGCCGGCGTCCACCCGGAGGCGATCGTGCTCGACCCGGGCCTGGGCTTCGCCAAGACGGCCGAGCACAACTGGCCGTTGCTCGCCCACCTGGACGCGCTGCACGAACTCGGCCGCCCGCTGCTGGTGGCCGCGTCCCGCAAGACCTTCCTGGGGCGGCTGCTCGCCGCCGAGGACGGCACACTGCGCCCGCCCCGCGGGCGCGACGACGCGACGGCCGCGGTCTCCGCGCTGGCCGCCGCCGCGGGCGCGTGGGCCGTCCGTGTGCACGAGGTGCCCGCTTCGCTCGACGCGGTCAAGGTGGCGGCTGCCTGGCAGGAGGCCCGATGAACCCGATTGACGACCAGACGTCGCCCGAGGCGGACGCGGTACGCGAGGTCAACCTCGCGCTGTGGACGGCCGTCGAGGAGGGCGACATCGACGCCCTCGGCGCGATCTGGGCCGACGGCGCCGACGCGCCGAGCGTGACCTGCGTACATCCGGGCTGGCCCGCGCTGCACGGACGCGCGGAGATCCTGCGCTCGTACGCGCTGATCATGGCCAACACCGCGTACGTGCAGTTCTTCCTGACCGACGTCGAGGTCAAGCTGGCCGGCGAGGTCGCGGTGTTGTCCTGCACCGCGAACATGCTCACCGGGATGGCCGAGGAGGACGGCGGCGACGAGACCGGGTTCGCGGGCGGCCGCGCGGTGGTCACCAACGTCTTCCGGCGCACCCCCGCGGGTTGGCGGTTGTGGCTGCACCACGCCTCCCCGGTGATGGCGGAGGTCGACGCCGAAGAGGAGATCTGACCGGTCTTCGGCGTGTTCGCGCGTCGTTCTTGCCCGCTTGGGGCACCCGGACGACGAAACCTGTCGGGACCGCTGGGTACATTCGTACCGCACAGAGGTGGTCCGGCCGTCGGCGCGACCGCCCCTCGACAGGTCCGACCGACCGTTCGGGGTGCGCAGGGATGGGATACGCGCCGAGGAGGCGACTGATGCTGGACCGCGTCTCGCTGCGGGGGTTGAAGGCCCGCGGCAACCATGGAGTGTTCGCGAAGGAACGCGAAGAGGGCCAGACCTTCGTGGTCGACGTCGTGCTCGGGGTGGACACCCGTCCGGCCGCGCGGTCCGACGACCTCACGCTCACGGTCCACTACGGCGAGGTCGCCGAGGATGTGGTCGGCGTCGTCCAGGGCGACCCGGTCGACCTGATCGAGACGCTCGCGCAGCGGATCGCCGACGTGTGCCTGGCCCGCCCGCTGGTGCAGGAGGTGGAAGTGATCGTGCACAAGCCCGACGCCCCGATCACCGTCCCGTTCGACGATGTGACCGTGACCATCGTGCGGGGGCGGGATCGATGACCGACACCGCCCGGGAACCGGTCCGCGAGCCGGTCCCGGAAACACCCGCCGAGACCACCGCGCAGCGTGCGCGACTCACCTGGAGCCGGGTCGTGCTCGCCCTCGGCAGCAACCTGGGCAACCGCCTGGAGACCCTCCAGGGCGCCATCGACGAGATCGCCGACACGCCGGGCGTGACGCTGCTGCGGGTGTCCCCGGTCTACGAGACCGATCCGGTGGGCGGCCCCGAGCAGGGCACCTACTTCAACGCCGTCGTCGAGGTGCGCACGCTGCTGAGCCCGGACCTGATCCTGGAGCGGGTCAACTCGATCGAGGAGGCCTTCCAACGGGTCCGGGTCGAACGCTGGGGGCCGCGCACGCTGGACGTGGACGTGATCCGGTTCGAGGGTGTGGTGCAGGACGACCCGCGGCTGACCCTGCCGCATCCGCGCGCGTACGAGCGCTCGTTCGTGCTCGCGCCCTGGTACGACATCGACCCCGAGGCGGACCTGCCGGGCCACGGCCCGATCGCCGACCTGCTCGCGCGGATGGGCCTCGACGGGGTGCATCGCCGTGACGACCTGGAGTTGACCGCAGACCGATGAAGCCCACGCGCCCGCTCGTCCTGCTCGCCCTCGCGTTGGGGGCGGGCGGCCTCGCGTATGCCGGGATCGACCTGTGGGACTCGCGCGGCACACCGCCCGTGGTCCCGATCCTGGCCCCGATCGTGCTGCTGTGCCTGGCCGTGATCGCGTTGGCGACCGCGCTGTCGTTGCGCTCGCGGCTCAAGGCCCAGCGCGAGCGCCGACCGTCCGCGCGTCCGGTGGATCCGCTGCTCGCCGCCCGGGCGGTGGTCTTCGCCAAGGCCGGTGCGCTGGTCGGCGCGCTGGTGGTGGGCCTGTACGGCGGCTACGCGCTCTACCTGACCGGCTTCTTGGAGGTCACCGAGCGCTCGGCCCAGGCCCAGCGCTGTGCCTTCGCGGTGGGCGCGGGGGTGCTGCTGGTCGGCGCGTGCCTGTTCCTGGAGCGCATACTGCGCGTCCCCGAGGACCCCGAGGACAAGTGAACCCGCGCCCGCTCGGCGGGCGCGGGCCGGACGTCGGCCCGAGGCCGGGTCAGCCCTCGATGGTGTCCAGCACCACGTCGGCCAACGGGATGTCCCGCTCCTCGGCTCCGATCGAGCGCCGCAACGCCTCGTGCAGCCGCGCCGGCGTGAGCACGCCCACGAAGCGGTCGCCGTCCACCACCGCGATCCACCCGGCGTCGTGCTGGAGCATCTCGCCGAACGCCTGCTTGAGCGACGCGCGCACCGGCACCCAGGCCTCCATCCGCCGAGCCCGGTCGCGCACCGTGCCGCCGACCGCGCGATCGTCGACCCAGCCGTGCAGGTTGCCCTCGTCGTCGAGCACCACGGCCCAGCGCGAGTCGGCCGCGCGCAGCTTCGCGAGCGCCTGTGACATCGGGTCGTCCAGGCGCACGACCGGCGGCAGTTCGAGGTCCTCGGGGGTGATCTCGGTCACCGACAGGCGCTTGAGGCCCCGGTCGGCGCCGACGAAGTCGCCGACGTAGTCGTTGGCCGGCGCGCCCAGCACGCTGGAGGGCGTGTCGAACTGCTCGATGTGGCCGCCCATCGAGAAGACCGCCATCCGGTCGCCGAGCCGGACCGCCTCCTCGATGTCGTGCGTGACGAACAACACGGTCTTCTTCAACTCGCCCTGGAGCCGGAGGAACTCGTTCTGCAGGCGCTCGCGGACCACCGGGTCCACCGCGCCGAACGGCTCGTCCATCAGCAGCACGGGCGGATCGGCCGCGAGCGCGCGCGCCACCCCGACCCGCTGGCGCTGGCCACCGGAGAGCTGGTGCGGGTAGCGGTCGCCGAGTCCGGCCGGGTCCAGGCCGACCAGTTCGAGCAGTTCGGCGCCGCGCGCCCGCGCCTTCCTGCGATCCCAGCCCAGCAGGCTGGGCACGGTGACCGTGTTCTCCAGCACGGTGCGGTGCGGGAACAGCCCGCCGGACTGGATCACGTAGCCCATCCGCCGCCGCAGCTTGACCGGATCGGCCCGGGTGATGTCCTCGTCGTCCAGGAAGATCCGCCCGGACGTGGGCTCGATCAGCCGGTTGACCATCTTCATCGTGGTGGTCTTGCCGCAGCCGGACGGGCCGACCAGGGTGACCAGCTCGCCCGTGGCGACCTCGAGGGACAGTTCCGCGACCGCCTCGGTGCCGTCGGGGTACCGCTTGGTGACGCGGTCGAGCCGGATCATGGGGACCCTCCGGGGGCATGGCAGGCGATCATGACAGGTGTCCGGAGCCCCGGATGTAACCCGGCCCCCAGGGGTGGCACCGTACCCGGGCGCCTCCCCTCACACACCGGGTGTGTCCGCCGTCACGGGAGTGTCCGTCGGAGCGCTGGGGTAGGGTCCGCCCGTGATTGTGGCCTCCGGTGACTGCCTGAAGCGCAACTCGTGGGTCTGCGGGAAGTACTTCGACGAGTACTCCGGGGAGATCACCACCGCGTTGCGCGAACACGTCTATCTGACCGTCGTCTCCGTGGCGATCGGTCTGCTCGTCGCGTTCCCGATGGCCCTGGCGGCCCGTCGGTGGCGACTGACCGGCAGCGTGCTGCTCGGCTCGACCACGATTTTGTACACGATTCCCTCGCTCGCGATGTTCGCAATCCTCCAGCCGTTCACCGGCCTGACCGAGACGACGGTCATCATCGGCCTGGTGTTGTACTCGCTGACCATCCTGGTGCGGAACATGCTGGCCGGTCTGCGGTCGGTGCCGCCGGACGTGGTGGAGTCGGCGAAGGGCATGGGGTACGGGCCCGGGCGGCTGCTGTTCCAGGTCGAACTGCCGCTCGCGCTGCCCGCGATCATGGCCGGCGTACGGGTCGCCACGGTGTCCACCGTCGCGCTCACCACGGTCGGTGCGATCGTGGGCTCCGGCGGGTTGGGCAATCTGATCTACGCGGGCATCGACACGCTCTTCAAGGCGCAGGTGCTGACCGCGTCGGTGTTGTGCGTCGCGCTGGCGGTCGCGGCCGACCTGCTGTTGCTGGGGGTACAACGGCTGTTGACCCCGTGGGAGCGGGCGGGCGGGCGCAAGCGGCGGCTGCCGTCGGTGTCCGAGCCGCCCGCCGAGGTCGACGTGCGAGCGGGGGCGGCGGCGTGAACGTGCTCGGGGACGCCTGGGACTGGTTGGCCGACGGCGCGAACTGGAGCGGCGAGAGCGGGGTGTGGAATCGGCTCACCGAGCACATCGTGCTCACCGTGGTGTGCGTGCTGATCGCGGTCGCGATCGCGTTGCCCGTCGCGCTGTGGCTGGGTCATCTGGGCAAGGGCGGCGCGTTGGCGATCAACATCTCCAACATCGGGCGCGCGATCCCGACGTTCGCGGTGCTGGTGCTGCTCGGGCTGAGCCCGATCGGCATGGGCGACACCGCGACGATCATCGCGCTCGTGCTGTTCGCGATCCCGCCGGTGCTCACCAACGCGTACGTCGGCATGCGCCAGGTGGACCGGGATGTGGTCGAGGCGTCGCGTGGCATGGGCATGACGGGCGGCCAGATGTTGTTCCGCGTCGAACTGCCGCTGGCACTTCCGTTGATCATGACGGGAATTCGAACGTGTGCCGTGCAGGTTGTTGCCACGGCAACACTCGCGGCACTTGTCGCGGGGGGCGGTCTCGGGCGCATCGTCACGGCCGGTTTCAACCTGCAGGACAACGGCCAGGTGGTGGCGGGGGCGATCCTCGTGGCCGCGCTGGCTCTGGTGGTGGAGGGCCTGTTCGCGCTCGTGCAGCGGTTCACGGCCCGGACGCCGCGTGGCGGTGTGACCTCGTGAGAACGGAAAGGGCGGTGCATCGCGTGCTTATGCGGCGCGGCAAGACGGGCATGACGGTCGGCGTGGCGGCAGGGCTTTCCCTGGTCTTCCTGGTGGGCGCGACCGGGTGTTCCTCCTCGGACGACGACAAGACGGTCGTCGGTTCGGCCGGATTCACCGAGTCCGAGATCCTGGCGCAGATGTACAAACAGTTGCTCGACAAGGGCGGGGTGAAGGCGAGCATCAAGACGGTCAAGAACCGTGAGCTCTACGAACCCGAGCTGGAGAAGGGCAAGATCGCGGTCGTGCCGGAGTACGCGGCGACGATGGCGGAGTTCCTGAACCGGAAGAAGAACGGCCCGGACGCCGCGCCGGTGGCCTCCTCGGACGTCGCAGCGACGGTGGCCGCGCTGAACACGCTGGCCGGCCCCGCCGGGCTCAAGTCCGGTACGCCGTCGCAGGCGGTGGACCAGAACGCGTTCGCGGTGACCAAGGACTTCGCCGCCAAGTACAACCTGAAGACCCTCTCCGATCTGGCCAAGGCCGGCGTCGAGGTGAAGATAGCGGCGGGCGAGGAGTGCAAGACGCGCCCGTTCTGCGCCCCGGGCCTGGAGAAGACGTACGGCATCAAGGTGGGCGCGGTGGACCCGCTCGGCGTCGGCACCACCGCCGCCAAGCAGGCGGTCAAGGACGGCAAGGACCAACTGGTCCTGACCACTTCGACGGACGCGACGCTCGACCGGTTCGGTCTGGTCGTCCTCACGGACGACAAGAAGCTGCAAAACGCCGACAACGTTATCCCGGTGGTCAATTCGGGCAAGGCCGACAAGATTCTGCCGCTGGTCGACAAACTCGGTGCCGTCCTCACCACCGAGGACCTGACCGCACTGAACAAGCAGGTCGACGAGGACCGCAAGAAGCCGGCGGATGTGGCCAAGGCCTACTTGAAGTCCAAGAACCTGATCTGATCCACGCGGCGAATTCCGCGATATCGGGGCAACGCTCGACGCCGGCCGGGCAGTTCAATTGTCCGGCCGGCGTTCGAGGCCGATTCGACCGAAGGCCGGGGCCCATTCCGCCCGGCGGGCGTTCGAGGCCGACCCGGCCAAGTTCCTCCCACGGAAAGCAAAAAACCCGCACCAACGGCAACCCCCGCACCAAGATGAACGCCGTATGCGCGCTAACGTCTGCTGCATGCCACGTGGACGCCATCGCTCGGTCTCGACCGCCACACGCATATCCCTGCTTGCCGCCATATGCGCGCCGGCGCTCGTCGCCGTCGTCCTGGCGGTCGTCGCGGGAGGTGCGACCACACTTCGAATCGCCGTGCTGCTCGGTGTGTCCTCCGCCGCCGGCGCCCTCGCGTGGGTGGTTCGCGGAAGCACCGCACACCACCGGCGGTCGGCCGAGGAGGCCATCGCGCGGCGTCGGGAGCGGGAACGCATGGCCGACGAGCTACGCGCGGCGATCGAGCGGGCCGGCGAGCACGAGCTCGCCCTGGCACGGGCCGGCGCATCGGCCGCCGCCCACCTGGTGTCGCGTCCGCTGCCGTTGACCCCGGATCTGTTCGCGCGCGGCGCGGCGGTCCTGGACCTGCTGGACCGCCGAGCGGGCGAGGCGCGTCCGACGGCTCCGTCCATCGTTCCGGCGGTACGCCGCCCACCCGTGTCCTCGCCGGACCTGGTTCCGGCCTACGCGGCCTCGGTGTTCGGCCCTTCCGCGCGACCGCGGCCCGCCGAGCCGACGCACGCGCCGCGGGCACCGCACGCACCGCAGGCGCCGGTACGCGAGCCGGTACGCGCCGAGGAGCGCCGCACGCCCGAGGTGCGGCCGAGCCCGACGCGCGCCGCCGAGAAGCCGCGCGACGCCGCGCCGACGGTGCGCGAGCCGGTGCCGACCGTGCGCCCCGTCGCGCCGATCGAAACGGCCCCGGGCGCCGCGGCCCCCGAGCCCATCCCGGTACGCCCCTCCGCTCCGCTCGCGCCGGAGACCGCGCCGGCCGCCGTCACGCGGCCCGCCGCGCCGATCGCGCCGCCCACCGAGCTCACCCGGACCGCCGAGCGCGCGCTCGAGGCGCCGGCCGAATCCGAGGTCGCCGCCGAGGCGCCCGCGACGGAGGGCGCCCCCACCCGCTCCGCGAGCGCACCCGTCGCCGCCGCGCCCGCGCCGACCGAGGCGCCCGCGCCCGCCGAGGCGAGTGGCCCCGCCGGCGCGGCGACCGTCGAGGCGACCGAGGCCGCACCCGTCGCCGCTTCGCCCGCGCCGGCCGAGGCGGCGGAGTCGGCCGACTCCGAGACCGCCGAGGTCACCCGGATGGTGCGGGACAAGGTGCTGGAGGTGACCCGCCGCGTGGCCGACTCCGGCGCGTCCGGCCGGTTCGACTTCTTCGCGCCGCGTGCCGCCCTGGCCGAGCCCGAGGCGACCGGCTTCCTGACCGACGAACTGTTCGGCTCCGACGCGCGCTACGACGCGCTCGTCGCCGGCCGCCCGCACGAGGACGGGATCGAGCCGGCCGAGGCGACCTCGGCCCCGGACCCGGTCGAGGACGACATCGAGGCGGATCGGCTCGCCGACCCGGTGCGCGCCGAGGAGGCTCCCGCCGCACAGCCGGCTCCGGTGCACCGCGGTCACGGCGTACGGTTCGCGCCCGACGAGTCCGACCCGAGCCGTCCGGACGTGCCGCGGCCCAAGCCGCTGCCGGTGGACCTCACCGCGCACGACGACACCGAGGAGATCCCCCGGATCGACGTCCGCAAGCACGCCTGACCCGGCCGGCGCCCGCGGGGCTTGCCCCGGGAGCGCCGGCCGGTGCCCCGGGGGGTCACTTGTCGACGTCGCCCACGACGAAGAAGAGCGACCCCAGGATCGCCACCATGTCCGCGATCAGGCAGCCCGGCAGCAGCTCGGTCAGCACCTGCACGTTGTTGTAGGACGCCGAGCGCAGCTTGAGCCGCCACGGGGTCTTCTCGCCGCGCGAGACCAGGTAGTAGCCGTTGAGGCCGAGCGGGTTCTCGGTCCACGCGTAGGTGTGGCCCTCGGGCGCCTTGAGCACCTTGGGCAGCCGCAGGTTCACCGGACCCTGCGGGAGCCGGTCGAGCCGGTCGCAGCACGCGTCGGCCAGGTCCAGGCTCACGTGTACCTGCTCCAGCAGGCACTCGAACCGGGCCAGGCAGTCGCCCTCCTCGCGGGTGACCACGCGCAGCACGTCGGCCAGCTCGCCGTAGGCCAGGTACGGCTCGTCCCGGCGCAGGTCGAAGTCGACCCCGGAGGCCCGCGCGATCGGCCCGCTGACCCCGTACGCCGCCACCAGGGCCGGCGACAACACGCCCACGCCCCGGGTGCGGGCGCGGAAGATCTCGTTGCCGGAGACCAGGGCGTCCAGACCCGCCAACCGGGTGCGCACGGTCGCCACGGCATGCCGTACCCGCCCCGTCCAGCCCGCCGGCAGATCCTCCTTGAGCCCGCCGACCCGGTTGAACATGAAGTGCATCCGGCCGCCGGAGATCTCCTCCATCACCGCCTGGATCTCCTCACGCTCGCGGAACGCGTGGAAGATCGGGGTGATCGCGCCCAGCTCCAGCGGATACGAGCCGAGGAACATCAGATGGTTGAGCACCCGGTTCAGCTCGGCGAGCAGGGTCCGCGCCCATACCGCGCGCTGCGGCACCTCCATGCCCAGCATGCGCTCCACGGCGAGCACCACGCCCAGCTCGTTCGCGAACGCGCTCAACCAGTCGTGCCGGTTGGCCAGCATCACGATCTGCCGGTAGTCGCGTACCTCGAAGAGCTTCTCCGCGCCGCGATGCATGTAGCCCACGATCGGCTCGGCGGAGACGATCCGCTCGCCGTCGAGTACGAGTCGCAGCCTCAGCACGCCGTGCGTGGAGGGGTGTTGGGGCCCGATGTTGAGCACCATGTCGGTCGTGTCGAGCTGGTCGGCGCCGATACCCACGCCCACGGTCCTGGCGGTCATGGACCCTGAGTCTGCCAGTAGTGGTGTGCTCCTTCGCACCCTTGTATGCCCACCTGGGAAGGTTGCCCGTATGAAACCGGCCGATGACGCCCTGGCTCCGCCCGATCTCGACTGGCGCGCCGTCTCGGAACAGCTCTACCGCATGCGCCGTGCCCTGCTGATCGGCGCCTGCGCGCTGCTCGCCCTCGTCGGTGGGGGCCTGCTGGCGTGGCTCGTCGTGTGGTGGGCCGGCGCGGTGCTCGCGCTCGCCTGGGTCGGGGTCGCCGCCTGGGGTCTCCCGGCGATCCGGCGCAACCAGCGCTCGTGGCGCTACGCGGAGCGGGCCGACGACCTGCTGATCGCGCACGGCGTGCAGTTTCGCCGCCTGGTCGTGGTGCCGTACGGGCGGATGCAGTTCGTGGACGTCGAGGCGGGTCCGCTGGAGCGCCGGTTCGGCATCGCCACGGTGACCCTGCACACCGCCTCGGCCTCCTCGGACGCGGTCGTGCGCGGCCTGCCGCCGGCCGAGGCCGCGCGGCTGCGCGACCGGCTCGCGGCGCTCGGCGAGGCCCGATCGGCGGGGCTGTGAGTACCGGGGTCGAGCAGCCGGTCGAGCGCCCCGGCGAACCGCGCCGCCTGCACCCGCTGACCCCGCCCGCGCGCGGCTGGGTGGTGATCGCGGCCTGCCTGGGCGTGGTGGTCCACAACATCAACTCGGGGTGGGCGACTCCCGGCCGCCTGATGATCGGGCTGGGCGTGGTGGTGCCGCTCGCGTTCGGATACGGATACGTCTCGTGGTGGTTCACCACGTTCCGGATCGAGGGCGACGACCTGCGGTTGGACTCCGGCGTGTTGTTCCGGCGCACCCGGCACGTGCGGTTGTCCCGGCTCCAGGCGGTCGACATCGTCCGGCCGCTGGCCGCCCGGCTGTTCGGTCTCGCCGAGCTTCAACTCCAGGTGGCCGGCGGGGACCGGGCCGAGGCGAGCCTGTCCTACCTGGGCGAGGCGGACGCCCAGCGGCTGCGCGCCGAACTGCTCGCGCGCGCCGCGGGGGTGCGCCCGGACGTGGGGGAGGCGCCCGAACAGACGCTGGTGTCGGTGCCGCTGTCGGCGGTGGTCGGCTCGGTGCTGCTGTCGGTGGGCACCTGGGCCGCGCTCGCGCCCAGCGTGGCGGTGGTGGTGCTGGCCTTCGCGCTGCACGCGCCCGCGTTCGTGTTCGGCTCGGTGCCGCTGTTCCTGGCCGCGTGGCAGTTCACCGCGGGACGGGTGATCCGGAACTTCGACTTCACCGTGGCCGGTTCGCCGGACGGTCTGCGGCTGCGGCACGGCCTGCTCGAACAGCGGCACCAGACGGTCCCTCCGGGCCGGGTCCAGGCGGTGCGGATCGTGCAGCCGTGGTTGTGGCGGCTGCGCGGGTGGGTGCGGGTCGAGATCAACGTGGCCGGCTACGGCGGCAAGGACGCGGACGCCAAGGAGACGATCCTGCTGCCGGTCGCGCCCCGCGCGGTCGCGCACGGCCTGCTCGGGCAGGTCCTGCCGGGTGTGCGCGTCGACACGATCGAGCTGATCCCGGCCCCGCGCCGGGCCCGCTGGCACGACCCGGTCGGCTGGTCGGCGTACGCCTACGGCGCGGACGCCGAGGTCTTCGTGGCCCGCAGTGGCCGGTTCCACCGGATCCTGGACGTGATCCCGCACGCGAAGGTGCAGAGCGTACGGCGGACCCAGGGGCCGTGGGAGCGCCGGCTCGGCCTGGCCAGCGTGCACCTGGATTCCACGCCCGGTCCGGTGCACGTCAAGGCGGCCCGACGGGACGCGGCCGAGGCGCACACGATGGTCGCCGAACAGGCCGAGCGCTCGCGCGTCGGACGCCGCGGGGCGGGCGCGGAACGCTGGATCCACAACGCATCTGACAGTTCGTCAGGTTCCGCCTCTTCCCTCGGCGAGGGCGCCGGTTAATATCTGACGCATCGTCATATTCGCAGGGAGGCAGCGATGAGTCAGGTCGAGTCGAAGGGTGGAGCCCCGCTCGCGGGGGTCCGCATCATCGAGTGTTCGATGCTGGGACCGGCCGCGATCACCTCGTCGCTGGTGGATCTGGGCGCCGAGGTGATCAAGATCGAGCCGCCGCAGGGCGACTACATCCGGGACATGACGTGGCCGATCGTGGAGGGCTCGTCGCTGATGCACCTCCACGTCAACCGGGGCAAGAAGTCCCTGGTCCTGGATCTGCGCAAGCCCGAGGCGATCGAGACGTTCAAGGCCCTGGTCAAGGACGCCGACGCGGTGATCGAGGCGATGCGGCCGGGCGGTCTGGCCCGGCGCGGGATCGGCTACGAGGACTTGAGGAAGATCAACCCGAGGATCGTGTTCTGCACGATCTCCGGCTACGGGGCCACCGGTCCCTACCGGGACATGCCCAGCCACGGCGTCGCCTACGACACCTGGGCCGGTGTGGTGAAGCCCGCGATCGACGAGGACGGCTTCCCCTACCTGCCCGAGCACGCCTCGATCGGCATCCACGCCGGACCGATGTTCGGCGCGCTCGGTGTGCTCGCGGGCATCATCCGGGCTCGGGCCACCGGCGAGGGCAGTGTGATCGACATCGCCCAGTCCGACGCCGCCGCGTCGATGGACTGGCTGCGCAGCGAGACCTGGAAGGCGTACGAGCGCCCGGAGTCCGAGGTGACCGGCAACAAGTCGGACAACTACGAGCGCCGTGCGCCCGGCACCGGGGGCATGGAGAAGGGCGTGCGCTACCAGATCTACGCGACCAAGGACGACCGGCACGTGCTGTTCATGGCGTCCGAGCAGTCGTTGTGGAAGAACTTCTGCGAGGCGGTGGACCGGGCCGACCTGTTCGAGCGCTGGCCGGGCTCCAAGTACGCGGACCACGCGGTCGGCAACGTCGAGCTGCGGGGCGTCCTGCGGGACATCTTCGCGACTCGCACCGCGCGGGAGTGGATCGAGTTCGGCAACGAGGCGAACACGCCGATCGCGCCGGTGAACACGCCGCAGACGATCGCCGAGGACCCGCAGTTCCAGCACCGGTTCCCGTGGTTCGGTCAGGACCGGCTCGGCGCGGAGCAGCTTCCGTCGCCGATCAAGTTCGTCGGCGAGACGCTTCCGATGCCGGAGCGGGCGCCGACGGTCGGGCAGCACAGCGCGGCCGTACTGGCGGACCTGCTCGGGTACGACGAGGCCAGGATCGCCGAACTCCGGGCGGCGGGTGCGCTCGGTAACAGCTGAGGTTGCCTCAAGCGCCGGCCGGGCTGGAGGGGTTGGCCTCAAGCGCCGGCCGGGCTGAAAGGCGGCCTCAAGCGCCGGCCGGGGCTGGATTTGGTCGGCTTCCGGCGCAGGTTGGGCGGAGGTTGGCCTCGAACGCCGGCCGGGCTGACTGCGGTCGGCTTCCAGCGCCGGGCAGGCTGGATTCGATGGGTTCGCAGAGGCCGGCGGCGTTGAAGGCGGGCGGTCTCGGGGCCGGTCAGGGGTGGAGGTGGGCGGGGATGTTCATGCCCACGCCCTGGGCCAGCCAATGGAAGTCGCCGAGGCCGCCTTTCGCGGTGAGTTCGCCGGCCTCGCCCGCGTCGCGCAGGCCGGCGAGGTAGCCGGCCGGGTCGGTGCGGGCCAGTTCGTACGGCGGTCGGTGGCCGACCACGCCCAGCGCGCGCAGCGCGTGTCGCTGCGTGGTCAGGACCGTGTCGCACGCCCCGGCGGCCTCGCCCGCCGCGGCCACCGCGTCCATCGCGACATGGCAGGTCACATCGCAGGTGCCGTCCGGAACCGGCGGCACCTGCCGGCCCTGCCGATACCCGGCGAGCGTGCCGTACGGCGGGCGCCCGTCGGCCAGGTGCCCGTAGTCGATCGCCACCGCGACCCCCCGCTCCAGCCGCTCGATCGCGCCCGCCCACGCGACGTCCCGGGGGTCGCCGATCTCCGCGCGCGTGCCCGGTTCCGCCCCGACCAGCGGCCACCAGCGATCCAACCAGCGCGCGTCCCGCTCGTCGGTGGCCGCGCCGAGCCGCTCGTGGCCGGAGCGCACGTCCACCTCGACCAGCCTGGGCACGCCGTGCCCGTCCACCTCCGCGACGTCGGCGGGCACGTTGTCCAGCCACTCGTTGGCGATCAGCAGCGCGGTCCGGCCCGGCGGGATCTCCGGCCCCCAGGCGATCGACGGCGGCAGGGCCTCCGGCCGGTCGGCGACGTCCACGCCGATCAGCTCCAGGTGCGGCGCGATCCGACACAGCGCGATCAGCAGTTCGCCCCGCCCGGCGCCCACGTCCACGACGGTGTCCAGGCCCGCGGCCCGGGCGAGGTCGGCCAGCGCGCGGGCGAACAGCGGGGAGGCGTGCACCGAAGTGCGGAAATGGCCGGCGGGGCCCTCGGCCCGGCGGTAGAAGCCCTCGGCTCCGTACAACGCCCGACGGGTGGCTTCCTTCCAGGTCAGCCGTCGTTCCATCGCACCCGACGGTACCGGCCCCGGATCGCCCCCGTGCGACCGAGGTCGCTTCTGTACCGGTCCGTCCGGAGTGCGGGCGAACGAATGTGCCCGTCTACCCTGCCTGTGTGCATCACCTGTACGCCTGGCTCCGTGGACGCCCCCTGCTCGTGGACGGAGCATGGGCGCTGCTGCTGCTCATGTTCGGCCTGTTCGAGGTGATCATCGATCAGCCCGGGCCGCCCGACGTCCCGCATCTGATCGCGCTCGGCACGATGTCGATCGTGCTGCTGATCCGCCGGCGCAATCCCACCCTCGCGCTGGTGGCCACCGTCGTGATCGGGATCTTCCAGCTCTTCGACGACATACCGCCGGGCCTGGAGGCGCTCGCGATGCCCGCGATCGCCTACAGCGCCGCCGCGTACAGCCCGCGCTGGGCCTCGCGCACGGCGCTCGTGGGCGGGGTGCTCGCGCCGATCGCGGCGATGTTGCGCTGGTGGGACAACCCGGATGTACCGACCACCGGCATCGTCTTCTTCACGCTGCTGCTGATGGGCCCCTTCGTGATCGCGTGGGTGCTGGGCGACTCGATGCGCACCCGGCGGGCGTACTACGTCGAGCTGGAGGACCGGGCCGACCGGCTGGAGCGCGAGCGGGACCAGCAGGCGCAGATCGCGGCGGCGAGCGAGCGGGCCCGGATCGCGCGCGAGCTGCACGACGTGGTCGCGCACAACGTGTCGGTGATGGTGGTGCAGGCCGACGGCGCGGCGTACGCGCTGGACGGCGCGCCGGAGCTGACCCGCGAGGCGCTCGGCACGATCTCCGCCACCGGGCGCGAGGCGCTCGCCGAGATGCGCCGACTGCTGGGCGTGCTGCGCTCGCAGAACGAGGGCGAGGCGTACGTCCCGCAACCGGGCGTCGAGCAACTCGAGGACCTGCTGGAGCGGGTGCGCAGCGCGGGCCTGCCGGTCGGTCTGACCGTCGAGGGGGTGCCGGTCGAGCTGCCCCAGGGCGTCGCGCTGACCGTGTACCGGATCGTCCAGGAGGCGCTGACCAACACCCGCAAGCACGGTGGGCCGAACGCCGAGGCGGTCGTGCGGCTGCGCTATCTGGGCGAGGACGTCGAACTGGACGTGGGCGACGACGGCCGCGGCGCGGCGGCCCCGGGCGACGGGATGGGCCACGGTCTGGTCGGCATGGGCGAGCGGGTCGCGCTGTTCGGCGGTCGGCTGGACACCGGACCCCGGCCGGGCGGCGGCTGGCAGGTCCGGGCCCGACTGCCGGTACGACCGGGGGAGGACCCCTGAGCCGTCGCCCGCGACACCGGGGATGTGCCCGCGGCGATCCCGGGTGCGACTTGTGGCGGAGGGGCGATTCGGCACGTCGGGGGACGCGCGTGCGACCGCCGGCCACGTAGCGTTGAACTGTGCAACGAATCTATGCCTGGCTGCGCGCGCACCCCCTGTGGGTCGACTCGGTATGCACGGTGCCGGTCTTCGGTCTCGGGATCCTGCAGATCTTCTCGGACACCCTCGTCTCCGCGCCCCGGTGGTGGTGGATTCTGATCGTGACGCTGCTCAGCGTGGGCATGGCGCTGCACCGGGTGCGCCCGATGACCTCGACCGCGCTCGTCGTGCTCGGCGGCCTGATGCAGCTCGTCTGGGACGACACGCTCACCGCGGCCAACTACGCGATGCTCGTCACGTTGTACACGGCCGCCAAGTCCGGCCCGCGATGGCTCTCCCGCGCGGGGCTCGCGATGACCGTGCTGGGGCCGGCGATCCTGCTCGGACGCTTCCCGGAGTCGGGCGGGTCCTCGTTCCGCGACAACGCCGTCGGGTTCGGCTTCATCGTGGTGCTGCTGGCGATCGCGTGGGTGCTGGGCGATTCGATGCGCACCCGGCGGGCGTTCTACGCCGAGTTGGAGGAGCGGGCCACCCGGCTGGAGTTCGAGCGCGACCAGCAGGCGCAGATCGCCGCGGCGGCCGAGCGGGCCCGGATCGCGCGCGAACTGCACGACGTGGTCGCGCACAACGTGTCGGTGATGGTGGTGCAGGCCGACGGCGCGGCGTACGCGATCGACTCGTCGCCGGACCGGGCCCGGGAGGCGCTGGGCACGATCGCGGCGACCGGGCGCGAGGCGCTGGCCGAGATGCGTCGGCTGCTGGGCGTGCTGCGCTCGCAGACCGAGACCGACGCGTACGTACCTCAGCCGGGTGTGGACCAACTCGGCGAACTGGTCGAGCAGGTGCGCACCACCGGCCTCAACGTCGAGCTCCGGGTCGAGGGGGTGCCGGTCGAACTGCCGCAGAGCGTCGCGCTGACCGCGTACCGGATCGTCCAGGAGGCGCTGACGAACACCCGCAAACACGCCGGCCCCGATGCCACCGCGACGGTCGGTGTGGGCTACGGGGAAGATGGACTGGAGATGGAGATCAGCGACGACGGGCGGGGCGCCGCGGCTCCCGGCGACGGGATGGGCCACGGCCTGGTCGGTATGCGCGAGCGGGTCGCGATGCTGGGCGGTCGGTTGCGGACCGGGCCCAGCGTCGGCGGCGGGTGGTCGGTCACCGCGATGCTGCCCTACGCGGGCAGCCCCGACTCCTCCTCCGTCTCCTCCGGCACGCCCAACAGGACGACTCTTCAAGGAGCTCAGTGAGCATCAAGGTGATGCTGGTCGACGACCAGGAATTGCTGCGGACCGGCTTCACCATGGTGTTGCAGGCGCAGCCGGACATGAGCGTGGTCGCCGAGGCCGGCGACGGGGTCGAGGCGCTCGACAAGCTTCGGCACGTGGACGTCGACGTGGTCCTGATGGACGTGCGGATGCCCCGGATGGACGGGGTCGAGGCGTGTCGGCGGATCTGTGCGGAGGGTGGCGAGAACGCCCTGGTGCTGCCGGAGGGCCGGGCCCGGCCCAAGGTGCTCATGCTGACCACCTTCGACCTGGACGAGTACGCGTTCGCCGCGCTCAAGGCCGGGGCCAGCGGCTTCCTGCTCAAGGACGTGCCGCCGCCGGAGCTGCTGTCCGGGATCCGCGCGGTGGCCTCCGGCGACGCGGTGGTCGCGCCGAGCACCACCAAGCGCCTGCTCGACCGGTTCGCGCCGATCCTGCCCAGCGACCACGAACCCCGGCCGGACGTGGTGGACGCGCTGACCGAGCGCGAGCTGGAGGTGATGATGCTGGTCGCCCAGGGCCTGTCCAACGCGGAGATCGCCCAGCGGCTGTTCCTGTCCGAAGCCACCATCAAGACCCACGTCGGCCGGATCCTGATGAAGCTCGGGCTGCGCGACCGGGTCCAGGTCGTGGTGCTCGCGTACGAGACGGGCCTGGTCAAGGCCCGGGGCCGGTAGCGCCCCTCCCGAGGACCTGTGTCCGGGGATGGTGAACGCGGGTCGGGCGATCGCCCGACCCGCGTCCGCGTCCCTGCCCGTCGGCTCGTCGGCCCGGGCCCGTCGGCGGATCAGTCGGTGTAGAAGCCGCCATCCGGGTGCAACATCTCGCCGGTGAAGTAGGACGACTGGTCGCTCGCCAGGAACAGCGCCGCGTTGGCCACCTCGCGGGCGCTGCCCATCCGGCCCAGCGGCACGCTGCCGAGCAGGCGCTGCTCCAGTTCGGGCATCCCGCGCAGGACGGCCGTCATGTTGGTCTCGATGAAGCCCGGTCCGATCGCGTTGACCCGGATCCCGGCCGGTCCGAGTGCGAGCGCGGCCTGCTTGGTCAGCATCCACACGCCGGCCTTGGACACCGAATAGGCCGCCGAGCCGGCCTCGGGGTGCTTCGCGGCGATCGACGCGATGGTGATGATCGAGCCGCGCCGGCCGCCGGCCACCATCCAGCGGGCGGCGGCCTGGACCGCCAGCAGCGTGCCGGTCAGGTTCACGTCGAGCACGCGCTGCCACTCGGCGAGCGGGCTGTCCACGAATCGTTTGATCGGATCCCGCTCGACCGCGGCCCGGTTGCTCGGCCGCCCGCCGACGTAGTCGGCCGTACTGATGCCCGCCGCGGTGACCAGGACGTCGATCGCGCCGAACGTGTCGATCGCGTGCTGCATCACCGTCCCGGTGTCCGTCGGGCTGCTCGCGTCGGTGTGCATGTAGGTGGCCCGCCGGCCCCGCTTCTCGACCGCCTCGATGGTGTCCATCGCGGCTTCGTCGAGAAGATCGGCGACCACGATGTCGGCGCCCTCCTCGGCGAACCGCTCGCAGCACGCGCGACCGATCCCGTTGGCGCCGCCGGTGACCACGGCGACCTTCCCGTCGAGCTGTCCCATCTCCCGCTCCCCATCTCCATCCCCCCGCGTGTGCGATCGATGGTGTTGCCCATCCCACGCGACCCTCGAAACTCCCCGATCCTTGAGGCATGCTGTTACACCGTTACAGGAGCATTGATCGCCTCCGGGAGGAACCCGCATGACCACCACCGCAGCCGGCCGCCCCGCCGTACACATCGGGGCCGAGGACCTGCCGTTCGTCGAGATCGGCGACGGCAACAAGCTCAAGGTGCTGTGCGTCAAGGAGGACGAGGGCCTCTGGATCGTGGAGAACATCTTCCAGCCCGGCTTCGCCGTCGAGACGCACCGCCACACCGGCCCGGTCTACGGCTACACCACGTCCGGCGCGTGGAAGTACGCCGAGTACGACTACGTCAACCGGGCGGGCTCGTTCCTGTACGAACCCGCCGGTTCGGTGCACACGCTCACCTGCGTCGAGCCCGACACCCGGGTGTGGTTCCAGATGTACGGCGCCAACCTCAACCTGGACGCCGAGGGCAACATCACCTCGGTCACCGACGGCGCCGGCACGCTGCGCGCCTACTACGCCCTGTGCGAGGCGCAGGGCTTCGGTCGGCCGAACGTGCTCGTGGGCTGACGACGTGCGATCCGCGGTTGCGAGGGAGACGCCATGACCAGCACGCCCGATTCGACCCGACCCGACCTCTACAGTCCGGAGGGGTATCTCGACGGGCCGCCGCACGCGCTGTTCGCCGAACTGCGCCGGACCGATCCCGTGTACTGGCAGGACATCCCGGGGCAGCCGGGCTACTGGGCCGTGCTCAAACACGCCGACGTCGAGTACGTGTCGCAGAATCCGGCGATCTTCTCCGCCGAGGCCGGCGGGATCATCCTGGAGGACCTCGAACCCGAGCGGCTCGAAGCCCTGCGCGGCACGTTGTTGTCGATGGATCCGCCGCGCCACCGCGCGTACCGCAAGCCGCTGGTGAAGTCCTTCACCGCGAAGGTGGTCGGCGGCATGGAGGACCGGATCCGGACCATCTGCCGGGAGATCTTCGCCCGCGTGGGCACCGGTGACGTCGAGTTCGTGCACGACGTCACCTCCGGCCTGCCGACCCAGGTGATCGGCGAGCTGATGGGCCTGCCCGCGGCGGACTGGGACCACATCCACGAGCTGGCCGAGCGGAACACCGCGGGGGAGGGCGGCCGGGCGGCGATCGAGATGGCCCGCTACGCGATCGGCTTCGCCGCGCGGCGCCGGGCCGAGGAGCCGCGCGAGGACATCACCTCGCTGATCCTGGAGTCCGAGTTCGGTGGCCGGATGATGACCGACCTCGACTTCGGCCAGTTCTTCGTGCAACTGGTCACCGCCGGCAACGACACCACCAAGACCATGTTGTCCGCCGGACTGCACGCGCTGCTGAGCCATCCCGACCAGCTCGCCGCGCTGCGCTCGGATCGCGCCCTGGTGCCGGGCGCGGTCGAGGAGATCCTGCGCTGGGCCAACCCGCTGCACTACTTCCGCCGGACCGCCACCCGGGACACCGAGCTGCGGGGCGTGTCGATCAAGGCGGGCGACAAGGTGGCCATGTACTACACCTCGGCGAACCGCGACGAGGAGGTCTTCGCCGACCCGCAGCGCTTCGACATCACCCGCAGGCCCAACCCGCACCTGTCGTTCGGCTTCGCCGAGCACTTCTGTCTGGGCGTGCACATCGCGCGCCTGGAGGGCCGGGTGTTCTTCGAGGAGCTGCTCGCGACTTATCCCACGATCGAGGCGACCGGCGAGCCCGAGCGGTTGCGCTCGAACCTCAACAACGCGCTCACCCGATTGCCGATCCGGCTCGGCTAGGGCCGATTTCCGGACAGGTCCGGGTCCGGTCCGGGCGGCGCGGACTCGAACCGGACCCGGGACCTGTCCCGGTTCGGGGGTGCGGACCCGGACAGGTCCCGCGACCCGTCCGGCCCGGGCGGTGCGAACCCGCGGCACCGGTGGTGACCAACGGTAACCGACGGTATTCGACGGCCGGAGTGCCCAATCCGGCGTTGGCTCGCGAGCGGTCCGACAGGGCCGCTCTCGCGCCCTTCGCCGGCCGCGAGGCATGCGATCGCGGTCAAAAGGGGACACATAAGCGACCGACTCAGGGAAAGAAGAGGGCCGAACCCTCGCACCTGGTCAATCGTCACCGGTCTCCGGGAGGCTCCCCATGGGAAGCCGTCAGCTGGTCATACGCGCGGGTCGACGCTGTGCGCTCGCGGTCGCCGCGATCGGAATCGTCGCGGCGGCCGGGGCCCTGGACGTCGGCCCCACCTCCTCGCCGTCACCCGAGCGCAGTAGCGCCGCCACGTCGGCGGAACCGACCACCCCCGACGCTCGACAGTCCTCCTCCGCCTACTCGCTGCAAACCGAGGGCGGCCCACGCAGTGTCCGGGTGGCCCGGGTGGTCACCGGCACGATGTTGTTGACCGGCCTCGTGCTGACCGCGCTCGGTGCGATCGGCATGCGCGGCCCCGAGCTGATCCGCCACCGGGTCGTGCGACGGGTCGTTCACCAGGCCGGCTCCTCCCGGTATCGGTGGCAGCCGCCCGGCGCGCCGCGGACCGGCCTGCCGACCAACCCGGGGACCGGCCCGCCCGGCGCGTGAGTACCCTGATCGGGCCAGTACTCGTCCGGTACCCGCCGCGGACTGGAACGGAAGGCTCGCTCGCGTGAACAACGACATCAACGCACGTCCGAATCCGCACGGCCGCTCGCCCGACCCCGCCGACCGCCCCGCGCGGCTGCGCGTGGGAGTCGTCGGCACCGGCCGCGTCGGCCCGACCCTCGCCGCCGCACTCGCCCTCGCCGGGCACTCGGTGGTGGCCGCTTCCGGCGTCTCGGAGACCTCTCGGCGCCGCGCCGAGGACCTGCTCCCCGGCGTCCCGCTGGTCACCCCGCAAGAGGTGATCGCGGCCTCCGACCTGACCCTGCTGACCGTGCCCGACGACGCGCTGGAGGCGCTCGTGCACGGCCTGGCGGAGACCGGCGCGATCAAGGCCGGCCAACTCCTGGTGCACGCGTCGGGACGCTACGGCGTCGACATCCTGGAGCCGGCCACCCGTGCCGGCGCGCTGCCGCTCGCGCTGCACCCGGTGATGACCTTCACCGGCAGCACGATCGACCTCGAACGGCTGGCCGGCTGCTCCTTCGGGGTCACCTCGCCCGAGCCGCTGCGCCCGGTCGCCGAGGCGCTCGTGGTGGAGATGGGCGGCGAGCCGGAGTGGATCGAGGAGCGCGACCGCGCGCTCTACCACGTGGCGCTGGCCAACGGCGCGAACCACCTGGTCACCCTGGTCGCGCAGTCGATCGAACTGCTCGGCGCGGCCGGCGTGCGGGCCCCGGGCCGGATGCTCGGACCGCTGCTCGGCGCCGCCCTGGACAACGCGCTGCGAGCCGGCGATCACGCGCTGACCGGCCCGGTCGCGCGCGGCGACGCGGGCACGGTGGCCGCGCACGTGGCCGAACTGCGCCGGGTCTCGCCCGAGGCGCTCGCCGCCTATGTGGCGATGGCCCGACTGACCGCGGACCGTGCGCTGAACGCCGGCCTGCTCAAGGCCGAGGCGGCCGAGGCGCTGCTGGGCGTGCTGGCCGAGGGAGGCCGACCGTGAGCGCCGTCCGCCTCGTCCGCACCTCGGCCGACCTGGTCCGCGAGGACCGCCTCGCCGGCACCCGCGCGGTGGTGATGACGATGGGCGCGCTGCACCAGGGCCACGCGGCGCTGATCCGCGCGGCGCGCGAGTTCGTCGGCCCGAGCGGCCACGTCGTGGTCACCGTGTTCGTCAACCCGCTCCAGTTCGGCGCGGGCGAGGACCTGGACCGCTATCCGCGCACCCTGGACGCCGACCTGGAGCTGAGCGGGGAGGCGGGCGCCGACGTGGTGTTCGCGCCGTCGGTGGAGGAGGTGTACCCGGGCGGCGAGCCGCGGGTGCGGATCACCGCCGGACCCACCGGCGCGGTCCTGGAAGGCGCCTCCCGTCCCGGCCACTTCGACGGCATGCTCACCGTCGTCGCCAAGCTCCTGCACCTGACCGCGCCGAGGGTCGCCTTCTTCGGCGAGAAGGACGCCCAGCAACTCGCGCTGATCCGGCGCATGGTGCGCGACCTGAACTTCCCCGTCGAGATCGTGGGCGTGCCCACCGTCCGCGAACCCGACGGGCTGGCCCGGTCCAGCCGCAACCGCTACCTGTCCGAGGCCGAGCGGGAGAACGCGCTCGCGCTCAGCCGCGCGCTCGGCGCGGGCGCCCGGCGCGCCGGCGAGGGTGCGGGCGCCGTGCGCGCCGCCGCCGAGGACGTGCTGCGCGCCGTGCTGGAACCCGACTATGTGGAGTTGGTCGACATCGACGACTTCACCCCGGTGGCCGCCGACCACGCCGGCCCGGCGATCCTGGCGATCGCGGCCCGCGTGGGCGCCACCCGGCTCATCGACAACGCCCGCCTGACGATCACGGGAGTCCCCCGGTCATGATGCGCACGATGTTCAAGTCCAAGATCCACCGCGCGACGATCACGCAGGCGGACCTCCACTACGTCGGCTCGATCACCATCGACGAGGATCTGCTCGAAGCCGCCGACATCCTCCCCGGCGAACTGGTGCACGTGGTCGACATCGACAACGGCGCCCGCCTGGAGACGTACACGATCGCCGGCCCGCGCGGCACCGGCGTGATCGGCATCAACGGCGCCGCGGCACGCCTGGTGCACACCGGCGACCTGGTGATCATCATCGCCTACGCGCAGGTCACCGACGCCGAGGCGCGGGCGATGAAGCCGCGCGTGGTGTTCGTCGACGCGGCCAACACGATCACCGGCACCGGTCACGACCCGGCCGAGGCCCTGCCCGGCGGCGAGACGGTGCGCGGCGACCGCGTGGTCCCGGCGCGGGCCGCGCAATGAACACGCCCGTACTGCCCGCGCGCCTGGCCGCACCCGATCCCGGGTGGACCGTGCGCGCGGACGTGATCGTGGTCGGCTCCGGGGTGGCCGGCCTCACCGTCGCGCTGCGCGCGCGCCGGGCCGGCCGGGTCCTGCTGGTGACCAAGGCACAGCTCGACGAGGGCTCCACCCGCTGGGCGCAGGGCGGGATAGCGGCCGCGCTCGGCGAGGGCGACACCCCCGAACAGCACCTGCGCGACACGCTCGTGGCCGGTGCCGGGCTGTGCGCCGAGGACGCGGTCCGGGTGCTGGTCACCGAGGGCCCGGACGCGGTGCGCCGCCTGATCGACACCGGCGCCGAGTTCGACCGCGGGCCGGACGGGGACGTGCTGCTCACCCGCGAGGGTGGTCACCTGCGCAACCGGATCGCGCACGCGGGCGGCGACGCGACGGGTGCGGAGATATCGCGCGCGCTGGTCGCCGCGGTGCGGGCCACGCCGGACATCGAGGTGATCGAGAACGCGCTCGTGCTCGACCTGCTCAAGGACGCCTCCGGGCGCGCGTGCGGGGTCACCCTGCACGTGATGGGCGAGGGCGCGCGGGACGGGGTCGGTGCCGCCGTGGGGCGGGCCGTCGTACTCGCCACCGGCGGCATGGGCCAGGTCTTCTCCTCCACCACGAACCCCTCGGTGTCCACCGGCGACGGGGTCGCGCTCGCGCTGCGCGGCGGGGCCGAGGTCACCGACCTGGAGTTCGTCCAGTTCCACCCGACCGTGCTGTGGCTCGGGGCCGGCGCCGAGGGCCAGCAGCCGCTGGTCTCCGAGGCCGTGCGCGGCGAGGGCGCCCATCTCGTGGACGCGGCCGGCATCCGGTTCATGACGGATCGCCATCCGCTGGGCGAGCTGGCCCCGCGCGACATCGTGGCCAAGGGCATCATGCGCCGGATGGCCGAGACCGGCGCCGAGCACATGTACCTGGACGGTCGGCACTTCGGCGCGGACATGTGGAAGCACCGCTTCCCGACCATCCTGGCCGCGTGCCGCGCGCACGGCATCGACCCGGTGACCGAGCCGATCCCGGTCGCGCCCGCCGCGCACTACGCGAGTGGAGGCGTGCGGACCGACCTGCACGGACGGACCAGCGTGCCGGGGTTGTACGCGTGCGGAGAGGTGGCGTGCACCGGCGTGCACGGCGCCAACCGGCTCGCGTCCAACTCGCTCCTGGAAGGCCTGGTCTTCGCCGAGCGGATCGCGGCCGATCTGGCCCGGGACATGCCGCCGTTCGCCGAGCCGGTCGCGCCGAGCGGTCCGACCGGGCTGCTCGGCGAGGCGGTGCGGCTGCGCCTGCAGCGGGCGATGACCGCCGGTGCCGGGGTGCTGCGGGACGCGGCCGGGCTGGTCGGCACCGAGGCCGAACTGACCGCGTTGGCCGGTCGTACCAGCACCGATCCGTGCACGCAGACGTGGGAGACCACCAACCTGCACCTGGTCGCGAGCGCGCTCACCCGTGCCGCGCTGCTGCGCGAGGAGACGCGCGGCTGCCACTGGCGCGAGGACCATCCCGACCTCGACGACACCGCGTGGCGCGGAAATCTCGTCACGTCGTTGCGCGAGGGCGCCCTGCACGTCGCCTACCAGGCCTACGAACCCGAGGAGTCGACCCCGTGACCACCGCCGAGTTGTCCGCCGATCTCACGTCGCGCCTGGCCGAGGCCGGGCTCGACCCGCTCGCCGTCGCCGCGCTGGTGACCGCCGCCGTGGCCGAGGACCTCGACGGCGGGGTGGACGTCACCTCGGTGGCCACCGTGCCCGAGCACGCGCGCGGCCACGCCGAGTTCGCCGCGCGCGGGTCGGGCGTGGTCGCGGGCATCCCGGTCGCCGAGGCGGTCCTGGAACTGGTCTGCGGCGCCGACCTGGTGGTCGCCCGGCACGTCCGGGACGGCGACGCGGTGACGCCCGGCACGGTGCTGTTCACCGCCGAGGCGAGCACCCGCGCGCTGCTCACCGCCGAGCGGGTCGCGCTCAACCTGCTGTCCCGGCTGTCCGGCGTGGCCACCGCCACCCGCGCGTGGGTCGACGCGATCGAGGGCACCGGCGCCTCGGTCCGCGACACCCGCAAGACCACCCCGGGCCTGCGCGCCCTGGAGAAGTACGCGGTGCGCTGCGGCGGTGGGGTCAACCACCGGATGTCGCTGTCCGACGCGGCCATGGTCAAGGACAACCACGTGGTCGCCGCGGGCGGCGTCGCGGAGGCCTTCAAGGCGGTGCGCGCGGCCTTCCCGAACGTGCCGGTCGAGGTCGAGGTGGACCACCTCGAACAGATCCCGCCGGTGTTGGACGCGGGCGCCGACCTGATCCTGCTGGACAACATGACGCCGGAACGCATGCGCGAGGCGGTGGCCCTGGTCGCGGGGCGGGCCCGACTCGAAGCCAGCGGCGGCCTCACCCTGGCGACCGCCCGCGTGGTCGCCGAGACCGGCGTGGACTACCTCGCGGTCGGCGCGCTCACCCACTCCGCCCCGATCCTGGACGTCGGCGTGGACCTGCGCGCCTGAGCGACCGGTACCGTTCACCGGATCAGCCGTCCGCGCCCCGTTCCGCCACCCCTCTCCTTCCCGAAGCCGCGCTCCGTCCCCCACGGCCCGAGCCAGAACACCAAGGACGCCCACGATGTTGCTCACCATCGACGTCGGTAACTCGCATACCGTGCTCGGCCTGTTCGACGGTGACGAGATCGTCGAGCACTGGCGCATCTCGACCGAGGCCCGGCGGACCGCCGACGAACTCGCGGTGGTCCTCGCGGGGTTGCTCGGCCAGCACCCGCTGATCGGTGCCGACGGCATCGACGGCATCGCGATCTGTTCCACCGTGCCGTCCGTGCTGCACGAGATGCGCGACATGGTGCGGCGCTACTACGGCGACATCCCCACGGTCGTCGTCGAGCCCGGGGTCAAGACCGGCGTGCCGGTCCTGATGGACAACCCCAAGGAGGTCGGCACCGACCGGATCATCAACGCGCTCGCGGCGGTCAAGCTGTACGGCGGCCCGTGCGTGGTGGTCGACTTCGGCACCGCGACCACCTTCGACGCGGTCAGCACCAAGGGCGAGTACGTCGGCGGCGCGATCGCCCCCGGCATCGAGATCTCGGTGGACGCGCTGGGCGCGCGCGGCGCGCAACTGCGCAAGATCGAGCTGATGCGCCCGCGGAGCGTGATCGGCAAGAGCACGGTCGAGGCGATGCAGGCGGGCATCCTGTACGGCTTCGCCGGCCAGGTGGACGGCGTGGTCAAGCGGATGGCGGCCGAACTGTCCCCGGACGACCCGGACGCGGTCACCGTGGTGGCCACCGGCGGACTGGCGACGCTGGTGCTGGGGGAGGCCTCGGTGATCGACGTGCACGAGCCGTGGCTGACCCTGATCGGCCTGCGGATGGTCTACGAGCGCAACGCGGCGGTCTGATCGGAGCCGGCTTCGCGGCCGGCTCCAAGTCGGAAAAACACACGCATCAAATAAGCCGGATTGTCCACCTCTCCGCATACAGTGCGTGGTATGCCGACGCCACATGGTGACCAGGGGATGGCCTTCAGCGCGCACGAGGTGCGGGTGCTGCGTCGCGCGCTTGCCGTCGCGCTGCGCGGGGGGCGCGACTCGGTCGACTTCTGGCTGCTCGGCCAGGCGATCGGCGAGGCGCACGACGAGCGCGAACGGCTGCGCGCGTTCATGACGTCCGAACTGCGGCGCTATCGGGACGCGCTGCCCGGGAGCGCGGCCGGCTTCCTGTCCTGCCTGCGCAACGCGGTGGACGAGATCGCGCACGTCCCCTCGGCCGAGGACCTGGCCGCCCTGCGCACCACCCTCGACCTCCCGTGCGGCGAACGCGAACGCGCGAGCCGCGCGGCCCTGCTCCGCCGGTGCACACACCTGGCCGAGGCCGACCTCGAACAGCGCCTCGCCGCCCGAGCCCACCGCCGAGCCACCGCCGAAGCCGCCCGAGCCATCCGCGCCGACCCCTTGGACATCCTGATCCCCACCCGCCCCCGCCCCGCCCCGCCGGCAGCGGCCGAGCGCAAACCCGCCTTCACCGCGGAGCCGACTCCCGTGCCGATTCCGGAAAGCGAACCCGAACCCCGGCCTGCCCTCGCCGAGGAACCCGTCGAGCAGGCCGCGGACCCGATCGGTTTGGAGGTGACGGCGGTCGTGGAAGACATGGACACCACGGATGTCGCGGACGGCGCGGAGCCGGCGGCCGGCACGGATGTCACGGACGGTACCGCCGGGATGGTCGGCCGCGCCGCCGAGGACCCGTCCGAGGCCGAGCGCGAACCCCGGGCCGAGCCCGAGCCCGAGGCCGAGCACGGGCTCGAACCCGACGCGCCCACGTCGCCCGAACCGGAGGCCGCCGAGGTCGCGACCGACCGCGACGCCGAGAGCCCGAACACGGCGCACGCACCCGCACCCGATTCCGTGCCGGCCGCCGTCCCGCCCCTCGACGCGGACCCGATCCGCGAGGCGCTCTCGCCGGTCATCCCGCACCGCCGCCAGGGTCGTCCCCTCGGTCAACTCCCGGCCCCCGAGATCCTCCAGACCGGCACCGGCTGACCGGGACCCCGTTTCCCGTCCGGCGTGGCCTCCCGCCGCCTCCCGCCGCCGGGCCGTGTCCGGCAACCGCACGGGGGCGCGCCGATCGGGCGGATATCGGTTCGGGGAGCCGGGTGGCCATGGGTAGCCTTGTCCCGTGACCGAGCAGAGCGCAGCGCAGCCGCAGATCGACGACCTTCCCGAGCAGATGCGGGTTCGCCGCGACAAGCTCGATCGGCTTCGGGCCGAGGGGACCGACCCGTACCCGGTCGGGTTCCCCCGCAGCACGACGGTGGGCGCGCTGCGTGCCGAGTTCGACGGTCTCGAGGCGGATGTGGAGACCGGGCGCCGGGTCGGTGTCACCGGCCGGGTGGTGCTCTATCGCACCGGCGGCAAGCTGTGCTTCGCGACGCTGCGCGACGGTGACGGCGACATCCAGGTGATGGTCTCGCTGGACGGCGTCGGCGCCGAGTCGCTCGCCGCCTGGAAGAGCGACGTCGACCTGGGCGACCACGTCGGCGTCGAGGGCCAGGTGATCACGTCCCGCCGCGGCGAGCTGTCGATCATGGTCGACACGTGGGCGATCACGTCCAAGTGCCTGCGCCCGCTGCCGGACAAGCACAAGGGCCTGACCGACCCCGAGGCCCGGGTCCGCCAGCGCTACGTCGACCTGATCGTCAACGACGAGTCGCGCGCGATGTTGCGCACCCGCAGCCGGATCGTGCGCTCGATCCGCGAGTGGTTCGACACCAGGGACTTCCTGGAGGTCGAGACCCCGATGTTGCAGCCGGTGCACGGCGGCGCCACCGCGCGCCCGTTCGTCACCCACATCAACGCCTACGACATGGACCTCTACCTGCGCATCGCGCCGGAGCTGTACCTCAAGCGCCTGGTCGTCGGCGGCGCCGAGAAGGTCTTCGAGATCAACCGCAACTTCCGCAACGAGGGCGCGGACTCGACGCACAACCCCGAGTTCACCATGCTCGAGGCCTACCAGGCGTACGGCGACTACAACACGATGGCCACTCTCACCCGCGAGGTCTACCAGCACGTCGCGCAGGCCGTGTTCGGGACGCACACCTTCCGCTACGGCGACCGCGAGGTGGACATCTCCGGCGAGTGGCGCGAGATCACCGTCTACGGCTCGGTCTCCGAGGCCGTCGGCGAGGAGGTCACCCCCGAGACGCCGATCGAGACCGTGCGCAAGCTCGCCGACGCGCGCGAGATCGAGTACGACAAGGCTTGGGGCCAGGGCAAGTTGGTCCAGGAGATCTACGAGGCGCTGGTCGAGCACACGCTGGCCGAGCCGACCTTCGTGCGCGACTTCCCGATCGAGACCTCGCCGCTGACCCGCCAGCACCGCAGCGTGCCGGGCGTCGCGGAGAAGTGGGACCTGATCGGCTTCGGCATGGAACTGGGCACGGCGTACTCCGAGTTGGTCGACCCGGTCGAGCAGCGCCGCCGGCTCACCGAGCAGTCGCTGCTCGCGGCGGGCGGTGACGTCGAGGCCATGCGGATCGACGAGGACTTCCTGCGCGCGCTGGAGTTCGCGATGCCGCCGAGCGGCGGTCTGGGCCTGGGCATCGACCGGATGATCATGGCCTTCACCGGCCGCGGCATCCGGGAGACGATCCTGTTCCCGCTGGTGAAGCCGACCACCGACTGACCCGCCGGACGGCGCGGCGGAGCCCCCTCGGTGACGGATCGTCGCTCCCGAGGGGGCTCCTGTCCTGTTTCCGGGCGCGTCACCCGTTCGTACGCATAGGGTCGGCCGCATGGAAGCAGCCCCCGATCTCCGGATCTGCGTCGCCGGCGATTCGTTCGTGCAAGGCGTCGGCGACCTCTCCGGCGGCGGATGGGTCGGTCGCCTCGCGGCCGAGTCCCGTCGCCGAGGCCGGCAGTTGACCGCGTACAACCTCGGCGTACGACTGGAGACCTCCGCCGACGTCGCGGAGCGCTGGTACGGCGAGGCGGTCCCGCGCATGCGGCACGCCGACGGCACCGGCATGGTGTTCGCGTTCGGCGTCAACGACGTCAAGGTCGAGCGCGGCCGCCGCCGGGTCAAGCACGCCGACAGCGTCGCCAACCTCGACGCGATACTGGACACCGCCACCGGCGCCCGCTGGACCTGCCTGGTCGTCGGCGCGCCACCGGTCCCCGACGAGGCGAACGACGGCGAGGACGCGCTCGCGTTGGAGGAGGCGTACGCGAAGACCTGCGCCGCGCGCGGCATCACCTTCGTGCCGCTCCAGCGCGTGCTGCGCGAGGATCCGCAGTGGTGGGCCAGCATCGAGGCGTACGGCGACGGGGCGCACTGCGACTCGGTCGGCTACGCCAAGCTCGCCGGGCTGATCGCCGAGGGCGGCTGGTGGGACTGGTTGGACTCGCTCGCCCTCAGGGACTGAGGAGGCCCGCCGAGACGGCGCTCAGGGCTTGACGCCCTTGTTCGCCAGCCACGAACCCGGGTCCACGGCCGCGCCGCCGCGGGGGTGTACCTCGAAGTGCAGGTGCGGGCCGGTGGAGTTGCCGGTCGTGCCGACGTAGCCGATCACCTCGCCCGCCGCCACCGAGCCGGAGGTCTTCGCGAACCGCGACTGGTGGCAGTACCAGGTCTGGGTGCCGTCGGGGTGGGTGATCACGATCCGGTTGCCGAACGCGCCCGCGGTGCCGGCGGAGGCTATCTTCCCGGCGGCGGCGGCCTTGATCGGCGTGCCGGAGCGCGCGGCGAAGTCCAGCCCGGTGTGCGTGTGCGCCCAGCGCGAGCCGCTGTTGCCGAAGCGGCCGGTCAGCGTGTAGTCGGAGGTCGGCAGCACCCATCCGGCGGCCCGCCTGGCCTCCGCCCGCTTGGCCTCCTCCGCGCGCTCGGCCTCCGCCCGCTCGGTCTCGGCTTGCGCCGCCGCCTGCCGCTCGGCCTCCTGGGCCTGCTCGACCTCGCGGGCCCGCTCCGCCTCTCGCTCGGCCTCCCGCTCCGCCTCTTCCGCGCGTTCGAGCTCCTGTGCCCGCTCCGCCTCCGCTCGTACGGCCGCGTCCGAGGCCGCCGATTCCTTGGCCTGTTCCCCGGTGGCACCCAGCGTCGCGCGCTCCTGGGAACGGGCCGCGACGTCCGCACCCCGATCGGCGAGCCGCTGCGCCGTGCCGGGATCGGCGCTCGCCGACCCGGCCGCGTGCTCCCGGCCCGCTCCCGAACCCGCCGTCTGGACGCCGGTGGTGACCGCGACGGCCAGCAGCGCGAGGCCCGAGACCACGGTGACCGAGCGGCTCGGGCGCAGAGCCTTGAGCCGCGCGACGCGGTCGACCGGCCCGGACGTGGGCGTGGACGTGGACGTGGACGGAGCTTCGGGGGAGTGCGGCACGAATACCTCGGGGTTTCGACGACAGGGCCGGGATCAGTGGTAGCAATCCACCGCGCATCGACCAAGTCGTCACGGAGCGGACACTACGACGCCGCGTAGTAATCCCTGCACCCGCCCGGTCGCCGCGAACCACCACTTGCGACAAATCCGGACGAAACCGTGCCTACGATGCCGCGTAGGAGATCGCGCGACGAGGGTGACGCAGTTCACGGCGCGACCAGGTTTCACGAAGGGCCCGCCATGAATCGTCTCGGTGAACTCGAAACCCAGGTGATGCTCCGCGTCTGGTGGCTCAATCGCCCGTCGTCGGTGCGCGAGGTACAGGAGGCGCTGCTGCCGGATCGTGAACCGGCTTATACGACGGTGATGACCGTGCTCGGCAAACTCTTCCGCAAGGGCCTGCTGCGCCGCCGGTTGGCCGGCCGGGCCTATCTGTACGAAGCCGTGCGCTCGCGCGACGCGTATACCGCCGAGTTGATGCGCGCCGACTGGGCGGCGGGCGACAGTCGTGCCGGTGCTCTCGTGCACTTCGTCGAGGGGATGACGCCGGAACAGATCGAGGCGTTGCGCGACGCGTTGCGCGTCGCGCTGCCTTGAGTCGGACCCGCCTCGAACCCGCCTCGAACCCACGTCGAATCGCCCGCGCCTTCGGGACTTCCCTGGGCTGATCGGGGGCCTTGTTAATTCGTTCGGCGCAGCCGCCGGCGCCCCGAGGGCGCAACTCTGCGTAATCGTATTAATGATCTACGTAAGAAATGCGGACTTCTGCACAGCGGAACGGAAAGTGGACCGACATGATGCGAGCGAAAACCCGAGCGAGGCACGCCCTCGCGGTGGTCACTGTCGGCGTGACCGCCGCGCTGGGCGCGAACCTGGCCACGGCCGGCCCGGCCACCGCGTCGTCGGAGCGCCCGCCCCAACCGGCCGCGACGTCGTACGGCACCTCGTACACGACCTCGTCGGGCGCTTCGTACGGGACCTCCTACGGGTGGACGCTGTGGTCGTCCTCGCGGGTGCCCACATCGCCGCTGCCCGGGACGGCCGCGCTCGGCGCCGCGATGGCCGACCTGCGCGCCCGACTCGACCGGATGCACGAGACGCTCGGGCAGGACCTGCAGAGCACGCTCTCGGGCCTGCTGAGCTCGCTGACCACGTCGTTGCCGCCGGGCGTGACCCTGCCCGACCTCGCCGACCTCGGCATCGACACGTCCTCGGTGACGCAGCCGATTCAGCCGCCGGCCGCGAAGGAACCGCCGTCGGTGACGCCGGACAAGCCGCCCGCCCCGCCGGTCGACCCGGCCGCGGCGGTCAGGCTCGAATTGCGCCGCACGGCCGACCCCGCGCAGGCCAAGCCCGGTGACACGGTCACCCACACGGTGACCGTGCTGAACTCCGGCGGCGTCGAGGCGAAGTCCGCGGTCGTGCGCAACGCGTTGCCCGCGGGCGCGAAACTGGTGGAATCCAAGCCGTCGCAGGGTGAATTCGACACCGCGACCGGAGTGTGGAAGACCGGCCGGATCAAGCCGGGCTCCGCGATCACCCTGATTCTCGTGCTCAAGGTTCCGGAAGGCGCGGCCGGATCCGAGATGAGCGCTCGTTCGAGTTTCGTCAGCGCGCCGGGCGCGAAGCCGGTGATCGGCAACGCGTGCGGCGACGATGCCGAAGCGGCCTGTGCGAGCACGCGCGTGGTCGAATCCAGGACCCGGGAATGACCGGGGGAATCCGTCCATATCCGTCCTGATCACTCCACGACCCGTGGACGGGTCCGTCGGTATCGGTGCCGGATGTATGAAGAACCCGAGGTCCGGGCGGTGGGAAACCCCGCTCGGACCTCTGCTGTCGGTCCGGGTGTTTCCGAGACCACCCGGGCAGATCGGTGGTAAACCGGGCGGAGCGGCGATGCCTATCGTGATCGCGATAGCGTCAGCCCATGGAAGTGACGATCCGACGTGCCAGAACGTCCGATGTGCGGGCCATTCGTCGCCTTGTGGATGGGTACGTGGGTCTGCGTATCCTCCTCGACAAACCAACCGTCACCCTCTTCGAGGATGTGCAGGAGTTTTGGGTCGCGGAGCGGGACGCCGACAGTGAGGTGGTCGCGTGCGGGGCGCTGCACGTGATGTGGGAGGACCTGGCGGAGGTACGCACTCTCGCGGTGGATCCCGTGTGCCGCGGCTCCGGAGTGGGCCACCTCTTGCTCACCAAACTCCTGGAGACCGCGCGTTGGCTCGGTGTTCGGCGGATATTCTGCTTGACCTTCGAGGTCGACTTCTTCGCGAAGCACGGCTTCGTCGAGATCGAGGAGACACCGATCGACGGCGATGTCTACAGTGAACTGATGCGTTCGTACGACGAGGGCGTCGCCGAGTTTTTGGATCTGGAACGCGTCAAACCCAACACCCTTGGCAACACGCGGATGCTGCTCCATCTCTGGCAGTGATCTCGATCCGCGTAGACCGGGCGAGTGTGGTGGAGATCGCGTGCCCCGCGCCGGCGAACCTCTTGACGCTTCTTGCCCGTGACGGTGTGGTGTGCGGTGAAGTCGCAACCACAAACCCGGTAACGTATTGCCGACTCGACGGGTTCCGCGCGGGTGGGTTTGTATTTTCCCGCAGAAAGCGGTTTCCTTTTCTTGAGCTGGTTGTGAACCCTCCCGATGAAAGGGAATCCTGGTGGCACAGAAGGTCCAGATTCTTCTCGTTGACGACCTCGACGGCGGCAAGGCCGATGAGACGGTGACGTTCGCGCTCGACGGTGTCTCCTACGAGATCGACCTGAGCGCCACGCACGCAGAGCAGCTCCGCGCGGCCCTGACGACCTACGTCGAGGCCGGCCGTAAGACCGGTGGCCGGGTCGCGGCTCGCCGCGGCGTCCGCCAGGTGGTCAAGGGTGGTGCCGCCTCCGGCGACACCGCCAAGATCCGCGCCTGGGCCAAGGAGAACGGCTACGACGTGAGCGAGCGCGGTCGTGTGCCGGGCAACATTCGCGACGCCTACGAGAAGGCCCACGCCTGATCGTCGACGCCATCATCGAGCGGTGCCCTCCCCCGATTCGTTCGGGGGAGGGCACCGCTCATGTCGTTTTCCGGGAGCCGGTGCCGGAGCCGGAGCCGGTGCCGGTGCCGGCCTCGCGGCCGGGCCTCAGGCCGGCGCCGGGCGGTGGTGGGTCAGCGGCCTGGGCTCGGTCGCCCGCGGCCTCGGGAACAGCCGTACGTGCTGGCAGGCGTGCGCCAACGTGCTCAGCAGCCGGGTCACGTCCGGGAAACGCACGTCCACGTGCAACACCGCGCCTAGTGCCGCGAGGTCCCCGGCGGGGCACACCCGGCCCGGGTCGACCGGTGGCCGCAACCAGCGCGCGTGCTCCCACGACCGCGGCCACGGGGCCCGCCACGTGGCCGGCCACGGCGACGGCGCGGCCACCGTGTCGCCCTCGCCGTACGCGCGCAGGTCCAGGTCCAGATCGGCCCAGTCCAGCCAGTCCAGCAGTGCGGGCAGGTCGCCCGCGACCCCCGGGGCCACGAAGAACTGGATCCGGCCGGTCCCGGTCGCGGCCACCGGCCCGACCGGGGCGCCGAGCCGCTCGGCCCGGTCCAGGGCCCGGACACCGGCCGCACCGGGCACGTCCAGGACGTCGAACCGCACCCCCGCGGCCAGCCGGACCGGGGCCGAGGGGGTGGCCGCCCAGTGGCCCGCGAGCACGCGCGGATCGGTGGTCGCGGCCGCGCTCTCGTGCGCCGGGTCGAGCGATCCCGGACCCACCGGCCATCCGAGGGCACGCGCGTACCAGAGGGCCTCGTCCAGCGGGCCGGGGACGACGGGCGCCGAACGGGACGCGAAAACAAGCGTGGCTGCCATAACGTGTTCAACTCCGGGACGACAGCGAGGTTACGAAAGGTGATATGGCAACCGCAATGAGTGACGCAATGTGTGGGATGGCCGCGCCGGCTCTTCCCCGGCGCCCGCGCGGTTGCCCGCACACCGGTCGTGACCTGCCGGTATACAGCAGGTGTCGTCCGGGGTATGACCCGAACATGGAGGGGGCACGGGGAGGCGGAATCCGGGCCCGCGCCGGGTCGGACCGGTGCCGGAAAATGCCGCGTTCGCTTCTGGCGTACTCGGAATCGGCCTCAGGACGTGACCGACGGGAACACCGACACGCACCATCGGGTTTGACTAGTTGTCCAACGCGGTCCGCAACACGTGGGTCGCACGTCTTCACGGACGAATCGAGCGGTCCTGCGTGCAGGACTAGCATGCGGAAGGACAGGGAGGGGACCGTCCCCGATCTGCACGACCGCTCTGAGGAGCGATAACGATGTTCGAGAGGTTCACCGACCGCGCGCGGCGGGTTGTCGTCCTGGCTCAGGAGGAGGCCCGGATGCTCAACCACAACTACATCGGTACTGAGCACATCCTCCTTGGCCTCATCCACGAGGGTGAGGGCGTCGCTGCGAAGGCCCTGGAGAGCCTCGGCATCTCGCTTGAGGCAGTGCGTCAGCAGGTTGAGGAGATCATCGGCCAGGGCCAGCAGGCTCCGTCCGGTCACATCCCCTTCACGCCCCGTGCGAAGAAGGTCCTCGAGCTGTCGCTTCGCGAGGCGCTCCAGCTCGGCCACAACTACATCGGCACGGAGCACATCCTTCTGGGCCTGATCCGCGAGGGCGAGGGCGTCGCCGCCCAGGTCCTCGTGAAGCTCGGCGCCGACCTCAACCGGGTCCGCCAGCAGGTCATCCAGCTGCTCTCCGGCTACTCGAGCGGCAAGGAATCCGCCGCTCCGGGCGGAAGCGGCCAGGAGGGGACTCCGTCGACGTCCCTCGTGCTCGACCAGTTCGGGCGCAACCTGACCCAGGCGGCGCGCGAGGGCAAGCTCGACCCCGTCATCGGGCGAGAGAAGGAAATCGAGCGGGTCATGCAGGTGCTGTCCCGCCGCACCAAGAACAACCCCGTCCTGATCGGCGAGCCCGGCGTCGGCAAGACCGCCGTCGTCGAGGGCCTGGCCCAGGCGATCGTCAAGGGCGAGGTGCCCGAGACGCTCAAGGACAAGCAGCTCTACACGCTGGACCTCGGCGCGCTGGTGGCGGGTTCCCGCTACCGAGGCGACTTCGAGGAGCGGCTGAAGAAGGTGCTCAAGGAGATCCGCACCCGAGGCGACATCATCCTGTTCATCGACGAGCTGCACACGCTCGTCGGCGCGGGTGCCGCCGAGGGCGCGATCGACGCGGCGAGCATCCTCAAGCCGATGCTGGCGCGAGGCGAGCTGCAGACGATCGGTGCGACCACGCTCGACGAGTACCGCAAGCACCTGGAGAAGGACGCGGCGCTCGAGCGCCGGTTCCAGCCGATCCAGGTCGCGGAACCGTCCCTGCCGCACACGATCGAGATCCTCAAGGGGCTGCGCGACCGCTACGAGGCGCACCACCGCGTGTCGATCACCGACCAGGCCCTGGTGGCCGCGGCGACGCTCGCGGACCGGTACATCTCCGACCGGTTCCTGCCGGACAAGGCGATCGACCTCATCGACGAGGCCGGCTCGCGGATGCGCATCCGGCGCATGACCGCGCCGCCGGACCTGCGCGAGTTCGACGAGAAGATCGCCAACGTGCGTCGGGACAAGGAGTCCGCGATCGACGCGCAGGACTTCGAGAAGGCCGCGTCCCTGCGCGACAGCGAGAAGAAGCTGCTCGCCGACAAGGCGAAGCGGGAGAAGGAGTGGAAGGCCGGCGACATGGACGTCGTGGCCGAGGTCGACGAGGAACTGATCGCAGAGGTTCTCTCGACCGCCACCGGCATCCCGGTCTTCAAGCTGACCGAGGAGGAGTCGGCCCGTCTGCTCCGCATGGAGGACGAGCTGCACAAGCGGGTCATCGGCCAGAAGGACGCCATCAAGGCGCTCTCCCAGGCCATCCGGCGCACCCGCGCCGGACTCAAGGACCCGAAGCGTCCCGGTGGTTCGTTCATCTTCGCCGGCCCGTCCGGTGTCGGTAAGACCGAGCTGTCCAAGACGCTCGCCGAGTTCCTCTTCGGCGACGAGGACGCGCTCATCCAGCTCGACATGAGCGAGTTCTCCGAGAAGCACACGGTGTCCCGGCTGTTCGGTTCGCCGCCCGGATATGTGGGTTACGAAGAGGGCGGCCAGCTCACCGAGAAGGTGCGCCGCAAGCCTTTCTCGGTGGTCCTGTTCGACGAGGTCGAGAAGGCCCACCCGGACATCTTCAACTCGCTGCTGCAGATTCTGGAGGACGGTCGCCTGACCGATTCCCAGGGTCGGGTGGTGGACTTCAAGAACACCGTCATCATCATGACGACCAACCTCGGTACGCGGGACATCTCGAAGGGCTTCGGCCTCGGTTTCTCCGGATCGTCCGACGTCAAGACCGGTTACGACCGGATGAAGGCGAAGGTCAACGAAGAGCTGAAGCAGCACTTCCGTCCCGAGTTCCTCAACCGTGTCGACGACACGATCGTCTTCCACCAGCTTTCCGAGGAAGACATCATCCAGATCGTCGACCTGATGATCGCCAAGGTGGACGAGCGGCTGCGCGACCGGGACATGGGCATCGAGCTCCGTCCGGCCGCCAAGGCCCTGCTCGCCAAGCGGGGCTACGACCCGCTGCTGGGTGCCCGTCCGCTCCGGCGGACGATCCAGCGCCAGATCGAGGACAACCTCTCCGAGAAGATCCTCTACGGCGAGCTGCGCTCCGGGTCGATCATCGTGGTCGACACCGAGGGTGAGGGCAAGGACGAGCAGTTCACCTTCGAGGGCATGGAGAAGGCACCGCTGCCGGACGCGCCGCCCATCGAGGCGACCGGCTCGGGCCCGAACCTGACCAAGGAGTAAGTCGGCCGCGGGAGACCGCACACGACGAGGGGCCGCCCCCGGGAAGCAATTCCCGGGGGCGGCCCCTTTCTCGTGTGCCGACCGCTCTCGTGTGCCGACCGCGGTGCGCGTGACGACTGCGGTACACGTTTGCCGACCGCCGCGGGCGACGGGCGCCGGTGTCCGGTACGACGACCCGGCGCGAGGGGTCAGCGCGCGCCGTCGGCCACGTGCTCGTCGGCCCTGTCCGCGGCACCCGACCGGGCCGGCGGCGCCGACTCCGCCGGTTCCGCGGCCGACTCGCTCAGGCCCACCCGGTCGTGCAGCCGGCGCAGGACCCGCGGGGAGTACCACGCGTGCCGACCCAGGAGGCGCATCGCGGCCGGCACCAGCACGCCGCGGACCAGGGTCGCGTCCAGGAGGATCGCCAACGCCGCGCCGAAGCCGAACAACTGCAGGAAGCTCACGCTGCTGGTCAGGAAGGCCACGAAGGTCACCGCGAGCAGCGCGGCGGCGGTGGTGACGATCCGTCCGGTGCGGCCCAGGCCGTGCCGGACCGCGTCCTCGTCGGATTCGCCGGCGTCGTGCAGTTCCTTGATCCGGCTGGTCACGAACACCTCGTAGTCCATGGACAGGGCGAACGCGATGCAGAACAACAACACCGTCATCGACGTGTCCATCGGCAGCGGCGTGAAGCCCAGCAGGCCGGAGAGATGCCCGTCCTGGAAGACCCACACGGTGATGCCGACCGCGGCCAGGATGCTGATCCCGTTCAGGAGCAGCGCGCGCAGCGGTTGCAGGATGCTCCCGGTGAACAGGAACAGCAGTACGAACGTGCTGAGCACGATCAGCCCGAAGGCCAGCGGCAGCCGGTCGCCGATCGAGGTCTTGGTGTCGACCAGGCGCGCGTCCGTGCCGCCGACCAGGGCCTCGGTGCGCTCCGGCGCGGGGATCGCGCGGACGTCGCGGACCAGGTCCTGGGCGGCGTCCGACTTGGCGGGCAGCGTGGTGATCACGGACAGCAGGCGGGCGTTCGGCCGGATCCGGTCGGGGCCCGCGCTGTCCACCCGGGTGACGCCGGGCAGCGTGGCGAGTCGAGCGGCGTAGCCGTCCACCGGGGCCTCGGCGCCGGCGCCGAGCAGCACCACGTCCAGCGTGCGGGTGTCGTCGAGGCTGTAGTCCGCGCGCAGCGTGTCGCCGACCTGGCGGGCCTCGGTGCTGGTCGGCAGCACCCGCTCGTCGGGCGTGCCGAACTTGACCCCGAGCAGCGGCGACGCGGCGAACAGCAGCACCGCCACCACGGGCAGCGCGGTGAGCGCGGGCCGGCGGGTGACGAAGCCGGCGAGCCGCGACCACATCGGCGCCTCGGCGCCCTGGACCCCCTTGATGCCCTTGATCCGCATCGACTCGACGCGCGGCCCGAGCACGGTGAGCAGGGCCGGCGCGACGATCAGCGCGGCGAGCGCGGAGATGACCACCACACCGATGCCCGCGTAGGCGAAGGAGCGCAGGAAGTACTGCGGGAAGACCAGCAGCACGGCGAGCGCGGCCGCCACCGTCGCGGCGGAGAACAGGATCGTGCGACCGGCGGTGCGCAGTGTGCCGACCACCGCGTCGTGCAGGTCGTGGCCGGCGTGCAGCAGTTCGCGGTGTCGGGCCACGATCAGCAGCGCGTAGTCGATCGCCAGACCCAGGCCCAGGGCGGTGGTGAGGTTGATCGAGAAGATGGAGACGTCGGTGAGGCTGCCGAGGACGTACAGCTCGGCGAACGTGCCCATGATCGCGATGAAGCCGATCACCAGCGGGACCAGGGCGGCGATCAGGCTGCCGAAGGCGAGCACGAGCAGCAGCAGGGTCAGCGGCACCGCGATCGACTCGGCGATCGCCAGGCTCTTGCCGACCTGGCCGTTGACCGCCGGGCCGATCGAGGCGTCGCCGCCTATGCGCACCTTGAGCGGACTGTCCGGGGGCAGTTGGGCGCTCTTGGGCAGTTCGCTGACGTCGTCCTCGACCGAATGGGCGACGAGCAGCGCGCCGCGGCCCCCGTCGGCCTTGAGGCCGGGTGCGTTGGTGGTCCAGTACGAGGCCACCTGGTCGAAGCCCGGCGCGGCGGCGAGGGCCGCGGTGAGCCGGCGCCCGGCGTCCGCGACGGCGGGTGTGTCGACGCCGGAGCCGTCCTTGGCGCGTACCTCGACCACCAGGTTGGGTCGGCCGCCGAAGGTGTCCTTGATCTCGTCCTGAGCCCGGGTCGAGGCCGAGTTCGGCGCTTCGAAGCCGCCCGACTGGAGCTTGCCGAAGGCGCCGAAGCCCACCCCGGCCGCGACGAGCAACAGCAGTCCGCCGACCACGAGCACCATGCGGGCCCGGCGGAACACGAGGTCCCCTAGTCGTTCGAGCATGATCATCGACCTTCCATGTGGTCCCTGGGGGACGGAGGTGCCAGGGTTGGGCAAACGATGTTGACGCCGATAACAATGTTGGCATTGATAACTTGGCATTGAATGTGCGCAGTGTCAACATGGGGCTGGATCGAACGGAGAACCATGGCAAGCGAGCAAGCCGCCGGCACCTCGGGTCGTCGCGGATACCATCACGGGGACCTGCGCAACGCGCTGACCGAGGCCGCCGTGGAGCGGGCCCGGGCGGGCGGACCGCAGGCGATCGTGCTGCGTGAGGCGGCGCGGGCGACGGGAGTGTCCTCCACCGCCGCCTACCGGCACTTCGCCAACCACCACGAGCTGGTCGTGGCGGTCAAGGATCACGGCCTGGCACTGCTCGCGGCGGCCATGCGGGCCGAGTTGGCGAAGGGCGAGCCGTGCCCGGACCCGGGCGACGAGGCGATGCGCCGGCTGCGCGCCGCGGGGCTCGGCTATGTCCGCTTCGCGTTCGCCGAGCCCGGCCTGTTCCGGACCATCTTCTACGGGGCCGGCGAGGGCGAGTCGATGGTCGGTCGTCGGCAGGCGGCCCAGGCTGCGGTCCAGGCCCAGGCCGAGGGCGAGGCCGAGGGCGAGGCCGAGGGGCGGCTGCCCGGCACGCCGGACCGGCCGGAGGAGGCCTACGAGCTGATGTCCCGGGCGCTGGACGAACTGGTCGAGCTCGGTCGGCTGCCGGCCGAGCGACGCGAGTACTCGGACGTGGTGATGTGGTCCGCGGTGCACGGCCTGAGCGTCCTGCTGCTCGACACCGAACTGGCCCACCTCCCGGACGGGATCAAGGCGGACATCGTCCGGCGCGGCCTGGATGTGGCCCTGCACGGCCTCTAGCCGCCGCGCCATTCCCCCATTAGGGCCCGTCCGACGGGCGGCGACGATCGGGCGCTCGCAGGATCGAAGGCATGAGCGCCGACTTCGCCGACAAGACCGCCATCGTCACCGGTGCCGCCTCGGGCATCGGTGCGGCCATCGCCCGCAGGCTGGCCGCCGACGGCGCCGACGTGGTGGTGGCCGACCTCGACGACGTCGGCGCGGCCCGCGTGGCCGCCGAGATCGAGGCGGCCGGCGGGAGCGCCCGGGGGGTGCGCGTGGACGTGGCCGATCCGGAGTCCTGCGCGCTGCTGGTGCGCGCGGCGGTGGAGGCGTTCGGCGGGCTGCACCTCGCGGTCAACAACGCCGGCATCACCGGTCCGCACGCGCACACCGGCGAATACCCGCCGGACGGCTGGCGCAAGGTGATCGACATCAACCTCGGTGGCGTCTTCTACGGCATGCGCCACCAGATCCCGGCGATGCTCGAGTCCGGCGGCGGCGCGATCGTCAACATGGCCTCGATCCTGGGCTCGGTCGGCTTCCCGAACGCGGTCGGCTACGTGGCCGCCAAACACGGCGTACTCGGCCTGACCAAGACCGCCGCGATCGAGTACGCGCAGCGCGGCATCCGGATCAACGCGGTCGGCCCGGGCTTCGTGGAGACCCCGCTGCTCGCGGAATCCGACGCCGAGGCGCACGCCGCGCTGGCCCGGCTGCACCCGATGGGCCGGCTCGGCACGGTCGACGAGGTGGCCGAGCCGGTCGCCTTCCTGCTCTCCGACCGGGCCGCGTTCATCACCGGCAGTTACCACCTGGTGGACGGCGGCTACACCGCGCCGTAACCCGGCCGGGCGGATACCCCCACCCGGTAATCCAATCGGTTGGCGAGCAATAGTCTCACCAGTGACGTCGCCGGCCCACCGTGCCACCCGAGCACCACCCGTGTCATCACTGGGGGCCGGTATGCCGGAAAGGGAGAAACCCATGAAGGCCGTCCAATACGTCGAGTTCGGCAAGCCGGTCGAGGTGCGGGAGATCCCCGCACCCGAACCGGGCCCCGGCCAGGTACTGCTCGAGGTCACCGCCGCCGGCGTCTGCCACTCCGACATCTTCGTGATGAGTCAGCCCACCGGGAGCTTCGGCCCGAACGCCCCGCTGACCCTCGGCCACGAGGGCGCCGGCATCGTCGCCGCGCTCGGCGAGGGGGTCACCGGCGTCGAACTCGGCGACGCGGTCGTCGTCTACGGACCGTGGGGCTGCGGCGCCTGCCACGCGTGCGCGCAGGGCAAGGAGAACTACTGCGCACGCGCCGCCGAACTGGGCATCCGGCCGCCGGGACTGGGCGCGCCCGGCGCGCTCGCCGACTACGTGTTGATCGACGACGCCCGCCACCTGGTGCCGATCGGCGACCTGGACCCGGTGCGGACCGTCCCGCTCACCGACGCCGGTCTGACTCCGTACCACGCGATCAAGCGCTCGCTGGACAAGCTCTACGCGGGCAGCACCGCCGTGGTCCTGGGCGTCGGCGGCCTCGGCCACATCGGCGTGCAACTGCTGCGCGCGCTCTCCGCCACCCAGGTGATCGCGCTGGACGTGAGCGAGGACAAGCTGGACCTGGCCCGGGCGTCCGGTGCACACCTGGCGATCAGGTCCGACGACAAGGCCGCCGACATCGTCCGGGAGGCCACCGACGGCCTGGGCGCACAGCTCGTGCTCGACTTCGCCGGCGTGCAACCCACCGTCGACCTGGCCGCGAAGTGCGCGGCCACGGAGAGCGACCTGACCATCGTCGGCATCGGCGGCGGCACCCTCCCGGTCGGCTTCGGACTGATCCCGTTCGAGTGCTCGGTCAGCACGCCCTACTGGGGTACGCGGGCCGAGCTGATCGAGCTGATCGACCTGGCCCGGCGCGGCGCGGTGAGCGCGCACGTGGAGAGGTTCCCGCTCGACCAGGCGCCGGACGTGTACGACCGGCTGCATCACGGCCGGATCAACGGCCGCGCGGTGCTCGTCCCGGGCGCCTGACCCGGCCGCCGCCTCGCCGGGATACCTCGCGGAATACCTTGCCGGGGTATTCGGTTCTGCCGGGTGTCCGACGCCGTCACGAGCATCGCGAAGGGAGCCACCGTGACGCTGACCCTGGAGAACTACCGAGTAGCCGAGGCACTGGTCGAGTGGCGCGACCCGCTGGGCGCGTTGCGCCTCCTGGAGCCGGTGCTGGAGGAGGAGCGCGACAACGTGGCCGTGCAGCAACTGGCCGGTCGGGCGTACTTCCTCTCGCTGCAACTGCGCCGGGCCGAGGAGACGCTGCGCCGGGTGATCGAGCTGGACCCGTGTGACGCGTGGGCCACGCACGCGCTCGGCCGGACCCTGGAGCGGGCCGGTCGCGGCGCCGAGGCCGCGCCGTTCCTGCGGCTCGCCGCGGCGATGAACCCGGAGCCGGAGTACACCGCGGCGGCGGCGAGGTACGCCGACTGACGCCCGACTCAGCCCGAGGAGGCGGCGGACCGACGGTCCGCCGCCTCGTTCGGGTCCGGACCGGCGAACGGCCAGAGGGCCCAGGTGAGCGCGAGGAGCAACTGGGCGGCCACGTAGGTGGGCATCACCACCGCGTCCTGTCCCGGCACCAGGTCCACGTCGGCGATGCCCAGGGCGATCACCGCGTCCGAGAGCAGGAACAACGCGCCGCCGATACCGGTCCGCCGGCTCACTCCCGCGGCGCCGACCGCCATCGCGGTGAGCAGCAGGCTGTACCCGAGCACCGGGACCAGCAGGTCGTCCAGACCGCGCCACACCAGCGCCATCATCGCGGCCCACGCGAGCAGGTATCCGACGGCGGACCGGGGTGGGAGCGTGCCGCCCAGGCGCCGGAAGGCGACCAGGTAGCACACGTGCCCGACCGCGAACCCGGCCATGCCGACCATGAAGGTCGCGTCGTGGTCCACGAGCAGCCCGACGTCGCCGACGAATCCGCCCACGAGCGCGCCGATCGCCGGCGCCCGAACGCGCTCGGCGCCGGGCCGGGCGGCCACGCACACGAAGGCGATCAGCACCGGCATCAGCAGCGTCTTGGTGACCCAGCGGGGCCCGTCGACGTCGATCGCGGCGAACACCGTGTCCGCGACGCCGAGCGTCAGGTACGCGGCGACCAGGGCGCGTGCCCTCACGCGGTCGCCCGGGCGGCGCCCGCGGGCTCGGCCGCCTTGACCGCGGGCTGCCAGCCGGGACCGCGAAACACCCGGCCGAACCGCGTCCGCCAACCGCGCGCCGCCCGGACGTCACGCGCGATGGCCGCGTACTCGTGGAAGGCCACCCGCAACGGGTTGTAGGTCTCGATGTTCTTGGTGAGCCCGTAGTCCACCGGCTCGCCCTCCGGCTCGAAGCTGCGGAACAGGCGGTCCCACAGGATCAGGATGCCGCCGTAGTTGCGGTCCAGGTACTGCCGGTTCGAGCCGTGGTGCACACGATGGTGCGAGGGCGTGTTGAGGACGAACTCGATCGGCTTCCAGAGCTTGTCGATCCGCTCGGTGTGGATCCAGAACTGGTAGAGCAGGTTGATCGAGAAGGAGGTGACCACCATCGTCAGCGGGAAGCCCAGCAGCAACATCGGCCCGATGAACACGATGTGGTGCGCCCCGGTCCAGGTCTGCCGCAGTGCGGTGGAGAGGTTGTAGTGCCGGCTGGAGTGGTGCACGACATGGCTGGCCCACAACAGCCGGATCTCGTGCCCGGCGCGATGCTCCCAGTAGTAGAAGAAGTCGACGCCGACGATCACCAGCACCCACGCCCACCACGTGTTCCCCACCCGCAGCGGGGTCAGTTCGTGCAGACCGTCCCAGGCCAGGACGGTCAACAACCCCCACCCGAGCCCGGCCGCGATGCTGCCGAGACCCATGGTCAGGCTCGTCGCGGTGTCCTTCACCGCGTACCCGCGCTCGTCGTCGTCGGGGGCGAAGCGGTACGACACCCATTCCACGACCAGGAGCAGGGTGAAGGCCGGAATGGCGAACACCGTGAGGTCCATGCCCCGGACCCTACTGGCGAGTAACGCCCGGTGGAAGAGGTGATTTCCCGCGAATTTCCCGAACCGTGCCCCGAGCGGGGCGAAGCCCCCGGGCGCCACCCGGGAAACGAACCGGGGGACGATCGAGGGCTTCGCGGGAGCTGGGCGGAACGGCCCTACATGTTCTTGTTCTTGTCCATGTTCTTGTCCAGCCGTTCGCCCTTGCCGTCGAGGACCTGCACCTTGTCCCCGTCGTGCAACTCGATCCGCTCGCGACGGACCTCCTCGGTCACCCGCTGCTCGCTCTGCACCTTCTTGGAGACGAGCCGGATGCGCTCGACCGGGACGACCTCCTTGCGGACGACCACACGTTCGGCGTGCAGCACGATCTCGTGCGCGTTCTCACGCATGTCCGGCCCGTCCAGCGCGGCACGGCGGTTCGCGTTGTCGATCGGTTCGCGAACGATCTCCCACTCCTCGTGCATCACCGGTACGACCTTGTCCACGCGCTCGGTCTCGATCACCTTGCGCAGCGCCGCGCGCCCGGCCTCGATCGTCTCGACGTGCACGTCCAGCCGCTCCTCGGAGCGGGTCATCGCGTCGTCGGAACCGGCCTTGGCGGACATCGCCGCGCCCCGGGCCGTGCCCGAGTCGGCCGAGGTCGAACGGGTCGTGGTCGAGGAGGCCATGCCCGCCTTGGCGGCGTCCGCCTCCATCGCCGGCCGGGCGGCGGGCCGACCGGCCGCGGTGCCGGTCGCGGCGGCCGTGGTCGCGGCCGGCGTACCGATCCGCGTCGGCGGGTCGTTGGTGCGCACCGACGGGTCGTGCTTGCCGGTCAACTCCTCGAAGCCGTTGTCCGAGCCCGCGAGCTGCGACTTGGACATGTCCGGACGCCGGTGCGTCCCGGCCGCCCCGGCTGCTCCGGCGGCACCGGCCGCTCCGGCGGCCGTACCGGCGGTTCCGGTGTCCTGGGTGGTCTCGGTGCGCGTCATGCCGGTCGACGGCGTGACGCTGTAGTGCCGATAGAGGCGAGCCTCCTCCTCCGGCGACAGGTGCTCGTCGGTGCCCAGGCTCGGCGCCTCCTTGACGAGTTCCTTGTCGAAGGGCACACGCAGGTCGTCGCCTTGCATGTCGGCCGGGCCCAGCGGCACGAAGCTCTCGCGTCCGCCGAACATGCCGGTCTTGACGGTGACCCACTCCGGCTCGCCGGTGCGGTCGTCCAGATACACCTGGCCGATGGTCCCGATCTTGTTGCCTTCGGAATCGACGACCTTGCGGCCGATCAGTTCCTGCGGGGTGACGTTCGTCTTCACGAGCCAACGCTCCTGTTCCCGGCGCCGCGACAAGGATGTCGCGACACGGCGGTCGTCGTGTGGGAGCTCCGATCACCAGCAGACGGCGAATCGGCCGATGCGACAACCGGAGCCGGCCGGGGCGGCGCCCGCCGGGCACCCGTGGAGGGGTTGCCAGCAGCGGGAATTCGAGCGGTGATGGATTGTGGGCGAGACCCGTGGATTCACCCGAGTGGGTGAGTGACCGGCCGGGCTCGGCCGGCCAAGGCCGCTGTGTGGTCGGGGCCCGCGGAATGCGCGACGGGTGGGGCTGGTGGGGCGGGCGGGGCGCTCGGCGGGCGATCCGCCGGCGGATGTGCGGTGCGCGGGTCCCGGTCGACGCCGTCGCGATTTGTAGGCTTTCGGTATGACCATGACGATCCGCCCGGCGACCGCTCGGGATCTGTCCGGGCTGCTCGCGCTGTACGCCGAGTTCCATCCCGACGACGTGCCTCTGCCGACCGAGGACGCGCATCTGATCTGGGCGGACATCGCCACCCAGCGCGGTCGCACGGTGCTGGTCGCCGATCTGGACGGGATCGTCGCGGGCACCGCCGACTGCGCGGTGTTGCCCAACCTCACCCGGGGCGGGCACCCGATCATGTTCGTGGAGAACGTCGTGGTGGCGTCGACCCACCGGCGACGCGGGATCGGCCGCCGACTGCTGGCCGCCGCAGGCACGGTCGCCGCCGACGCGGGTTGCTACAAGGTGCAACTCCTGTCGGCGGACAGCGCCGAGGCGCTCGCGTTCTATCGGGCCTGCGGCTTCGAGGGCGAGTCGGCGCAGGGCTTTCGCCGCTACCTGCGCGGATCCGCCTCCGGGGGCGCGCGCTAGACCCGCCTCCGGATCCGCCTTTGAGGGCGCGCGCTGGACCCGCCCTGCCGGGCCCGTTCATCGGCCGGTGCGCCACGGGCCGCCGGGGGAGCCTTCCGGGGGATCCACCGGTCCGTTGCGCAGCCAGCCGGTGCCTCGGCAGTGTGGGCAGCGGGTGCCGGCCCAGATCGTCGACACCTCGCGGTGCCGGCTGCGGTAGACCCGGCCGGAGGTGTCCAGGCCGGTGCCCTGGCAGCCCATGCACTGGATCGCGTCGCCCGCCGTGGGCTCGTCGTACCCGGAGTCCTCCGTCACCGCGTCCCCCTTCGATCCTCGGTGTGCGCCCGCGGCCGAGCCGCATCGCGTTCCGTAGCCGGCGCGTGTACGTCCAGTATTCGCGGACGGTGTGCCGGGCGCCGGGATTCGGGGCAAAAGGTTCCCACGCGGGGCCGGTCGGCGGGGGACGAGGCGACCGGCCGGGGAGTCGCCGGGGCCATCGATCGTCGGTCGACACCGGCCGGTTCGAGGCGGGGTACAGTAATGCGTTTTCCTGCGGGCTTCGTCACGTTGGAAAAGAATGGATATGGATGTCGAAATGTCGCCGCGCCCGCTCGGATGATCGACACAGTCTTCGATCGAATTATCGAAGGTGCGCCGGGGGCAATTCGGACCGCTATTTTTCCCAATGATATTATCGGGCCGATCGGTGTGCGGGACGACAGGAATTCGGGGGCAGGACGATGGCCGTAGGAAGCACCTTGGCCGAAAAGAATAAGGCCGAGGACGCGGCGAATACCGATCCGGAAATGTCGCGAAAAAGGCCGTGGTACCGGCTCGACGCGCGAACCGGATGGGCGATCGCCGTGGTGCTGGTGCCGGCCCTGCTGCTCGGGCTCGCCGGCTTCCGGCGGCGCTGGATCGGCGACGACGGACTGATCTTCGTTCGCGTCTCGCAGCAGATCCTGGACGGGAACGGGCCCAACTTCAACGTGGGCGAGCGGGCCGAGGCGGCGACGTCGATGCTGTGGCCGTGGCTGCTCGCGCTGGTCGGCGGGGCGACCGGGATCGACCTGGTCACCATCGCGGTGTACGGCTCGCTGCTGTGCGCGGTCGGCGGCCTGGCGATCGCGACCGCCGGCACCCGGCGGCTCTACCTCGACCTCCCGGGCGGCGGATGGCCGCTGCCCGCCGGTGCGTTGGCGATCGCCGCGCTGCCGCCGTTCTGGGACTTCGCCACGTCCGGCCTGGAGATGGGGCTGATCTTCGTCTGGCTGGGCACGAGTTGGTGCCTGCTGGCCCGGCTGGACCGAAACTCCTCGTTCGCGCGCCAGGCGGGCACCTCGTTCGCGCTCGGCACGGGGGTGCTGGTCCGGCCCGACCTCGCGCTGGGCACGATCGTGTTCGCGGTGGCCGCGTGGCTGCTGCTGCGGCCGACCGGCAAGCGGCTGGCCGTGCTCGCGGTGTTCGGCGGACTGCTGCCGGTGCTCTACCAGGTCTTCCGGATGGGCTACTACGGCGTCCTGCTGCCCAACACCGCGATAGCCAAGGAGGGCACCAAGACCGACGTCGGGCGCGGATGGACCTACTTCGAGGACTACGCGAGCCCGTACAACATCTGGGCGCCGCTGCTGCTGACCGTGGTCGCGGTCGGGCTGTTGGCCACGATCGGCCGTTCGGTCGGCGACTTCGAGCGCTATCGCATCCGGGTGCTGACCGCGACCGCCCTGGTCACCGGCACGGTGCTGCTCGGCTACGTGATCGTGGTCGGCGGCGACTTCATGCACGCCCGCCTGTTGTTGCCGGGCACGTTCGCGTTCCTGCTGCCGGTCCTGGTGCTGCCGTTGCAGCGGTTGTACGCGGGCACCGCGGCGGGGCTGGCCGTGTGGTCGCTGGTCTGCGCGGCCTCGATGCGGGTTCCGTACCAGGGCTTCGGGCCGAAGAACATCGAGGACACCCGCTCGTGGTACGTGGCCTGGACCGGCGAGGAGAACCCGGTCACCTCGAAGGTCTATCGGGAGGCGTTCGTGAAGCGGCTCGAAGGGGTCGGCACGGAGTGGAACAAGGACATCGCCACGCCCGGGGCGCAGTTCGTCTATCTGACCTACTACCACGAGCCCGACAAGTTCTGGATGTTGAACTTCGACTTCCGCTCCGCACCGCTCGAGTACCACGTCCCGGTCACCGACTCGGTGGTCTACGGCGCCCTCGGGCAGCCCGCGGTGCTGGTGCCGACGTCGGGTCTGGCGATCGACATCTTCGGTCTGGCGAATCCGCTCGGCGCGCACCTGGACCTCGACTATCGGACCCGGTCCGGGCACGACAAGCTGACCTACATCGAATGGATTCTCGCCGACTTCACCCGGCCGGGCACACCACTCGACCTGCGCAATGTCGATCCGGCCAAGGTCGAGGCGGCTCGTCGGGCATTGAACTGCGGCGGTATTCGCGAACTTCAGCAGGCGACTCGCGAGCCCATGTCGGTATCGCGGTTCTGGAAGAACCTCACCGGGTCGGTGAAACGGAACTCGATGCGGATTCCGACGAATCCGATCGACGCGGAGAAGAAGTACTGCCGCTGAGCGGGCCGGCGGGCAACCGGTACACGCCCGCCGCCAACGGCTCGACCAGGCCGTCCGCGACCAGCCCGTCCAGTGCCCGCGCGCGTTGGACGGGCTCGTCCCACACCGCGTCCAACGCGGCCTGCGACACCGGTCCGGGGCTCTCCCGCAGCACCGCGAGCAACCGCCCGCGGACCTGCCGGTCGGTGCCCGCGTAGGTCTGGCCCCGGCGGGGCGGGCCCTCGTACGCGGGCTTGCCCGCCAGGCGCCACGCGCACAGCGCGGCGACCGGACAGCCCACGCACCTGGGCGACTTCGCGGTGCACACCAGCGCACCGAGTTCCATGATCGCCACCGCCCAGGTCGCGGCGGTGTCCGCGGCGGCGGGCAGCAGCGTGGTCGCGGTACGGCGCTCGGCCGGCGTGGTGGCCTGCGGCGGGTACTCGACGCCGTCGATCGCCCGGCCGATCACCCGGCGCACGTTGGTGTCCAGCACGATGTGGCGCTGCCCGAACGCGAACGAGGCGACGGCAGCGGCGGTGTACTCGCCGACGCCGGGCAGCGCGAGCAGGTCCGCGTGGGTGGAGGGGACCTCGCCGTCGTGGCGGTCGACCATCGCGACCGCCGCGCCGTGCAGCCGCAGGGCGCGGCGCGGGTAGCCGAGCCGGCCCCACATCCGCACCGCCTCGCCCGGCTCGTCGGCAGCCAGCGCGGCCGGTGTGGGCCAGCGCCGCAGCCAGGCCTGGTAGACCGGCAACACCCGGACCACGGGGGTCTGTTGCAGCATGAACTCGCTGACCACGACCGCCCACGCGGAGGCGTCGGGGGTTCGCCAGGGCAAATCGCGTCGATGGGCCGAGTACCAGTCGAGGATCGGCTCGTGCAGTGCGTGTGACATCTCCCCCCGATCCTCGCACGTTACGGGAGGTCACTCGGGCGAGTGACGGTGGCTTCTGCCCGCAAATGCCGGAATAGGCCTGCGACCAGGGCTTCTTCGGGCACGACACGGCGAGAAATTCCAACGCGTCGGACGGTGTGGCTACACCGGACGGCGTAACGATCTCCCCTAGAGTTTGCGCGTGGACTCGATGCGCCGTCCCGTGGGTCACCTGCCGTCAACCGTGTATTGGCGTCGGCGGGTCGTCGTGCTGCTCGCCCTCGCGCTGTTGATCGCGCTGGTGGCCTGGGCATGCACTGCCGGTGGGGACTCCGACGACAAGAAGAACGCCGCGGACAAGAAGCCGGCCCCGAGCGGCTCGGCCTCGCCCGATCCGAGCGCCATCACGCCGGGGCCCAACCCGACCAATGGCGCCAATCCGCCGATCCCGGGCGGTGGCACCGGTACGCCCGGCGCGGGGACCCCCGGCGCGTCGGCGGGCACGTCCGGCCAGCCCGGCGGGCAACCGGTCCCGGGCGGCGGGCAGTCCGCGGGTACCGCGGGCAACTCCGGCGCCGCGAGTTCCGGCGGGAAGGCCGCGCCGAACGGCGGCACGTGGTGCACGCCGAACATGATCCGGGTGCAGATCCAGCCGGTGGACGCGGGCAAGACGGCCTACAACGCCTCGCAGAACGTGGCGCTCAAGCTGATCGTCACGAATCAGACCGGGCCCACCTGCTACGTCGACCTCGCGCCGAGCCGCGCCTACATCGAGGTGCTCTCCGGCCCCGAGCGGCTGTGGAGCTCGGCCGACTGCGTCGCCGGCGCGGCCACCGACGTGCGGCAACTGCAGCAGGGCGACGCGCAGGCCGTCTCGATCACCCGCGACTGGTCCTGGACCCGCTCCAACGCCGCGCAGTGCGCGACCAACGGCGGGCAGAGCAAGGCCGCACCCGCGGACAAGGCCGCCTACCGCGCGAAGGGCACGCTGGCGGGTCTGGAGCCGTCCGGCGAGTTCGTGTTCACCGCGACGGTGGGCAAGTAGCGGACGATCCGCATCCGAACGACGAAGGAGGGCCCCGGCGCGTGCGCCGGGGCCCTCCTTCGTGTGTGCGACGTCGTCTCGTGCGGCCTCGGCTACACGTAGCGCTCCAGGATCGAGGACTCGGCGAGTCGGGACAGCCCCTCGCGCACGCTGCGCGCGCGGGCCTCGCCGACGCCGTCCACGGCCTGGAGGTCGTCGACGCTGGCCGCGAGCAGCTTCTGCAGGCCGCCGAAGTGCTCCACGAGCCGCTCGATCACCACGGGTGGCAGCCGGGGGACCTTCGCCAGCAGTCGGTAGCCGCGCGGGCTGACCGCCGAGTCGAGCACCTCGTGCCCCGAGGTGAAGCCCAGCGCGCGGGCCACGGTCTGCAGGTCGAGCAGGTCCGCGTGGGCGAGCCCGTCCAACTCGGCGAGCACGTCGGCCTCGGTCCGGCCGCGCTTGATCGCGCGCTCGGGCACGTAGTCGCGGGCGACCAGCTTGCGGTCGTCCTCGACGCCCGCGATCAGCTCCTCCAGTTGCAGCGAGAGCAGTCGCCCGTCCACGCCCAACTCGGTGACGTAGCCGTCGATCTCGCGGGCGATCAGGCGCACCATCTCCAGTCGCTGGGACACCGCGCACACGTCCCGCACGGTGACCAGGTCCTCGATCTCCAGCGCGGACAGCGTGCCCGACACCTCGTCGAGCCGCAGCTTGTAGCGCTCCAGCGTGGCGAGCGCCTGGTTGGCCCGGGACAGGATCGCCGCCGAGTCCTCCAACACGTGTCGCTTGCCGTTGACGTAGAGCGCGATCAGGCGCATGGACTGGCTCACCGAGACCACCGGGTAGCCGGTCTGCTTGTTGACCCGCTCGGCGGTGCGGTGTCGGGTGCCGGTCTCCTCCGTCGGGATCGACGGGTCCGGGACGAGCTGCACGCCCGCCCGGACGATCTTCGTGCACTCGCGGTCGACCACGACCCCGCCGTCGAGCTTGCACAGCTCGCGCAGCCGGGTCGCGGAGAACTCGACGTCCAGCACGAAGCCGCCCGTGGAGAGCGCCTCCACCGTCTTGTCGAAACCGAGCACGATCAGGCCGCCGGTGTTGCCCCGGAGAATGCGCTCCAGGCCGTCGCGCAGGGCGGTGCCCGGGGCCACGGATTGCAGCGCGGCCCTCACGAGGGCCGCGTCGGCACTCGTGCCCTTGTCGGTCCGGTCATTCGTAGCCACAGAACTCCCCGTGGTCGTTGCCATCCTCGGCCGGCCATCGGCCGTCACCCGGGCATTTGCTCCGGTATGCACGGCCGGGAGCGCCTCAGGACCTGCGGTCGACACAGGTCGGCCGCTACGTCGGAAGATCGGTGGAAAAGTCTAGTGCCTCCCGGCCGCCGACCGGTCGCCTTATCCGGCCCGAAGCCGTGTTTCGGCACAGGTCGCGCATGCCGTTCCGCTTGTCGAGTATCTCCGAGGCGACGCCCGGTCACTCCTCGGGGCACCCGGAAAGTTGTCGGCCGGCATCGGAGCGTCCCGCCGGTGTCCCTTCCGGGTCCGCTTCCCGGGGTGCCGCCGGGTCGGGCCGGTCACTCGCGATCGGGCTTTCGCTCGCGGTGCGACACCAGGTTGAACGCGCGCAGCGCCTCGCGGATGTCGGCCACCTCGATCACCTTCATGCCCTTGGGGATCTTGCCGGGGTCGGGCGGCACCAGCGCGTGGGTGAAGCCGAGCCGGAACGCCTCGGCGAGCCGGCGCTGCACGCCGGTGGCCCGGCGGATCTCGCCCGCGAGGCCGACCTCGCCGATCGCGACCAGCTTGGACGGCAGCGGGTGGTCGGCGGCGGCGCCCGCGAGCGCGAGGGCCGCGGCCAGGTCGGCGGCCGGTTCGGTGAGCTTCACGCCGCCGACGGTGGCGGTGTAGATCTCGGTCTTCTCCAGGCGGACCCCGCCGCGCCGCTCGAGCACCGCGAGCACCATGCCCATCCGGGCCGAGTCCAGCCCGGAGGTGGCCCGACGCGGGGTGGGGATCTGCGACGGTGCCACCAGTGCCTGTACCTCGACCACCAGGGGGCGCTTGCCCTCCAGGGTGACCGTGACGCAGGTGCCGGAGACCGGCTCCTGGCGCTGGGTCAGGAACAGGCCGCTGGGGTCGGTCAGGCCGGTGATGCCCTCGTCGTGCAGTTCGAAGCAGCCGACCTCGTCCGCCGTGCCGTAGCGGTTCTTGATCGCACGGACCAGGCGCAGCCGGGCGTGTCGGTCGCCCTCGAAGTGCAGTACGACGTCGACCAGGTGCTCGAGCAGGCGCGGGCCGGCGATCGAGCCGTCCTTGGTGACGTGGCCGACCAGGACGGTGGCGATGTTGCGTTCCTTGGCGATCCGGATCAGCGCGCCGGTCACCTCGCGGATCTGCGACACGCCGCCGGGGGCGCCGTCGATCGCGGGCGAGGCGATGGTCTGCACCGAGTCGACCACCAGCAGCGCGGGCTTGACCGCGTCGACGTGGCTGATCAGCGCGGCGAGGTCGGTCTCGGCGGCGAGGTAGAGCTCCTCGTTCAGCGCTCCGATCCGGCCCGCGCGCAGCCGGACCTGGGCGGCCGACTCCTCGCCGGTGATGTAGAGCGTGCGCGCGGCGGCCGAGGCGGACTTGCTCGCCACATCCAGCAGCAGGGTGGACTTGCCGACGCCGGGCTCGCCCGCGAGCAGCACGACCGCGCCCGGGACCAGGCCGCCGCCGAGCACGCGGTCCAGCTCGTCGACGCCGGTCGAGCGGAACTTGGCCGTCTGCACGTCGATCCGGCCGATCGGCAGCGCCGCCGTGGTCACCGGGCCGGCGACGATCGAGCGGGCCTTGGGCGCGCCGAACTCCTCGACCGTGCCCCACGCGTGGCACTCGTTGCAGCGGCCCAGCCATTTCGGCCCGGTCCAGCCGCATTCGGTGCAGCGGTACGACGGGCGATCCTTCGTGGTGGTCCTGGCCATGCCAGGAACGTTAACGGCCCGCGCCGACATCGATGACCGGCCGCCGATCGATCATGGTCGGAATGTCTTGATCCTGTCACCGAGCCGGCGAAGAGATGGTGACCATGGGCCGTTCTCCCTACCGTGTGGCGGCATGGCGCGTGGGGACGTTGCGGGGCAGGGGTCGGGGACGAGGGACGTGACGGGCGTGGTGCCCGACGCGGTCGCGTTGTACGACGCCCACGGCGACGCCCTGTTCGGTTTCTGCTTGGGACTCGTGCACGACCCCGAGGTCGCCGCGCGGGTGGTGCGGGACACGCTGGCCGTCGGGCCCGAGCGGATCCGGGTGCTGCGCGAGGCCGGGCGGACCCGGGCGCTGCTGTACGCGCTCGCGCGCGCCGAGTGTGCCCGGGCGGCCGGCGGCCGGCGCGGGCCCGGGGTGGTCGAGCAGGTGTTGGCCGCGGGCGGCGCGGCGTGGACGGTGCCCGACCGGCATCGGTTGCCGCCGCTGGTGCCGTACGCGCTGTGGGCGGTGGACGAGGTCGAGCGGATCGCGCTGGGCCTGGGTGTGCGGCACGGTCTGGACGGTGCGGAACTGGCCGATGTGCTGGCGCTGTCCGAGCGGCGGGTGGAGCGCACGCTGGCACGCGGGTGGGCGCAGTTCGAGCAGGCGCTGGCGGTGTACGCGGTGGCCACGCACGCGCGCCGGGACTGCCCCGAGCTCGCGTTGTTGTTGCCGGACGAGGGCGCGGCGGTCGAGGCGACGCTGCGCCCGCCGCTGTACCTGCACGTGGATTCGTGCCCGGACTGCGTGGCGCTGCGACCGGACGGGGTGGACGCGCGGGAGTTGTTGGCGGCCGGCGTGACGCCCGCGGCGCCGTACTCGATCCGCACCGAGCTGCTCGTGCACGGGACGGCGGCCTTCGGCGGGTGGGGCGGGGTCGGCGCGTCGGCCGACCGCGGCGCCTTCCCGAGGGGGACCGGGCGGCCGCGTTCGCGGGTGCCGATGGTGGTGGCGTGCGCGGTCGTCGCGGCGCTGGTGTCGACGCTGGGCGTCCTGGTGCGACCGGGGGCCGGGGGCGAGGGCAGGCCGGTGGCGCTGGGGTCGGCCCAGGTGCCGGATCAGCCCGCGGCCGTGCGTCCGCCGGTAGTGCCCACGCCCGCGCCGAGCAGCGCGTCCGGGCCCGGGCCGACCGCGTCACGCGGCCCGACCGCGGTGCCGAGCACGCGCGCCGGCGGCGCGAAGCCGACCACCCGGAGCAGCAGGAGCGCCAAGCCCCCGGCGGGCGGCCCGGCTTCGGCGGCCGGTCTTCCGGTGAACCGGCCCCGGTCGCTGGGCTCCACCGAGGGCAATCCGGCGCCCCGGGGCACGCTCGTGTGGTCGAGCCGCGTGCTGGAGCTGGGGGCCGACGGCGGCGCGCGAGTCGTGCGGCTCACCGCCGAGAACGGACCGGTCACGTGGTCCCTGGGCATGTCGGAAAATGATTGGCTCTCGGCGAGTCCGAATTCCGGAACGCTGGCCAACGGCCAGTCGATATCGATCACGATCTCGGCGAATCCGGACAGGACACCGGCCACCACGTGGGAAGTGAGCGTTTCGGCGGATCCGACGGGTGTTTCGCTCGCGGTCAGTGGTCCGGGGCGTCGCGTGGACGTTCGATGAAAGAATTCGGCCAAAGGTGACGGACATTCACTCGAAAGTATGATTGTCGACCTCGAAAGGCGTATGAAAGTGCAAATCACCTGAGTCGGCGGCTCTCGGACACCTACGTTCACGAGCGTGACGGATTCGGTAACCGGCCCGGCGGCCGCCCCCGGAGGGGCTTCCCGCTCCGCTCCCCCCGACGGGGCTCCTCGGTTCGCTCCTCCCGCCGCGGTGCTCTCGTGGGGGCGCGCCGCCTACGACGCCTACGCCGAAGGGCTCTACACCTACTGCCTCTCGGTGCTGCGCGATCATCGCGCGGCCGCGGAGTCGCTGCGCAGCACCTTCGTGCTGGCCGATCGTCACATCGGCCGGCTCCCCGACCTGGATCTGCTCAAACCGTGGCTGTACGCGCTCGCCCGCTACGAGTGCCTGGTCCGTCTGGACGCACACGTGCGGGTGGGCAGCGGCCCCGCGCGGCCCGAGGACGTGCGGGTGGTGTGGGCGCACGAGCGCTGCCTGCCGCCGCTGTCCTCCGACGCCGACGAACCGGTCGACCTGTTCCCGGGCACCGAGGCCGGTCGCGCCCCGGCGCGGCACGGCGACCTGGACGAACTCGCCTGGCCCGAGGCCGTGGGCCTGACCCCGGAGCGGCGCGAGGCGCTGGAGTTGTCGGTGCGGCACGGGCTCGACCCGCGCGGGCTGGCCGCCGTGCTCGGCTGCGACGAGCAACACGCCCGCAGCCTGCTCCTGGGCGCCGGCCGCGAGGTGGACCGCACGCGGGCCGCGGTCGCGGGCGCCGAGGCCTCGCACGGGTGCGCCGAGGGCCGGGAACTGGCCGGCGGGCGGCTCACCTCCGCGCTGCGCGAGCGGTTGATCGCGCACATCGAGACATGTCGGCGGTGCGGACCGCGGGTGCGCCGCGCCGCGACCCACCTGGCGCCGACCACGGGCGCGGCGGCGGCCCCGATCGGGCTCGCGCTGATCGCCCCGCCGGCGGCGCTGCGAAGCGAGGTGTTGGGCGAGGTCGGCAAGGGGCGCTCGGCCCAGCGCCCGCCGGAGCTCGCCCGCCGGGTCGCCGAGTTCGACCGGGCCGGCTTCCCGGTCTTTCGCGCCCGCGTGGTCGAGCGCGGCAATCGCCGCCGGGCCACGGTGATCGCGGCGGTCGTGGTGGCCGCGGTCGTCGCCGCGCCCGCGTTGGCCCTGTGGCAGGCGTCCGGCGGGTCGGCCGGGGAGTCGGGCGCCAAGGCCGTCACGATCGCGTCGGCGCGGGTGGACGGCCCCAGCGGCCTTGTCGCGCTCACACCCCCGATCGGACCCGCGCGTTCGCCGGCGGCGACGACGGTGAGCCCCGCGGCGGCCGACACACCGCTCGGGCACGGCTTCGCGCCGATCTCCCCCGCCGGGTCGCCCGCCGCGGTTCCGGCCGAGGTCGTGCCCGGAGCGGTCCCGCCCCCGCCCGCGCCGGCCGGCGTGCCGAGTGCGACGCCGCCCGTGCTCACGGTCACCCACACCGGTGACCGCACGGTCGTCACGCTGCGCAACACCGGCTCGGTCCCGGTCGACTGGCAGGCCGGGACGGCGGCGACCTGGCTGCGGCTGAGCCACACGCACGGCACGCTCGCCCCCGGGCAGCGGGACACCGTCACGGTCTCGGTCGACGCGGAGCGGGCCCCTCGGGGGTCGTGGGTGGCCAGGGTGGAGGTGGATCCGGGCGGCGCGGTGGTCACCATCGCGGGGAGCACGGGCGAGACGACCTCCCCGAGCGTCCCGCCGAACACGACGCCCGCGAGCTCCACGAGCGCCGACCCCGCGCCGACCGGCTGAGCGACACCGGCACCGGTCACCGACGCCGGCACGGGTACCGGTACCGGCCGGCACCTGCTCCGGCATCGCTCAGGTGACCGGATCCGCCGGGTGCGGCGCGATCGGCCGCCCGCCCGCCAGCCGGGTCTCGCAGGCCGCGACCAGCACCGCGTACGCCGCCTCGCCCATCAGCTCGCGCAGTTCCGGACCGTACGACAGGTAGACCGGTTCGCCCGCGCCGTGCGCCTCGGTGCTCCCGGTGCACCACCAGTGCAGGTCGTGCCCGCCCGGTCCCCAACCGCGCCGGTCGTACTCGCCGATCGTCACCATCAGCACGCGGGTCTCGTCCGGCCGGTCGATCCAGTCGTAGGTGCGCCGGACCGGCAGTTGCCAGCACACGTCCGGCTTGGTCTCCAGCGGGTGCACGCCCTCGCGCAGCGCGAGCGCGTGCAGCGAACAGCCGGTGCCGCCGGCGAACCCGGGACGGTTCAGGAACACGCACGCCCCGTCCACCAGGCGGGTGCGCTTGTCGCCGTCCTCGAACTCGCTGACGCCGTGCTCCAGGGCCAGGTCGTGGAACTGCCAGGTCTGTGGGGTCAGCCGTTCGGCCCAGGCCAGCACGCGCTTCTCGTCGTCCTCGTCCGACCAGTGCGCGCCCAGCGAGCAGCATCCGTCCGGTGCGCGGCCGGCCACGACGCCGTGGCAACCGGCGCCGAAGATGCACTGCCAACGCGACGTCAGCCAGGTCAGGTCGCAACGAAAGAGTTGATCGGCGTCCTCGGGGTCGGGGAATTCGAACCAAGCGCGCGGAAAATCCAGGTCTACCTCAGGCACGGGACAAGCCTAGGGCTCGCCGCCGGGTGGTCGGTCGGGCAAAGGTGTGGCAACCGAGGGAACGCCCCCGCTCGCGCGCCGGCGGCGACGGATTACCTTCGTGACCATGCGACTCGGTGTTCTCGACGTGGGCTCCAATACGGTCCACCTGCTCGTGGTCGACGCCCATCAGGGTGCTCGGCCTCTTCCCGCGTACTCGCACAAGCGCGAACTGCGCCTGGCGGAGCTTCTGGAGCCGGACGGGAGCATCGCCCCGCACGGGGTCGATCTGCTGGTGCGGACGATGGCGGCGGCCCTGGAGGTCGCCGAGGACAAGGGCGTCGAGGACCTGCTGCCGTTCGCCACGTCCGCGGTGCGCGAGGCGGCCAACTCCGAGGCGGTGCTCGATCGGGTGCGCCGCGAGACCGGTGTGGACCTCCAGGTGCTCACCGGCGCCGACGAGGCCCGGCTGACCTTCCTGGCGGTGCGCCGCTGGTTCGGCTGGTCCTCCGGCCGGTTGCTGGTGCTCGACATCGGCGGCGGCTCGCTGGAGATCGCGGCGGGCGTGGACGAGGAGCCGGACGCGGCGGCCTCGCTGCCGCTGGGCGCGGGCCGGCTGACCCGGGCCTGGCTGCACACCGACCCGCCCTCGCCGGACGAGATGCGGGTGCTGCGCAAGCACGTACGCGCGGAGATCGCGCGCACGGTCGCCGAGTTCAGCCGGCTCGGCCGGCCCGACCACGTGGTGGCCACCTCCAAGACGTTCAAGCAACTGGCCCGGATCGCCGGCGCGCCGTCCTCGGGCGAGGGGCCCTACGTCAAGCGCTCGCTCAGCCGGGCCGGACTGGCCGACTGGCTGCCCCGGCTCGCGACGATGACCTCGGCCGAGCGGGCCGCCCTGCCGGGCGTGTCCGTGGGCCGGGCGCCCCAACTGGTCGCGGGCGCGATAGTGGCGGACGCGGCGCTGGACCTGTTCAACGTGGGCGCGCTGGAAGTGTGTCCGTGGGCCCTGCGCGAGGGCATCATCCTGCGCCGCCTGGACTGGATGGACTGACCCGCCCGCTCACCCGGATGCCGGGGTCCGGCCCCCGGTTCGGACGCACCGATGCGCGCGATACCACCGTGTCGGCGGTCGATGGTTCTACTCTGGGCGACGTGGCCGACCACGACATACTCGACAGTACGGGGGCCGACACGTCCGAGGCACGAGTGCCGGACGCGGTTCTGCGCGTCCCCGACGCGAAGATCGCCCTGTCCACCGCCTCCGTCTACCCCGAGTCCACCGCCGACGGATTCGAGATCGCGGCCCGGCTCGGCTACGACGGGATCGAGGTGATGGTCTCCACGGATCCGGTGAGCCAGGACGTCGAGGCGCTGCGGCGCCTGTCCGACCACCACGGCGTGCCGATCCTGTCCGTGCACGCGCCCTGCCTGCTGATCACCCAGCGGGTGTGGGGCACGGATCCGTGGACCAAGCTGGTGCGCGCGCGGGACGCGGCCGAGCGGCTCGGCGCCGGGACCGTCGTGGTGCATCCGCCGTTTCGTTGGCAGCGCAGCTATGCCCGCGACTTCGTGCGCGGCATCGAGCGCATGGCCGGCGAGACCGATGTGCTGTTCGCGGTGGAGAACATGTTCCCGCTGCGCTACCGGGACAAGGAGGTCGCCGCCTACGCGCCGGACTGGGACCCCTCCGACGAGGACTACCGCCACTTCACCCTCGACCTGTCGCACACCGCGACCTCGCGCTCGGACGCGATGGACATGCTCGCCCGGATGGGCGACCGGCTCGGGCACGTGCACCTGGCCGACGGCAGCGGCTCGCTCAAGGACGAGCACCTGGTGCCCGGACGCGGCACCCAGCCGTGCGCGGAACTGCTCGAACACCTGGCGCGCACCTCGTTCGCCGGGACGATCGTGCTGGAAGTGAACACCCGCCGCTGCTCCTCGCGTGCCGAGCGTGAGGCGGATCTGGCCGAGGCGCTCGCGTACACGCGCCTGCACCTGGCCGCGGAGGCCGAGGCGGAGCGGCGTTATGGCTGAGGCGCGAACGGCCGCCGAGTCGGCGGGCGCGCGGCGCGGCCCGGGCCGGCCGCCGGGTCGGCGCGGCAACGCCTCGGCGACGCGCGAGGGCATCCTGGACGCGGCCCGCGCCGAGTTCGCCGCGCGGGGCTACGCCGGTGCCTCGGTGCGCGCGATCGCCCGGGGCGCGGGCGTGGACCCGGCGCTCGTGCACCACTACTTCGGCTCCAAGGACCGGGTGTTCATCGCGGCCATGGACCTGCCGCTGGAGCCCGAGGCGCTGGCCGCGCGGGTGTTCGCGGCGGGCCCCGAGCACGCGGGCGAGCGCCTGGCCGAGGCGTTCGTGACGCTGTGGGAGCACCCGGACACCGGCCCCCGACTGCTGGCCATCCTGCGTACGGCGGTGTCCGACGGCGGCAACCCGGCCTTTCGCGAGTTCGTCGGCGCCGAGTTGATCGCGCGCCTGGCCGAGGGGGTCGGCGGGGCGGACGCGGCGCTGCGGGTGAACCTGTGTGTGAGCCAGCTCCTGGGGACCGCGCTCACCCGCTACGTCCTGCGCCTGGAGCCGATCGCCTCGACGCCGGCGGCGGAGGTGGCCGCCCGGCTCGCGCCGATCCTCCAGCGGCACCTGACCGGCTGAGCGCCGGCGGGCCCGGTCGGTCCGGTCGGTCCGGTCGTCGGTGCGGTCGGGCCGGGTCGGGTTCGCTCGTGGGGGTCGCATGGTGGACGTCCGCGCCGTCGTCGGCGCTCGCGGACGTAAGCTCGAAAGCACCCCGGATCCACCGGTGAATTGCTGAGAGGGTGTGTGCAGTGCCGCAACTCAGGTCTCGGACGGTCACCCACGGTCGCGAAATGGCGGGCGCTCGCGCGCTCCTCATGGCCGCAGGCGTCAAGCGTGAGGACTTCGGCAAGCCGATCATCGCGGTTGCCAACAGCTTCACCGAGTTCGTACCGGGGCACACCCACCTCCAGCCGGTCGGCCGGATCGTGTCCGAGGCGATCTCCGCCGCCGGTGGCATCCCGCGCGAGTTCAACACGATCGCGGTCGACGACGGCATCGCGATGGGTCACTCCGGGATGCTCTACTCGCTGCCCTCGCGCGAGCTGATCGCCGACGCGGTGGAGTACATGGTCAACGCGCACCAGGCGGACGCCATGGTGTGCGTGTCCAACTGCGACAAGATCACCCCCGGCATGCTGATGGCCGCGCTGCGGCTGAACATCCCGGCCGTGTTCGTCTCCGGCGGCCCGATGGAGGCCGGCACCGCGGTGATGGTCGACGGTCGGGTGCGCCCGCACCTGGACCTGATCACCGCGATCTCCGACTCCGCGTCCGACCAGGTCTCCGACGAGGACCTGGAGCGGATCGAGAACGCCGCGTGTCCCACGTGCGGTTCGTGCGCGGGCATGTTCACCGCCAACTCGATGAACTTCCTGGTCGAGGCGATGGGCCTGGCGCTGCCGGGCAACGGCTCGGTGCTGGCCACGCACACCGCGCGCAAGGCGCTGTACGAGGGCGCGGGCCGCACCGTCGTGGAGATCACCAAGCGCTACTACGAGCAGGACGACGAGAGCGTGCTGCCGCGCAACGTGGCGACCCGGCAGGCCTTCGAGAACGCGATGGCGATGGACATCGCCATGGGCGGTTCGACCAACACCATCCTGCACCTGCTCGCGGCCGCGCAGGAGGCCGAGATGGACTTCACCATGGCGGACATCGACGCGCTCTCGCGGCGCGTGCCGTGTCTGGCCAAGGTGGCGCCGAACAACGCGCCGTACCACGTGGAGGACGTGCACCGGGCGGGCGGCGTGCCCGCGCTGCTCGGCGAGCTGTACCGCGCCGGGCTGCTGCACGAGGACGTGCGCTCGGTGCACACCGACTCGCTCGCCGAATGGCTCAAGACCTGGGACGTGCGCGGCGGTTCGCCCTCCGCCGAGGCGGTCGAGCTGTTCCACGCGGCGCCCGGGTGCGTGCGCTCGGCCACCGCGTTCAGCCAGTCCGAGCGCTGGGACTCGCTCGACCTGGACGTGGCCTCGGGCTGCATCCGCGACGTCGAGCACGCGTACAGCAAGGACGGCGGCCTGGGCATCCTGTACGGCAACCTCGCCGAGGCGGGTTGTGTGGTCAAGACCGCCGGCGTGGACGAGTCGATCTGGACCTTCTCCGGCCCGGCCGTGGTGGTCGAGTCGCAGGAGGCGGCGGTCGACGCGATCCTGACCAAGCGGGTCAAGGAGGGCGACGTCGTGGTGGTCCGCTACGAGGGCCCCAAGGGTGGTCCCGGCATGCAGGAGATGCTCTACCCGACGTCCTTCCTCAAGGGCCGCGGGCTCGGCGCGAAGTGTGCGCTGATCACCGACGGGCGTTTCTCCGGCGGTACCTCGGGCCTGTCCATCGGGCACGTCTCGCCGGAGGCCGCGGCCGGCGGCACGATCGCGCTGGTCCGGGACGGCGACATCATCACGATCGACATCCCGAACCGCCGGATCGAGCTCGAGGTCTCCTTCGAGGAGCTGGCCGAGCGCCGCGAGCGGCTGCTGCACGACCTGGGCAGGTACCGCCCGGTCGACCGCGACCGGGTGGTCAGCACGGCGCTGAAGGCGTACGCGGCGATGGCCACCAGCGCGGACCGGGGCGCGGTGCGCGACGTGTCGATGTTCGACTGATCCACGGCGATCTCCGCGAGGGCGTCCCGGCTTCGGCCGGGGCGCCCTTCGTCGTGTGCGGGGCCGGGCAGTTCCTCGACACGGCGGGCCCGGCGGGTCGCAGGGCCTTGACGAAGCAGGTCGGCGAGCGCATATTCAACACATGATGAATTATGCCGAGGACGCGATCCGGGCCGAGGGGCTGCGGGTCGTGCGTGCCGGGCGCGTGGTGCTCGACGACGTGTCGTTCGTCGTGCCGCGCGGGAGCGTCACCGGGCTGCTCGGGCCGAGCGGCTGCGGCAAGAGCACGCTGATGCGTGCGATCGTCGGCGTGCAGGCACATGTGAGCGGGCGACTGGAGGTGCTGGGCCGGCCCGCCGGACACAAGCGGCTGCGCGGCGCGATCGGCTACGTGACCCAGGCGCCGTCGGTCTACGCCGACCTGACCGTGCGGGAGAACCTGCGCTACTTCGGCGCGATCCTGGGCGCCTCGGCGGGCGAGGTGGACCGGGTGCTCCGCGAGGTGGACCTGACCGATCGCCAGGACGCCGAGGTGGCCCGGCTGTCCGGCGGCCAGCGGGCGCGGGTGTCGCTGGCCGCCGCGCTGCTCGGCGAGCCGGACCTGCTGGTCCTGGACGAGCCCACGGTCGGCCTCGACCCGGTGCTGCGCCGGGACCTGTGGGGCCTGTTCCATCGGCTCGCCGCCGCCGGTGTCACGCTGCTGGTCTCCAGCCACGTGATGGACGAGGCCGAGCGCTGCGAGCGGCTGTTGCTGCTGCGCGACGGCGCGCTGCTCGCCGACGACACCCCCGCCGCGCTGCTCGAGCGGACCGGGGCCCGGGACGCGGAGTCCGCCTTCCTCGCACTGGTCGACTCCGCGGGCGGCCCGGCCGCTCCGACCTCCGTCGCCGCTTCGACCTCCACCTCCGGGAGCGCGTCATGACCGGCACCGCCACCACCGCCACCGCGCGCCGCGTGCTCGGGCAACTGCGGCACGACCCGCGCACCATCGCGCTGATGCTGCTGGTGCCGTGCGTGCTGCTCACGCTGCTGTACTGGCTCTACGACGCCGAACCGCAGCGGTTCGACCGGATCGGCGGACCACTGCTCGGCATCTTCCCGTTCGTGGTGATGTTCCTGGTCACCTCGGTGGCCACGCTGCGCGAGCGGTCCACCGGCACGCTGGAGCGACTGCTCACCATGCCGATCGGCAAGCTCGAACTGATCGGCGGCTACGCGCTCGCGTTCGGTCTGGTCGCGGTGGTCCAGGCGGTCGTGGCCACCGGGCTCGCGATCGGCCTGCTCGGCCTGGACGTGGCCGGACCGACCTGGCTGATCCTGTGCGTCGCGGTGTTGAACGCGCTGCTCGGGCTTGCTCTCGGGCTGCTGGTGAGCGCCTTCGCCAACTCCGAATTCCAGGCCGTGCAGTTCCTGCCCGCGGTGATCCTGCCGCAGTTCCTGCTGTGCGGGCTGTTCGTGCCGCGCGCGCGGATGCAGCCGGTGCTCGAAGCGGTCTCCGCCGTGCTCCCGTTGTCCTACGCGGTGGACGCGATGTCGCGGCTGACCACCGACAGCGAGGTCTCCGGCCTGCTGCTTCGCGATGTCGCGGTGATCGCCGGCTGTGTTCTGGCGGCCCTCGGACTCGGTGCGATCACCCTGCGTCGACGCACCCCTTAGGACACGTGTACGTACCGTACGGTGGCCACCGGAGGCATCCGTGCCTCCGGTTGGACCAACGAACGCGAGAAAGTGTGGGGCCATGGCTCAGCGGGTTGCCGTCGTCGGCACCGGGAAGATCGGTGAAGCGCTGTTGTCCGGGATGATCCGGGCGGGCAAGAGCCCGGACGACCTGCTGGTCACCGCCCGCCGGGCCGAGCGCGCCGAGGACCTGCGCCGCCGCTACGGCGTGGAGGCGGTCACCAACGCCGAGGCGGCCAAGGCCGCCGACATCCTGATCCTGACCGTCAAGCCGCAGGACATGGCCGCGCTGATGGACGAGTTGGCCCCGCACGTACCCGCCGACCGGTTGATCGTCAGCGGCGCGGCGGGCATCACCACCAAGTTCCTGGAGGCGCGCCTGGCCGGCGGCACCCCGGTGGTGCGGGTCATGTCGAACACGCCCGTGCTGGTGGACGAGGGGATGAGCGCCATCTCCGGCGGCGCGCACGCCACCGAGGAGCACCTGGCCCGGGTCGAGGAGATCTTCGGGTCGGTCGGCAAGACCATCCGGGTTCCGGAGAAGCAGCAGGACGCGGTCACCGCGCTGTCCGGCTCGGGTCCGGCCTACTTCTACTTCCTGGTCGAGGCGATGACCGACGCCGGCATCCTGCTCGGCCTGCCGCGTGCCGCCGCGCACGACCTGATCGTGCAGGCCGCGATCGGCGCGTCGGTGATGCTGCGCGACTCGGGCGAGCACCCCACGCTGCTGCGCGAGGCGGTGACCTCGCCGGCCGGCACCACGATCGCCGCGATTCGCGAGCTGGAGAACCACGGCGTGCGCGCCGCGCTGCTGGCCGCGCTGGAAGCCGCGAGCAACCGGTCGCAGGAGATCGCCGAGGGCCTCGAGTGAAGCCCGAACTGGTGGTCTTCGACAACGACGGCGTGCTGGTGGACAGCGAGCCGATCGCCAACCGGGCGCTCGCCGGGCTGCTCACCGAACTGGGCGTGCCCACCAGCTACGAGGACTCGCTGCGCGACTACCTCGGCGGCACCATGGCGCGAGTGCACACGATCGTCCGCGAGCGGGACGGCGTCACACTGCCCGCCGATTTCGACCACGTCTACCACGAGCGGGTGTTCGCCGGGTTCCGGGCCGAACTCGAGGCCGTGGTCGGGGTCGCCGACGTGCTCGCCGCGCTCGACCGCGCGGGCGTCGGGTACTGCCTCGCCTCCTCCGGCACGCACGAGCGGATCCGGCTCGCGCTGACCCGGACCGGGCTGATCCGGCACTTTCCCGAGTCGGTCCTGTTCAGCAGCCAGGATGTCGCGCAGGGCAAGCCGGCCCCCGACCTGTTCCTGCACGCCGCCGCCACGATGGGCGTCGACCCGGCGCGGTGCGTGGTGATCGAGGACAGTCCGCTGGGGGTCCAGGCCGCGCGGGCGGCCGGGATGACCGTCTACGGCTATGCCGCGATGACCCCGCCGGAGCGGCTCGCGGACGCCGACTCGCTGTTCAAGGACATGGCGGACCTGCCGGAGCTGCTGGGAATCTGAGCGGACTTCGGACGGTTTGTTCGCCGGGGGAATCTGACGATTCATCAAAAGATCTTCCCGGCCTCTGTCCGTGGAAGTGACCCGTCGGTAGCGTGCACGCCCATGCAGGTGACCGAACCGGCGGCCGGGCCGTCCAAGGAAGAGACGCTGCGCCGCGCGCGGTTCAGCCTGCTCGCGTGCTTCCTGATCCAGGGCGCCTCCTTCGCGCTCCTGGTGACCCGGATCCCGGCGATCCAGCGCCGCTACGACATGGGCGACGGCACGCTGACCGCGGTCCTGTCGGTGGTGCCGATCGTGGCCGGGGTGGGCAGCGTGCTCGCCGGCGCGCTGGCCAAGCGCTACGGCAGCCACACCGTGCTCCGGGTGTCCCAGCCGATCGTCTGCGCGATCCTGATCGGGGTCGGCGCGGGCGATCGGCTGTGGCAACTGGCGATCGTGCTCCTCGTGTTCGGGCTCTCCCTGGGCGCGGTGGACGCGACGATGAACATGCAGGGCGTGGCGATCCAGGGCCGCGCGGGGCGCAGCATCATGCTCGGCTTCCACGCCTCCTACAGCCTCGGCGGCCTGGCCGGCGCCGGGGTCGCCGGACTGTGCGCGTGGGGCGACGTGGCACTGGTGTGGATGTACGCCGGCGCCGCCGTGCTCACCGTGCCGGCCCTGCTCGTGGTCGGCCCCGGCTACCTGCGCGCGGACACCGCGGCGCCGGCCGCCGAGCCCGTCGACCCGGAGCGGCCCGCGTACAAGCTGCCCTGGCGCCCGTTGATCCCGCTGTGCCTGGTGATGACGTTCGCCTACATCGGCGACTCGACGGTGGCCAACTGGAGCGCGGTCTACCTGGAGAAGGTGCTGGACAGCTCCGAGGCGTTCGCGGTGGTCCCCTACATCGCGTACATGATCACCACGCTGATCGGCCGCGGCGTCGGCGACCTGGGCGTGCGCCGCTGGGGCATGGTCAACGTGGTCCGCGGCGGGGCCGTGGTCGCGGCGGCCGGATTCGCGGTGGTCCTCGCCGCTCCACACGCCGCGGTGGGCCTGCTCGGCTTCGTGATCCTGGGCGTGGGCCTGTGCGTACTGGTCCCGCAGACGTTCGCCGCGGGCGGCCGGCAGTCGCCGCGGGACGCGGACGAGGCGGTGGCCCGGCTCAACATCTTCAACTACGTCGGCTTCCTGATCGGCACCCCGCTCGTGGGCGGGATCGCCGACCTCGCCTCGTTCCGCGTCGCGATGCTCGTACCGCTGTTCCTGGTGCTCGCCGTGGTGCCGCTGGCCCGCGCCTTCGCCCCGCACGGTGAACCCGCTCACGACCGATGATCGCGAGCCGGGCCGGGCGGTAGCGTGACCGCATGAGTCGAGCGGTGCGGGTGATGTGGGACGACCGGATGACCGGTTACGACTTCGGCTCGTGGCACCCGATGAAGCCGGTACGGCTGCGCCTGACCATCGACCTGATCCGCGCGTTCGGCCTGCACAACCTGCCGGAACTGCGGGTGTGCACGCCCGGGACCGCCACCGACGAGCAACTGGCCACGGTGCACACCGCCGCCTACGTGGCCGCCGTGCGGGCCGCCTCCGAGAACCCCGAGCGGGCCGATCAGAGCTATGGGTTCGGCACCGTGGACACTCCCGCGTTCGCCGACATGCACGACGTGTCCGCGCTGATCGCGGGCGCCTCGATCGCCGCCGCCGACGCGGTGTGGCTGGGGCCGGAACACCCGGACGGCGCCGACCACGCGATCAACTTCGCGGGCGGCCTGCACCACGCGATGCCCGGCTCGGCGGGCGGCTTCTGCGTGTACAACGACCCCGCGCTGGCCATCGCCCGCCTGCTCGAACTCGGCGCCGAGCGGGTCGCCTACGTGGACATCGACGTGCACCACGGTGACGGCGTGCAGCAGGCGTTCTGGAACGACCCGCGCGTGCTCACCATCAGCCTGCACGAGAGCCCGCGCTTCCTGTTCCCGGGCACCGGCTTCCCGGACGAGGTGGGCGGGCCGGACGCCGAGGGCTTCGCGGTCAACGTCGCGCTCCCGCCCGGCATCGCCGACGCCGCGTGGCTGCGCGCGTTCCACGCGGTGGTGCCGCCGCTGCTCGCGGCGTTTCGCCCGGACGTACTGGTCACCCAGCACGGCGCGGACACCCATGTGGAGGACCCGCTGGCGCACTTCGCGCTGAGCCTGGACGCGCAGCGCACGGCGCACGCCGCGCTGCACGCGCTCGCGCACGAACACGCCGGCGGGCGCTGGATAGCCACCGGCGGCGGAGGCTACGCGGCGGTGGACGTGGTGCCGCGCACCTGGACGCACCTGGTGGCCGAGGCGGCCGGCCACCCCATCGAACCCACCCGGGACGTACCGCTCGACTGGCGCGAGGAGGTCCGCATGCTCACCCGCGAGCCGGGGCCGCAGCGGATGACCGACGGCGGGACCGGCGATTTTCGGCCGTTCTCCACGGGGTACGACCCGGCGGACCGGATCGACCAATCAATTCTGGCCACCCGCCGAGCGGTCTTCCCGGCCCACGGCCTCGACCCGATGTTCGACCTGTGACCCGTGGTCGCGATGCCTCCCGTGACCTCGACCCGTGACCCAAGGAGCTGTGCGTGACCGTTGCGGTTCCCACCCCCTCGGAGCTTCGCTCCCACCTCGTGCGCGGCCGGATCGCCGGTGACGTGGCGACGTCGAGAGAGAACAACCTCCGGCACTACCGACTGATGAGCGAGCGGCACCCGGGCCATCTGTTCGGCCTCGAACCGGACGGTCGGTGGAACGCGGACGACGTGCTGGCGCTGATGGTGCGCCGGTGCGGAGTGGTCGCCGACCCGGCCCATCGCAGCGGCCAGGACACCATCGACCCGGACCTGACCATCGCCGCCCTGGACGCCTACGCCGATCGGGTCGCCCTCGCCGCGAAGCGCCGCGAGCGGGTCATCGTCGCGACGGGTCACCCGGACGGCCTACAGGAGTGGTACCGCACGCTCGCGCGCGTGCTGCGCGACGCCGGGTGTACGCTCCTGCGCCCCGCCGCGGGCTGGACCTATCGCACACCCACCGCCGAGGGCGGGCAGAGCCGCACGGTGCGATACCGGGGCGACGTGGCGATGGTGGTGGACGACGCGGGAGATTTCCGGCACACCCACTCCGCGCGCGGCGTCCGGGCGATGCTGGCCGAGCTGGCGGCCCGCAACGAGCCGCTCCCGGATCTGCTGATCGGCGACCACGGGTGGGCAGGCGGCGCGGGTCAGGCGGGGGTGCCGGCGATCGGATTCGCGGATTGCAACGACCCCGCGCTGTTCGTGGCGGCCGAGGAGGGCCGGGTCGAGGTGGTCGTCCCGCTGGACGACAACGTCGCGCCACACCTGTACAAACCGCTCACGGCCTACGTGCTCGATCGGTCCGGACTGTCCGGAATCAATCCATAAAACAGCCTGATGGGCGATTCAGGTGGGATAACTACTCCTCTTCCCCACTGGTACCACACGCCACTACTCTGGAGGGACGCACGTGCGTGTGGCAGTCGCCGGAGGGGAAGCCGGCGCCCGACGCGTGCTGAATGGTTCGGTGCGTCATGGCTTCTGGAGAGAGGCCTCTCAACGAGGTCAACTTCTTGACTGTGGCCGAGGTGGCCGCGGTGATGCGGGTGTCCAAGATGACGGTGTATCGCCTGGTCCACAGTGGCGAGATGCCGGCCATCAGGGTTGGTCGGTCCTTCCGAGTTCCGGAGCAGGCCGTCCACGACTACCTGCGAGACTCCTACGTGGAAACAGCGTAGGGGGGCATTACGGACCGCCTCGTTTAGAGGTGGGCCGGGGCGGCGAGTAGGCTGGCCCCCAGTTGTGCGGGCTGATCCGGCTCCGCGCGGTAGGAACGTCACGTGAGCGAGGGTTGTCGGTGGGCTCTGTCATCAAGAAGCGTCGCAAGCGCATGGCGAAGAAGAAGCACCGCAAGCTTCTCAAGAAGACGCGTGTGCAGCGTCGCAACAAGAAGTAGGCATCCCACCGGCGTATGCCGCTGAAGCCTTGGGCGACCGCCCGTCGTGTTCCCTTCCGGGGGGCGCGACGGGCGGTCGTCGTGCGTTTCGGGGTGTTGCCGGTGCGTTTCCCGACTCGCATATGTGCACCACCGGTGTGAACGCCTCGTAAACGCGCGTCCGGTGGGTAGTCGGTACGGATACGTTGGGAACCTGTCGTCTCGCGTATGCGTTCCGTCACCATTCGAGCGCATGGCGATCATCTGGCGAGCAAACACGGGCGGGGGGAGGCACAGCGTGGGACGTGTCGTGATGGTCACCGGGGTCGCCGGCGATCCGGGGGCCGATTTCGTGCGGATGATCCGCGACGAGCCGGGCGTCGACCGGGTGATCGGGGTCGACCTGGTCGAGCCCGGGTCCACCCCGGACGGCGTGGACTTCGTGCTCGCCGACATCCGCAACCCGATGATCGCCAAGGTGGTCGCCTCGGCGGCGGTGGACACCGTGGTGCACCTGAGTCCCAGCGAGCTGCCCTCGACCCAGGGCGGTGCGGTCTCGATCAAGGAGACCAACGTCATCGGCACCATGCAGTTGCTCGCGGCCTGCCAGAAGGCGCCGTCGATCCGCCGCCTCGTGGTGCGCTCGACCACCGCGGTCTACGGCGGTTCGCCGCGCGACCCCGCGCTGTTCGCGGAGGACACCGAACCGCGGGTGCAGCCGTCGGCCGGATGGGCCAAGGACGCCGTCGAGATCGAGGGCTACGTGCGCGGCTTCGCCCGGCGCCGGCCGGATGTCGCGGTCACGGTGCTGCGGTTCGCGCCGCAGCTCGGGCCGCGGACCGATTCGCCGATGGGCTCCTACTTCGCGCTCCCGGTGCTGCCGACGGTGCTCGGCTACGACCCGCGCCTGCAGTTCGTGCACGAGGACGACCTGCTGGAGGCGCTGCGGATCGCCGTACTGGCCGATCGGCCGGGTACGTACAACATCGCCGCCGAGGGGGTGTTGTTCCTGTCCCAGGCCGCGCGTCGGCTCGGTCGACCGGTGCTGCCCTTCCCAGCCGCCGCGGTCGGGCTGGTCAATCAGGGTTTGCGCCGCGCGGGTTCGGTGCACCTGTCCGCCGAGCAGGTGCGGCTGCTCACCCACGGGCGTGTGGTCGACCCCGCGCGCGCCCGGGAGAAACTGGGCTTCGTCGCGGCCAGGAGCACGGCCGAGACGTTCGCCGACTATGCCTGGGGTCGACATTCGGCCGGCCTGCTCGACCCCAGGCGCCTGGCACAGGTGCCCGATCGACTCGCCACGTTGCTGCTCACCAGGAGGAGCCCCGATGGGTGACGCCCGGATCATTCCCTTCGACGGCGCCGCCTCCGGAGCGCGGACGCCCGCGCCCCGGTCGGCGCGGCGGCCCGCCCGGCCCGCCCGACCCGCGCGGGCGGTTCGGGTACCCGAGCCGGTCGAGGGCGAGGTGCCGGTGCGGTCGATCGAGGGGCGGTCGACCGAGGGACGGTCGGTCCGCGAGCGCGAGGAGGCGCCGGGCGCCGGGCCCAGGCGCGCGCCCGGGACCGGGCGCTCGCTGCTCGGCTCGCTCGCGGGCGCGGTGGGCGGGGTCGTGGGCGGCGCCGCCGCCGGACTCCTGGACGGTGTGGCCGGACCGGGCTGGGAGGACAAGGCCGCGGACGGGCTGGCCTTCCTGCGTCGGCGGATCACCGGCGACTACGAGGTGGACGAGTTCGGCTTCGACCCCGAGCTCAACGACAAGCTGATGGCCGCGCTGCGGGTGGTGTACGAGCAGTACTTCCGGATCGAGGTCAGCGGCCTGGAGAACATCCCGGCCAAGGGCGGCGCGCTGATCGTCGCGAACCACTCGGGCACGCTGCCCGTGGACGCGCTGATGACGCAGGTGGCGGTGCACGACCACCACCCCGACCAACGCAACCTGCGGCTGCTCGCCGCCGACCTGGTCTTCCAGTTGCCGCTGGTGGGCTCGGTGGCGCGCAAGAGCGGACACACCCTCGCGTGCCACGCGGACGCCGAACGGCTGCTCGCCAAGGGCGAGTTGGTCGGGGTGTGGCCGGAGGGCTACAAGGGCTTGGGCAAGCCGTTCAGCGAGCGGTACAAGCTCCAGCGCTTCGGGCGCGGCGGGTTCGTCTCGGCCGCGCTGCGCACCCAGGTACCGATCGTGCCCTGCTCGATCGTGGGCGCCGAGGAGATCTTCCCGATGGTCGGCAACGTGCGCACGCTGGCCCGGTTGCTGAACCTGCCCTACTTCCCGATCACGCCGACCTTCCCGCTGCTCGGCCCGCTCGGACTGGTGCCGCTGCCGACCCGGTGGCGGATCGAGTTCGGCGCGCCGATCCACACGGACGCGTACGCGGAGGAGGCGGCGGACGACCCGATGGTCGTGTTCAACCTGACCGACGAGGTGCGCGAGACCATCCAGCACACCATCTATCGGTTGTTGATGCAGCGGCGGTCGGTCTTCTTCTAGGTCCGCGCGGGCGCGCTCCGGCCCCGGTCTTCCTGTCGGGGCGCGCCTCGGGCCTCGGTCTCCCGCCGGCGCCCCGGGATTCGGCACACGACGCGAGCGGCTCGTGGACACCCGTCCACGAGCCGCTCGTCCGCACCGGTCGACCGCACCGGTCCGGTGGGTCAGCCCTGCGGTTCGTCCTCCGCGGGGCCGAGCAGGTTGAGCCCGATACCCGGCAGGCCGGGCAGCAGCGGCGGCAGGATCTGACCCTTGGGCGTCTTCGCCGGGGTCGGCGTCGTGCCCGCGCCGCCGGACTGGGCGCTGGGGCTCTGCGCGGGCGGGCCGCCGAGCAGCGGGATGTTCAGCCCCGGGAGCAGGCCGCCGTTCTGCGGCTGCTGCTGTGGAGTCGAACCGCCCGGTGCCGCCGAGCCGTTCGGCTGCGGTGCGCCGTTCGCCGCGGTGCCGCCCGAGCCGGGCGCCTGCGGGGCGAGCGGCTGTGACCCGGAGCCCGGTGCGCCGCCCGGGTTCGTGCCCGGAGCGGCCGGCGAGCCGCCGGAGCGCCCACCCTCGGCGGGTGCGGACGAGGTCTTGCCCGCGGTGCCCGCGATCGGGGCGACCTGCTCGTTGATCGCGGTGAGCAGAGTACGGACCCGGTCCCGCTCGGAGGAGAGCTCCGGTGGGAGGCGGTCGCCGATCCGGTCCATGCGCTCGTGGCCGGACCGGGCGAAGTCGGCCAGATTGCGCATCGGGCCTTCGCTGCCGCTCTTGCGGAAGTGGTCGGTGAGCAGCGCGCGGCCCTTGTCGGCCTCTTCGCGCCAGTCGTCGAGCACCTGCCGCAGGTGCCGCACCGTCGCCTTGTCGGCGGGGGTCCGGCCGGTCCGCTTGAGTAGTTGTTCGGCCTCGCCCATCCGGGTCTCGGCCTGCTGGAGATAGCGCTCGCCGCGCTCGTGGTCGTTGTCCGCGAGCGAGATCTTGAAGTCTTCGACCGTGCGCTTGACGCCGTACGTCATGTCGCCGGGCAGCGCGTCGGAGCTGGCGTACGCCACCCCGCCGAGGCCGCCGCCGGTGACCACGACGAACGTGCCCGCGATGGCCGCGCGGCGACGCCAGCGCACGGTGCGCGGCGGGGCCGCGAGCTCCTTGCGCCGGTGCGCGCCGCGAGGCGCGGGCACGGTGGCCGCGCCCGCGGTCGCGGGCAGTGCCGCGGCCTCCTCCAGCAGCCGTTGCCGGAGCGCGGCTCGAAAGTCCGTGCTCGGCACGGGTGCCGACTCGGACCGATCGCGCAGCAGCTCGGCGGTCCGCAGCAGCGGGGCCAGCCCGGGTGGGGGCTCTGCCGATCGGTTGTTGCGGTCGTTCTCGTCGAGGGCTCGCGCGAAGGCGTTCGCGGGTCGCCGATCCAGGGCCGCAATGCTCACAGGCCGCACCTCCTCTCCCCGGATGTCCGTCCAGGGAAGTCTCCGGGTCGGGGGCCACAGGGCGGCTCCCCGCCGCAGCGATCCCCGAAGGGGGTCGCTATCGAGGAGAACGATCCGGCGACCCCGAAGGTTACGGAAGTGTGATTCACCGCACGTCCTCGGGCAGGAGTCGGGCGAGGGTCCGTACGGCGCGGTACTGCAACGTCTTGATCGCCCCCTCGTTCTTACCCATGATCTGTGCGGTCTCCGCGACCGAGAGTCCCTGCAGGAAGCGCAGGGTCACGCATTCCTGCTGCTGGGGGTTGAGCTTGTGCACGGCGTCCAGGAGGGCCGCGTTGGACAGCGATTCCAGGACACAGTCCTCGGGGCTGGACTCGACCTCGTTCGCGTCGAGCATCTCCCCGGTGGTGACCTCCAGGCGGAACCGGCTGGACTTGAAGTGGTCGGCGACCAGGTTGCGCGCGATGGTCACCAGCCAGGCGCCGAAGTCGCGGCCCTGCCAGGTGAAGGTGCCGATCCGACGCAGCGCGCGCAGGAAGGTCTCGCTGGTCAGGTCCTCGGCGACGGCGCGGCCGCCGACCCGGTAGTAGATGTACCGGTAGACGGTGTCGAAGTAGTTGTCGTAAAGCTGGGCGAATGCGTCGCCGTCGCCGTCCTGGGCGAGTTCGACGAGGGCCATGATGCGGCGGGCCTCGCCGTCCGGACCCGGTCCCCGGGTGTACCCGGATCCTCGGGTCGGACGGGTCGGTTCGGTGGTGCCGGCGCGCGACGCGAGGGCGAAGCCCACGGGTCCGGCCGGGGTCGCGTAGCAGACCCCCGCGCCGTAACCGGCGGTGGCGGCGAAGCCGACGGACGGGGGGGCAAAGCTCGCGCACACCGCCGCACGCAGTGTCGCCAGCCCGGACACGTCAACCCGGACGATTCGGTGCACGGGACTCCCTGTTGCTTCAGCGGTAATTACGTTCGGTGCGGAATCGATCACCCATAGTAGGGAACTTGGATACCGCCGTGCGCCGATCGAGAATAACGCTTAGTAAAGGAAGGGATACCAAGTGTGCCCATCGGCGTTGTGAAGCTACCGGGATGGACCGCTGTTGTGTGCTCTTTGCGTGTTTGCCGGGTTGTCACGGGTCGGGTGTGCTATATGCGGACAACTCGCCGCCGATCGGGTGCCCCGAGGCAGCCGGGAACGACCCCCTCGCCGCAGGTCGCGGGGGGTGTGGGGGTGTTCGGGCGGACCGCTCAGACGCGGCCCGGCACCCGGCGCCGAACGGCGGTGCCGGCGGCCAGCGCACCCGCGACCGCGCCCACGCCGGCGGCGGCCGGCAGCCCGATCCGGGCGGCCTTGCGACCGGTGCGGTAGTCCTTCACACGCCACCCGTTCGCCCGGGCGTGGCGGCGCAGTCGGGCGTCCGGATTGACCGCGCACGGATCGCCCACCAGGGTCAACATCGGGATGTCGTTGGCCGAGTCGCTGTAGGCCGAGCAGTCGGTCAGGTCCAGGCCCTCGCTCAGCGCGAGCGCGCGAACGGCCTCCGCCTTGGCCTCGCCGTGCAGCAGTTCGCCGACCAGGCGCCCGGTGTACACGCCGTCCCGGGTCTCGGAGACGGTGCCCAGCGCGCCGGTCAGACCCAGTCGACCGGCGATCGTGGTGGCGATCTCGATCGGTGCGGCGGTGACCAGCCACACCTGGCGGCCCGCGTCCAGGTGCATCTGGGCCAGTCCCCGGGTGCCCGGCCAGATCTTGTCCGACATGCACTCGTCGAAGATCTCCTCGCCGATCACCCGGATCTCCTCGACGGTGTGGCCCTTCGCGAACGACAGCGCCATCTCCTGGGCGTCGCCGACGTGCCCCATGTGCTCGCCGCCGAGCCGGAACCGGGCCTGCTGCCAGCCGAACCGGGCGATGTCGCGGGTGCCGAAGAACCGGCGCGCGTACAGGCCCCGGGCCAGGTGGAAGATCGACGCGCCGCGCATCACGGTGTTGTCGAGGTCGAAGAACGCGGCGCCGATCCGCGCCGGCAGGCCGTCGTCGCCGAGGGCGCGTGGCGGGACGCTCGCGTGTGCCGCCGCGGCGGCGGCCTCGCCCGCCCGCACGGCACTGTCGTTGGTGTTCTTGGTCGTCGATCGCCGGCGCAAGAGAACCATGGAGCCGAGCGTAGTAGGCGCGTATTGCGGGTGTGTGGCGGTTGTCTTGCGGCGGCGCGCCGCCCGGATGAAGCCCGGTCCCCTCCGGCGTACCGCCGGGACCGGATCCGGCCGGTCCCGGGGCGGCCTTCTGGCCGGCGCCCTCGGCGGGTGACAATCGAGGACGTGAATCTCTTCCGCCGCCGCACCGACGCCGCGACCCGCACCGTGACGCTGCTGAGCAAGCCCGGTTGCCACCTGTGTGACGACGCCCGTGCCGTCATCGAACGGGTGACCGGGGAGCTGGGCGTGACCTGGACGGAGGTCGACATCACCCAGGACGCGGAGCTGCGGCACAAGTACTGGGAGCAGATCCCGGTGACCATGGTGGACGGCAGGCAGCACGACTTCTGGCGGGTGGACGAGCGGCGGCTGCGTCGCGCACTGGGCGGCTGAGCGGACCCCGGCCGCCGGCCCGACCACGTGGCGGACGCCGCGCGAGGGGCCGGCGAGGGGGCCGGCGGAGGGAAATATCGCCGACACGTACGGTGAGGGGGCGTGCGCGATCGGACACCACGGCTACGCATGGACCATACGGGGGTCACCTCGTGTGATCGAGTTCACGCACCGATTCGGAACCAAGGCGTGACGAGCATCACGACAGGCGCGCAAATCGGACACCTACTTTGTGCGTACGTTCACAAAAGCCTAACCTGGCAATCGAAATCCCAGGTCCCACCCACAGGAGCAGCGTGGCTACAGGGCGTACCGAGCGACCGGCGCAACGGGGACGTGGCATCCCCGAGGCGACGGTGGCGCGGCTTCCGCTGTACCTCCGGGCGCTCAGTGCGCTGTCGGAGCGGGGTGTTCCCACGGTCTCGTCCGAGGAACTCGCCGCTGCCGCCGGGGTGAATTCGGCGAAGTTGCGCAAGGACCTGTCGTATCTCGGCTCCTACGGCACCCGCGGGGTCGGTTACGACGTCGAGTATCTCGTGTACCAAATCTCGCGTGAACTCGGGCTCACCCAAGACTGGCCGGTCGCCATCATCGGCATAGGAAACCTGGGTCACGCCCTCGCCAACTACGGCGGGTTCGCCTCCCGGGGATTCCGGGTCGCGGCGCTGCTGGACGCCGATCGGGCGGTCACCGGTCAGCGGATCGCGGGCATGGCGGTGCGCCACATGGACGACCTCGAGCAGATCGTGCGCGAGGACCACGTGTCGATCGGCGTGATCACCACGCCCGCGCCGGCCGCGCAGGAAGTGGCCGATCGGCTGGTCGCCGCCGGCATCACCAGCATCTTGAACTTCGCGCCCACGGTCCTCTCGGTGCCCGAGGGCGTGGACGTGCGCAAGGTGGATCTGTCCATCGAGTTGCAGATCCTGGCCTTCCACGAACAGCGCAAGTCCGGTCTCGATCCCGTCGCGGGACCGGTTCCGGCGCGACCCTCGAAGTCGGGGGAACGCGGCGACCTCCCCGAGGTGATGCCCGCGTGACCGGCTGTCGCGTGGGTGTCGCGCCCGCGAACACGGCGAACAACGGTAGGAAGACACCATGAGTGTCCTGGCGGTCGGTCTGAGTCATCGGACGGCCGAGGTCAGTCTCCTGGAACGGGTCTCGGTCACCGGGCAGGCCCAGGAGGCGCTGCTGCGCGACCTGATCGCGGCCGAGCCGGTCGGCGAGGCCGTGCTGTTGTCGACCTGCAACCGGGTCGAGGTCTACGCGGACGTGGACCGCTTCCACGGCGGGGTCACCGAACTGGGCAACCTGCTGTCGCGGCACACCGGCGTACCGGTGTCCGAGCTGACCCCGTGCCTGTACGTGCACTACGAGGACCGCGCCGTCCAGCACCTGTTCTCGGTGGCCTGCGGACTCGACTCGATGGTGGTCGGCGAAGGCCAGATCCTCGGTCAGATAAAGGCGGCGCTGGCGCTCGCGCAGACCCACGGCACCGCCGGTCGGGTCCTCAACGAGCTGACCCAGCAGGCGCTGCGGGTGGGCAAGCGGGCGCACACCGAGACCGGCATCGACCAGGCCGGCCGGTCGCTGATGACCGTCGGGCTGGCCCAGGCCGAGCTGTCGATGGGCCCGATCGAGGGTTGCCGGGCGCTGGTGGTGGGCGCCGGCTCGATGAGCGCGCTGGCCGCGAAGACGCTGCACCGCGAGGGCGTCGGACACATCGTGGTGGCCAACCGCACCTACGAGCGGGCCGAGCACCTGGCCGAGTCGGTGGCCGGCCGGGCGGTGCCGATGTCCGCGCTGCCCGACGCGCTGGGCTCGGTCGACCTGGTGGTCTCCTGTACCGGCGCGGCCGGTCTGGTGATCGGCCGGGACGAGATCGAGGCGGTGCTGGCCGCGCGTCGCGAGCGCGGGGTCGAGCGGCCGCTCGTGCTGATCGACCTGGCGCTGCCGCGCGACATCGACTCGGGTGTGCGCGACCTCGACGGCGTGGTGCTGATCGACCTGGAACTGCTCGCCGAGGTCTCCGCCGGTACGGCCGGCGAGGCCGACGTGGACCTGGTGCGCAAGATCGTCTGCGAGGAGGTCGCGGCGTTCGCGACCGCGCAGCAGGCCCAGCAGGTCGCACCGACCGTCGTCGCGCTGCGCAGCATGGGCTCGGACGTGGTCCGGGCCGAGTTGGACCGGCTCAGCGGCCGGGTCCCGGAGATGGACGACCGGGTGCGCGCCGAGGTCGAGCAGACCGTGCGGCGCGTGGTGGACAAGCTGCTGCACGCGCCGACGGTGCGGGTCAAGCAGTTGGCCGGCGAGCCCGGCGGCTCTTCGTACGCGGACGCGCTGCGGATGTTGTTCGATCTCGACCCCGGCACCCCCGAGGTGGTCCGCCGGGCGGACGCCCCCGACGCAGTGGAAGGTGTGGCGTGACCGAAGCACCGTTGCGACTGGGCACCCGGCGCAGCAAATTGGCGATGGCCCAGTCGGGTCATGTCGCCGCAGCCGTCACGCGCCTGACCGGCCGTGCCGTCGAACTCGTGGAGATCACCACGCAGGGCGACGTCTCGCGGGAACAGCTCACGCAGATCGGCGGCACCGGCGTCTTCGTCAACGCGCTGCGCGACGCGCTGCTGGCCGGCGAGGTCGACTTCGTCGTGCACTCGCTCAAGGACCTGCCGACCGGCGACCCCGAGGGCATCACCCTGGTGGCGGTCCCGCCGCGGTACGACCCGCGCGACGCGCTGGTGGCCCGGGACGGGCTCGCGCTCGCCGAGTTGCCGGCCGGCTCCCGGATCGGGACCGGTTCGCCGCGCCGCGCGGCGCAGTTGCTGCTGCTCGGGCTCGGCCACGAGATCGTGCCGATCCGCGGCAACGTCGACACCCGGGTCGGCTTCGTGACGTCCGGCGAACTCGACGCCGTCGTCCTGGCCAAGGCCGGTCTCGCCCGCCTGGGCCGTGCGGAGGAGGTCACCGAGACCTTCGATCCGCTCCACATGCTGCCTGCCCCCGGTCAAGGGGCATTGGCCGTCGAGTGCGCGACTCACGATGTCGCCCTCGTCGAACTGCTCACCGGTTTGGACGACTCGGACACCCGAGCCGCCGTACTGGCCGAGCGCACGCTGCTCGCCGTGTTGGAAGCCGGATGTTCGGCTCCGGTCGGCGCCCTCTGTGAGGTCGCCGAGGGCGAGCAGGTCACCGAGCTGTACCTGCGGGCCGTAGTCGCGAATGTCGACGGCACCGACAGCGTACGGTTGTCCGCCACCGGAACCCTCGACGAGGCGCAGAAGATCGGTCGCGAACTCGCGGCCGAACTGCTCGCCCGAGGGGCCTCCGGTTTGATGGGGGAGCGCGTCCCTTGAGCCCCAGAGCGAAGAAGAAGCCCAGCGGCATCGTGACCTTTGTGGGTGCCGGTCCCGGCGACCCGCGACTGCTCACACTGCGGGCCATCGAGGTGCTGGCCGAGGCCGATGTGGTGATCGCCGACGAGGCGACGCTGCGCCAGGTCCTGTTCCACTGCAAGAGCGGCGTCGAGGTCCTCGACCCGGTGACCGGCGACGACGGGGAACTCCTGTCGGCCGTTGCCCGGGCCAAGGTCGTCGTGGCCGCCGCGCGGTCGGGCAGGCAGGTCGTCCGGGCCGTGGCGGGTGACCCGTGCGTGGACCAGTCGGTCACGGACGAGATCACCGCGGTCGCGAAGGCGAAGATCGTCTTCGAGGTCGTCCCGGGTGTCCCGGTCAGCACGGCCGTTCCCACGTACGCGGGCATCCCGCTGCACGCGGCCAAGGGCAGCGGTGGCGTTCGCGTCCTCGACATGGCCGAGGCCTCGATCGACTGGGCCACGGTCGGCTCCGTCGACGGCACGCTCGTGCTGCGCGGTGCGCTCGACTCGATCGCCGAGATCGCGCAGGAACTGGTCGCCGGCGGTCGCAAGCCGGCCACGCCGGTCGCGGTCACCGTCAACGGCACCACCACCGAGCAGCGCACCCTGGTGAGCACGCTCGCGCAGGTGGCGTCCGACGTGCGGTCCGCGAAGATCACGCTGCCGGCCGTCGTGGTCGTCGGTGACGTGGTCGCCCAGCGCGACACCCTGTCGTGGTTCGAGACCAAGCCCCTGTTCGGCTGGAAGGTGCTCGTTCCGCGCACCAAGGAGCAGGCGGTCACGCTGTCCGAGCAACTGCGCTCGTACGGCGCGGTGCCGCACGAGGTGCCGACCATCGCGGTCGAGCCCCCGCGCACGCCGCAGCAGATGGAGCGGGCGATCAAGGGCCTGGTCACCGGCCGCTACGAGTGGATCGCGTTCACGTCGGTCAACGCCGTGCGCGCGGTGCGCGAGCGGTTCGAGGACTACGGCCTGGACGCGCGCGCCTTCGCCGGGATCAAGGTCGCGGCCGTGGGCGAGGCGACCGCGCGGGCGCTGGTCGAGTTCGGCGTCAAGCCGGACCTGGTGCCGTCGGGCGAGCAGTCCGCCGCCGGGTTGCTGGAGGACTGGCCGCCGTACGACCCGGTCTTCGACCCGATCGACCGGGTGTTCCTGCCGCGCGCCGACATCGCCACCGAGACCCTGGTGGCCGGTCTGGTCGAGCTGGGCTGGGAGGTCGACGACGTCACCGCGTACCGCACGGTGCGCGCGGCGCCGCCGCCGGCGGACACCCGCGAGGCGATCAAGGGCGGCGGCTTCGACGCGGTCCTGTTCACGTCGTCCTCGACGGTGCGCAACCTGGTCGGCATCGCGGGCAAGCCGCACGCGGTGACGGTGATCGCGTGTATCGGCTCGGCGACCGCGAAGACCGCCGAGGAGCACGGTCTACGCGTGGACGTGATGGCTCCCGAGCCGTCGGTGTCCGCGCTGGCCGAGGCGCTCGCGGAGTTCGGCACGGCGCGGCGGGCCGCCATGGTGGAGGCGGGCGACCCTGTCACCCGTCCGAGTGAACGGCGGCCGGGGTCGCGACGGAAGGCGAAGTAGATTACGTGGAGGGGCGCCCAGGATTCGGGGGGCGCCTCTCAGGGCTCGCGGGGTGACTCTCGGGCTCGTGGGGTGACCCTCGGGACTCTTGGGTGACCGCTCGGGACTCGTGGAGTGGCGCTCAGGATTCGTGGGGTGGCCCGCACACCTCTCATGAGGAAGGCCGACCAGTTCCGATGTCGTACCAGGCTGACGCATCGTCAGGGTTTCCCGCGCACCGCCCCCGTCGGTTGCGCACGTCCCCGGCGGTGCGCCGCCTGGTCGCGGAGACCCGGCTGCATCCCGCCGACCTGATCCTGCCGCTGTTCGTGCGCGAGGGTGTGCGCGAACCGGTGCCGATCTCGTCGATGCCGGGCGTTGTGCAACACACGCGCGACTCGCTGCGCAAGGCCGCGCACGACGCGGTCGCGGCGGGGGTCGGCGGGCTGATGTTGTTCGGCATCCCGACGGTCAAGGACGCGGTCGGCTCGGCCGGCTTCGACCCCGAGGGCGTGCTCCAGGTCGCCATCCGCGACGTGGTGGCCGAGGTGGGCGCCGACGCGGTGGTGATGTCCGACCTGTGTCTGGACGAGTTCACCGACCACGGGCACTGCGGCGTGTTGGCGGCGGACGGCTCGGTGGACAACGACGCGACGCTGGAGGCGTACGCGCGGATGGCCGTCGTACAGGCCGACGCGGGCGTACACATGGTCGGTCCCAGCGGCATGATGGACGGTCAGGTCGGGGTGATCCGGCGGGCGTTGGACGGCGCCGGGTATCGGGACGTGTCGATCCTGGCGTACAGCGTGAAGTACGCGTCGGGCTTCTACGGTCCGTTCCGCGAGGCGGTCGAATCCACGCTCAAGGGCGACCGGATGACCTACCAGCAGGACCCGGCCAACGCCGAGGAGTCCGTGCGCGAGGTCCTGTTGGACGTGGCCGAGGGCGCGGACCTGGTGATGGTCAAGCCCGCGATGGCTTACCTGGACATCGTCCGGCGGATCGCCGACGAGGTGCACGTGCCGGTCGCGGCGTACCAGGTCAGCGGCGAGTACGCGATGGTCGAGGCGGCGGCGGCGAACGGCTGGATCGACCGGGACCGGGTGGTGCTGGAGACGCTGACGTCGGTCAAGCGGGCGGGGGCCTCGTCGATCCTGACGTATTGGGCCACCGAGGTGGCGCGGAAGTTGCGCTGATCGGGGGCGGCTCGCCGGGCGGCTCGTCCGGGCCGGTCGGTGGGGCCGACTGGTGCGGCCCCACCGACTCACTCGATCGAGTTGGGCGCGTGGGAAGCGGGCGCGGCTCGGCCGGATGCGGGCCTACTGTCGCGATGTGCGCGTGACACGAATCATGGCCGAACGCGACCGGTTCCTTTGGCGCACCTGGCGGGCGATGACCGTCCCCGAGGGGTTTCGTGCCGAGATCATCGACGGCTCCATCGTGCTTTCGCCGATGGGTGGTCGGCGGCACGCCGTGCTCGCCAACCGACTGCGCGACGCGCTGACCGAGCACCTGGCCAACGGGCCGTTGGCGGCGTATACGGCGGGCACCGTCGTCTCCGGTCGAGAGCTCTACATGCCGGACGTGTTCGTGGCGCCCGACGATGTGGACCGCGTGGGTGACGCGGACGGCATCGGCGTACTCGCGTCCGGAGTGGTGTTCGTGGCCGAGGTGGTGTGTCCGGAGCGTCCGGCCGGTGAGCGGGACCGCAAGCGTCGGGCGTACGCGCGGGCGGGTATCGGTGCGTATGTCATCGTCGACGACTCCGACGGGGACGGTGTCGTGACGGTGCTCGGTGCGCCGAACGTCGCCGGGGGCACCTATGGGCTGGAGACGCGGGCGGCGTACGGGGTTCCCGTGGGCGTGGCGGGCGGTCCGTTGGAGGGCTTCGTGGTCGGAGCCGATATCACCCTGCGTCGGGTTCCGGGCCGCGGTTGAGGCGGGCGAGGGTCGCGGGCGTCACGTGACGCGCCAGGGTGGCCGGGGTGAGGGGCGGCGCCGGCTTCGGGGGCGGGGAGGGCGTCCTCATGCGCCGGTTGGTCGGGTTCGGGTTCGGGTCCGGGGGCTTGGGCTTGGGCTGGGGCGGGTCACTCGTATGTGGGATTTTCGGGGGTTCGTTCGGGGTGATCCGCTGGGTGGAGCCAACCTTGCGCCATGGCCGACTCTCGGTTCGCGGTGCGGTGTCTGCTGGTGGCATGTGTGTGCGTGCCGGCCGTTGGGGCCTGCGGCACGGCGGGCGCCGAGGCCGGTGGGCGGGCGGCCGTCGAGGTCGGGTCCGGCGGGGGGTCGGGCGGGGCGGGGTACGAGGTGCGGGTCGGGCGGATGGGCGCCGGGTACGCGCCGGGGAGTGAGTGTTTCGAGGGGGCTCGGGGTGGCGGAGGGCCGGCGGTGAGGGTCGCGGGCGTCACCAAACCGCCGACGAAGCCGGCGAATCCGCGACCGCCTCGGCCGCCGGCGACCAAACCGCCGAAGCCGCCTGCGCCCAAGCCGCCGGTGTTGGGGTCGTCGGTGTCGAAGTCGACGGGGGTGTTGCGGGTCGGGGCGCCGGTGGGGCCGGCCGAGGGGCCGAGTGCCGGATTGGTGATCGGGCTCGCGCCGGCTTTGGTGATGTCGGTCGTGTTCGTGGCGCTCGTCCCCGGGTCGGGAGCCGGTGGGCGCGCGTGGCGTTCGTGATCGATGGGACGAAAAGGCCGCCGAGACTTGACGGCTAACGGTGTTAGCCGGATGATGGACGCAGACGGCTAACATTGTTAGCCTCAGGCGAACGGAGGCGGCGGCATGAGCACCATCGCGCACACGGGAATCGGCGGCTCGGCCGTGGTTCGACGGATCCGACGCGGAGCGTGGATCGCGCTGACGTTGTTCCTGGCGGCTTTCGCGGTGTTCGAGAGCGTGAAGTACGGCTTCGCCACCTCGGCGGCGGCGCTGCTCTTCTTCGTGCTGCCCGACCTGACCATGTTCATCGGCATCAAGGACGCGGCGCGCGACGGTACGCACCAGCCCGGTCGGCTCCAGCCGCGCGCGGTGCCGTTCTACAACGCGCTGCACCGGGCCTGGGTCCCGCTGATCGTGCTGGTCGCGTACGCCGTCGGACCCGTCGTCTGGCCGCCGCTGTTCACCGCCGGCCTCGGCTGGCTCACCCACATCGCGATGGACCGTGCCGCCGGGTACGGACTGCGCACTCCGGAAGGATTCCGCAAGCATGTCTGACGTGTTGTCACCGCCCCTCAGCGCCAGGGCTCGCGAGATCGTGGTCGCCGCGCGGGAACTCCTGGAGGCGGAGGGACCGGATGCGGTGTCGATGCGGCGGATCGCGGACCGGATCGGCATCAAGGCGCCGTCGTTGTACAAGCACTTCCCGGACAAGTCCGCGGTCGAGAACGCACTGATCGCCCAGGGCATGACCGAACTCGCGGAGGCGCTGGAGGCCGTCGAGGTGGCGGACGGTGTGGGCGATGGTGTGGTCGGCGGGGTTGAGGCGGGCGGTGGGTCGGGGTCGCCCGGAGCGGCGAGCGCGGGCGGTGTGGCCGACGTGGTTCGGGGTGAGGGGCGGATCGCTGCGCTGGCGGGGGCGTACCGCGCGTACGCGCTGGCCCATCCGGATCTGTATCGACTGATGAGCGGCCGGCCCCTGGATCGCGGCGCGCTGCCGGCGGGACTGGAGGCTCGCGCGGCGGCACCCCTGGTGCGAGCCGTGGGCGGCGACGCCGACGCCGCGCGCGCCGTATGGGGCTTTGCCCACGGCATGGTCGTGTTGGAACTGGCCGGCCGGTTTCCACCGGGGGCGGACCTCTCCGGAGCCTGGGCCAAGGGCTGCGACGCCTTTTCCGCGGACCCGACCGGGGCCTGAGCGCGCCGTCGTCGGCGCCGAACGCGGCCGGGCCGGGCCGGGTGGCTCGGCCGGCGTTGGGCGTCGGGTGGGCCGGGGTGGCCTCGAACGCCGGCCGGGCTGAGTGGGGTGGGCCGTTCGGGTTTCGGCGCGCGTCGCCCGCCGTCCGTTGCCGCCGGTCGTTCGTGCCGTCTTTTCGTCGCCGGCCGTGTGGTGCGCGTTGTCGTCTGTGGTTTTGGGAGCCGTGGTTCGGTGGGGCGGGGGTGGGTCAGGGGGAGTCGAGCGGGGCGGGGTTGGGGCAGGGGGATTTTTGGGCTTTGCGGGTGGGGCGGGGCGTGGGGGAGCGGTAGAGGAGGCCGTCTTGGAGCCAGGAGGTGTAGGTGTGGAGGGGGCGGCAGGGGAGTTGGCCGGTGGAGCGGCCGGTGGCCAGTTCGAAGGTGGCTTGGTGGGCCGGGCAGGTGAGGCTTTCGTTGGTCAGGGTGCCTCTGGAGAGGATCGCGCCGGCGTGGGGGCAGCGGTCCTCGAAGACGTGGACCGTGTCGCCGTGGCGCAGGATCGCGACCGGGGGGCTGGTGCCGACCCGCGTCGGGACGTCCTCGGGGAGGTTCGCGAGCGGGCCCAGGCATACCGACGGGCGCTCCCGGCGGAAGGGTGACATTTTGCCCCCGGGGGTAGGCGGTAGCGCCCCAGGTTAGGCAGTCCCGGGCCGGTTGGCCAGCACTCGATCAAGGTTGCGAACGATTCGGTTGTGATGCGCGTGACCACGCGAAGTCTTTCTTCCCGCAAAGCTTCTGACGTACCGTCAGGTTCAGCACCCGGGCGCTGGCCCCGCCATGCCCGGGCACCGTACCCCCGGCCCCGGCTTCCCGCGCGGAGGACACGTGTCTGACCCGATCTACGACGCCACCACTCTCTGGGAGCTGGTGGAGCGCCGCGCGGCGGCGACTCCCGATGTGCCCATGTTGCTCGACCCGGAGGACCGTACGGTCACCTTCGGTGAGTTCAAGGCGTGGGCGGAGCGCGTGGCCGCGGGCTATCACGCGCTCGGTGTCACCGCCGGTACCCGCGTGACCTGGCAGTTGACCACGCGGATCGAGTCCGTCGTGGTCTCCTTCGCGCTGGCTCGACTGGGCGCGGTGCAGAACCCGATCATCCCGTTCTACCGGGAGAAGGAGGTCGGCTTCTGTCTGCGGCAGACCGGCGCCGAGTTCTTCCTGTGTCCGCGTAGCTGGAAGGGCTTCGACTTCCTGGCGATGGGCGAGTCGCTCGCGAAGGACCTGGCGCAGCCGCCGACCGTGTTGGTGGCGTACGACGAACTGCCCGAGGGCGACCCGGCCGGGCTGCCTGCCGCGCCGACCGACGGGGACGAGGTGCGCTGGCTCTACTACACCTCCGGCACCACATCCGACCCCAAGGGTGTGCAGCACAGCGACTCCACGCTGCTCGCGGGCGGCAAGGGCCTGGCCGTCGCGCTCGACATGTCGCAGTCCGACGTCGGCTCGATCGCCTTCCCGTACGCGCACATCGCGGGCCCGGACTACATCGTCACGGTGCTCGCCTCCGGCTTCCCGGCCGTGATCGTGGAGAACTTCGACCCGGCCGGCGTGGTGCCCGTGTACAAGCGGCTCGGCGTCACCATGGTCGGCGGCTCGACCGCGTTCTACGTCGCGTTCCTGAACGAACAGCGCAAGCAGCCCGGCGAGAAGATCATCCCGACGCTGCGGATCGTCTCGGGCGGCGGTGCGCCCAAGCCGCCGGAGCTGGTCGCCGAGGTCCGCGACGAGATGCGGGCGATCCTGTGCCACGGGTACGGGATGACCGAGGTCCCGATGATCGCCCAGGGTGGCCCGCACGACTCCGAGGACCAGCGTTCGTACACCGAGGGCAAGCCGGTCACCGGGATCCGGGTGCGGATCGCCCGGGCCGACGGCAGCGTCGCGGAGACCGGCGAGGAGGGCGAGGTCCGGCTGCGCGGGCCGATGGTGTTCAAGGGGTACACCGACCCCGCGCTGACCGCCGACGCGTTCGACGAGGACGGCTACTTCCGTACCGGCGACCTGGGCAGGCTGCGGGCCGACGGACACCTCTCGCTCACCGGTCGGCTCAAGGACGTGATCATCCGAAAGGGTGAGAACATCTCGGCCCGCGAGATCGAGGACCTGCTGTTCGCCCACCCGAAGGTCGCCGACGCGGCAGTCGTCGGTCTGGTCGATCGCGAGCGCGGCGAGCGGGTGTGCGCCGTGGTCGAGCGGCAACCGGGTGAGGCCGACCTGGAGTTCGCCGAAATGGTCGCATACCTGCGCGAAGCCGGGTTGATGACGCAGAAGATCCCGGAGCAGTTGGAACTGGTCGACGCGCTGCCCCGGAACGAGACGCTGCGCAAGGTGCTGAAGTTCAAGCTTCGCGAGGAGTACGACAAGAAGCCCTGGGCGCCCGGTCGCTGACGGTCGGTCAGCCGTAGCCGTCCGGACGGATTCCCTCGATCGCTCGCCGTTGGATCCGGCGCTCCGTGATCGGGCCCGCTCCGGGTCGGGCTTTCCCCGGATCGGCGTTCGCCCGATCGGGTGTTCCCCGAATCAGCTGTTCCAAGATTCGTCTGATGCCCCGTCACCGACACGGTGACGGGGCATCAGGTTTCAGTTCCAGGCGGCGAGTACGGCGTCCACCGTGGTGATCGTGGCAATCGCGTTGAAGGTGTTCGCGAGCACCGCCTCGGCGTATTCGGGGGGGAATCCGGCCACCGCCTCGCGCGGGACGACGAACTGGAATCCGGCGTTGACCGCGTCCATCGCGAAGTTGAGCATGCCGACGTTGAGCGAGACGCCGACGCCCACGATCGTGCGCACGCCCATGTTCCGCAGTACTGCGGCCAATCCGGTGTCGGCCATCGGACCGAGCCCGTGATAACGGGAAAGCACCAGGTCGGAGGGCTCGACGGTGATTCCGTCGGCCACCGCGGCGGCGGTCGTACCCGGCTCCAACAGGACCGGTGCCTTGGCCGCTGCGCCGAACATCCGGGCGTTGGTGTTGGCACCCAGGCCGTCCGGACGGCGGACCGCGAGGCAGTGCACGACCGGGAGTCGGGCGCTGCGGGCGGCCTTCGCGAGTCGGTCGACGGCCGGAATCAGCTCCCCGGTGTGGGCGGTCAGCGCGGGGAACACCGCGTGTGCGCCGATCACTCCGTTCTGGCATTCCTGGGTGATCAACGCGGTGTGCCCGGGGGCGATCAGTTCTTCGAGGCGCAGGGCCATCCGTGATTCTCCTGACGTTGAGTCAGCTTGTGGTTCCCTCCGCCCAGAGATTACGCTAAATCTGACGGTCCATCAGATTTCAGTGAGCGGGAGGGGCCGATGAGCACCAACCAGCCCGGACAGGCTGCCACGCGGTCCGGAAACTCCTTCGGCGAACTGCCGAAGATCATCAGCGTGGATGACCATGTCATCGAGCCGGCACATCTGTTCGAGCGCTGGTTGCCGAAGAAGTACCACGAGCGTGGCCCCAAGCCGGTCACCACCGGCATCGGCACGCTGGAGTACACCGGGGCGAGCTACAAGATCACCACCGACCCCGACGGGCCGCCGGCCGACTGGTGGTTCTACGAGGACCTGCGCTTCCCGTACAAGCGCAACATCGCCGCCGTGGGCTTCAGTCGCGACGAGATGACCCTGGAGGGCATCACCCGCGCCGAGATGCGCCCCGGGCTGTACGACCCGGCCGAGCGGCTCAAGGACATGGACGTCAACCATGTCGAGGCCTCGCTGTGCTTCCCGACCTTCCCGCGTTTTTGCGGCCAGACCTTCTCGGAGGCCGCGGACAAGGAGGTCGCGCTCGCGTGCGTGCGCGCCTACAACGACTGGATGGTCGAGGAGTGGTGCGGTGACTCCGGCGGCCGGCTGATCCCGCTGATCATCATCCCGCTGTGGGACGTGCGGCTCGCGGTCGAGGAGGTCGAGCGCAACCGGGCGCGCGGCGTCACCGCCGTGTGCTTCTCCGAGATCCCGGCGTTCCTGGGCCTGCCCAGCATCCACACCGGCTACTGGGACCCGTTCTTCCAGGTCTGCGCGGACCTGGGCGTGACGATCAACATGCACATCGGCTCGTCCTCGACGATGCCCGCCGCCTCGCCCGACGCCCCCGCGGCCGTGCAGGCGTCACTGAGCTTCAACAACGCGATGGCCTCGATGGCCGACTTCATCTTCGCGGGCATCCCGGCCCGGTTCCCGAAGATCAAGCTGGCCTACTCCGAGGGCCAGATGGGCTGGATCCCGTACGCGCTGGAGCGGATGGACGACGTCTGGCTGGAGCACCGCGCGTGGGCCGTCACCGGTGAGGTGCTGCCCGAGGCGCCGTCGTACTACTTCCGGCGGAACATGTTCGCCTGCTTCTTCCGGGACCGGCACGGGGTGAACTCGCTCGACGTGATCGGCGAGGACAACGTCACGTTCGAGACCGACTACCCGCACGTCGACTCCACGTGGCCGCACACCAAGAAGATCGCCGAGGAGCACCTCGCCGGGCTGAGCGAGGAGACGGTCTACAAGATCATCCGGGGCAACGCGATCCGGATGCTCGACCTCGACTTCGACAAGGGGCGGGTGGCCGCGACCGCGGTCTGAGTCGGGTTCGCGCCGGGATTCCTCGGGATCTCGTCGGTTTTCGGCGGGCTCGAGTCTTCGGCGGGCCCGAGTCTTCGCAGGGCTCGGTCGGGCTCGGTCGGGTTTTGGGTTCAGCGGCAAGGGGCGGCTCGTCGAATTCTCGGCGGGCCGCTTCCGAGGTATTTCCGACTCGCGTCGGCACACGTCGTCAGTACACCGGAGGGGCCTGGAATGAGTGGGATCTGCGAGGGGCGCGTCGTCATCGTCACCGGTGCCGGCGGCGGCATCGGGCGCGAGCACGCGCTGGCGTTCGCCCGTGAGGGCGCGCACGTGGTGGTCAACGACATCGGCGCCTCGCGCCAGGGCGACGGCCGTTCGCTCGGGCCGGCCCAGCAGGTCGTGGCCGACATCGAGGCGCTGGGCGGCAAGGCGGTGATCAACGCGGACGACGTCGCGGACTGGGCGGGCGCGGAGCGCCTGGTACAGACCGCCATCGACGCGTTCGGCCGGCTGGACGTCGTGGTCAACAACGCGGGCTTCCTGCGCGACCGGATGCTGGTCTCGCTCGGCGAGGACGAGTTCGACGCGGTGGTACGGGTGCACCTCAAGGGCCACTTCGCGGTGATGCGGCACGCCGGCGCGTACTGGCGTGCGCGGGCCAAGGCGGGCGACACGATCGACGCGCGGCTGATCAACACCACGTCCGGCGCGGGTCTGATGGGCTCGGTCGGGCAGGGCAACTACGCCGCGGCCAAGGCCGGCATCACGTGCCTGACCCAGATCGCGGCGGTGGAGATGGGCCGGTACGGGGTGACCGCCAACGCGATCGCGCCCGCCGCGCGGACCCGGATGACCGAGGAAGCGATGCCGGACATGGTGCGCAAGCCCGAGGACGGCAGCTTCGACTTCTACGACCCGGCGAACATCTCGCCGCTGGTGGTCTGGCTCGGCTCGGCGCAGTCGCGCGAGGTGACCGGGCGGGTGTTCGAGGTCGAGGGCGACAAGGTCTCGGTGGCGACCGGCTGGCAGCACGGTCCCGAGGCGAGCGCGGGTCGGCGCTGGGAGCCGGCCGAGCTCGGTCCGGTGGTGGCGAAGTTGATCGACGAGGCGCCGACGCCGACGCCTGTGTATGGGGCGTGAGTTTGGGCTCGGGGTCTGGGGCCTGGGGTTCGGGGCTTGGGGCTTGGGCTGAGGGTTTGGGTTTCAGGCTCAGGGGTCCGGGCTGGGCCTGGGGGCTTCGGTTTTTTGTTTTCCGGTCTTGGGGCCGGCCCGACTGTTCGTGACAGGGAGTCGAGATGGACCTCCGGTATACCGAGGCCGAGGAGAGATTTCGCGCGGAGCTGCGCGCGTGGCTCGATCGGGCCATCCCGCTGCTGCCCGCCAAGCCCGATCGCAACGACTGGCCGGGGCGGCGGGCGTATGACACCGCCTGGCAGCGGTTGTTGTTCGAGGCCGGCTACGCGGGCCTGCACTGGTCGGTCGAGGCGGGCGGCAAGGGGGCCACGCCGACCGAACACCTGATCTTCCTGGAGGAGACCGAGCGGGCGGGCGCGCCGTACGTGGGCGCCAACTTCGTCGGCCTGCTGCACGCGGGACCGACCATCGACGCGGCGGGCACCGAGGAACAGCGTCGCCGCTACCTCCCGGGCATCCTGCGCGGCGACGAGGTGTGGTGCCAGGGCTTCTCCGAACCGGGCGCGGGCAGCGACCTGGCGTCGCTGCGTACCCGGGCCGTCCGGGACGGCGACGACTACGTCGTCAACGGCTCGAAGATCTGGACCTCGCACGCCGAAGTGGCCGACTACTGCGAGATGTTGGTACGTACCGACCCGGACGCGCCGAAGCACAAGGGGATCACCTGGCTGATCGTGCCGATGGATACGCCGGGCATCACCATCCGTCCGCTGCAGACGGTGATGGGCACGTCGGAGTTCGCCGAGGTGTTCTTCGACGACGTACGCGTGCCGGTGGCCAACCGGGTCGGTGCGGAGAACGACGGCTGGCGGGTCACCATGGTCACCCTGTCGTTCGAGCGCGGTACCGCGTTCGTCAGCGAAGTGGTGGCCTGCCAACGGCTGTTGCGCGAACTCGCGGCACTGGCCAAGAAGGTGACGCGACGTCAGGCGAGCGCCTGGGACGATCTCGCCTTGCGGCGCGAACTCGGGCATCTGACGGCGGAGTTCGAGGCGCTGTGGGCGTTGACCAAGTGGAACGTGTCCGAGGCGCAGCGTTCCGGCGTGCCCGGGGTCGGCGGTTCGGTGTTCAAGCTGCGGTTCTCCGAGACGAAGCAGAAGGTGTACGACCTGGCGCACCGGCTGCTGGGTCGGGCGGCCCTGGCCGTGGACGATGTCGCGGGGCTGCCCGGCGGCACGCTGATGGACGAGCGGCTGTCGTCGCTGTCGTACACGATCGCGGCGGGTACGTCGCAGATTCAGCGCAACATCGTGGGCGAGCGCATCCTCGGTTTGCCGAAGGAACGGTGATCGGGCGTGGGTTGCCTACTGAGCGTGGAGGGGCGACCGGGCGTGGATCGGCCGGGCGTGGGTTTCCGGCTGGGCAGGGGCGTGGATTTGCGGCTGGGCACGGAACGGTCGGGCATGGACTTTCGGCTGAGCAAGGAACGGTGATCGGACATGGATTTCCAGCTGAGTGAGGACCAGCGCGATCTGCGGTCCGGGGTGCGGGAGTTCTGCGAGGGTCGGTTCGACCGGGAGCGCATGCGGACGCTGGTGGACATCGCGCCGGTGCCCGGGATGGTGGACCGCGCGCTGTGGCGGGAACTGGCCGAGACCGGCTTCTTCTCGCTGCGGATCGCGGAGGAGGCGGGCGGCGTCGGGCTGGGGGTGGCCGAGGCCGCGCTGGTGTACGAGGAGGCGGGTCGGGTGTTGTTGCCCGGGCCGCTGGTGGCCACGCATCTGGCGGCCTCGCTGCCCGGGGACCTGGGGACGGACGCGGCCTCGGGGGACGCGGTGGTCGGGTTGATCGAGGGTGATTCGTGGCCGTTGCTGGTCGAGCATCTGGACGCGTTGGACTGTTTGTTGGTGCTCACCGGGGATGGCATTCGGCTGGTCGACCCGAAGCAGGTGCGCGGTGAGCGGGTCGCGCATCCGGTGGACCCGTTCACGCCGGTGACCTCGGTGGACGAGCTGCCGGTGGGCGAGTTGGTGGCCGATGCTCTCGTCGCGGAGCAGTGGCGCCGAATCGGAGCGGTGCTCACGGCGGCGCTTCAGCTCGGGATCGCGGGGCGGCTCACCGAGTTGGCCACGCAGTATGCCAAGGAGCGGGAGCAGTTCGGGCGGGTGATCGGCGGCTTCCAGGCGGTCAAGCACCTGTGCGCGGAGATGCTGGTGCGGACCGAGATCGCGCGGGCCGCGGTGTATGCGGCGGCCGTGACGCTGGATGATCCGGCGGTGGGTGATCCGGAGGTCGCGGTGCTCACGGCGAAGGTGATGGGGGACGACGCGGCGACGCGGAACGGGAAGGACGCCACGCAGGTGTATGGCGGGATGGGGTTCACCTGGGAGGTGGACGTGCACCTGTATCTGAAGCGGGCGTGGGTGCACGCGACGCAATTTGGTGGGGCGGAGGAGAACGAAGAGGCGCTGGCCGGGACGCTCTAGCCGGTGGGCGCGGGGGTGGGGGGCGAGGTTGGTTGGCCTCATGCGCCGGCCGGGCTGGGTTGGCCTCATGCGCCGGCCGGGCTGAGTGGCCTCAAGCGCCGGCCCGGCTGAGGTTGGCTTGTCGGTGTTGGTTGGCGTTGGGTGTCAGCCGGGTTGGGTTGGCCTCAAACGCCGGCCGGGCTGGGTTGGCCTCATGCGCCGGCCGGGCTGGGTGGTCTCGTGTGCCGGGCAGGTTGGGTGGCGTCATGTGCTGCCTGCCGGGCGTGGGTTGCGGTGCGGCCGAATCGGCTTGGCGCGGTGAGCGGTGCGCGGAGGTCAGGCTGTGGAATTTGTGGGTCGTCGGCCCATCGGCCCCGGTGTTTTGGCTGGTCAGGCGCGGGATCCATTGACAGTTCCCCGGACTGGGGATATTCCTGACAGGTCGTCAGATTCGCGTGCAGCAGGGAGCCAGTCATGGAGCGCGACTTCGGGAAGCGGGCCGGCGCGGCCGTGGTGGTCGGTGCCGGAGGCGGGATCGGAGCGGCGATCTGTCGGATGTTCGCCGAGCGCGGGGCGGACCTGGCGGTCACCTATCGCAACGGCGCCGCCGCGACCGAGGCCGTTGCCGAGGAGGCCCGCGCCGAGCACGGCCGACGGGCCCGCGCGTGGCAGGTCGATCTCACCGACGCGGACGCCGTGGCGCGCTTCGTGGCGGAGGCCGCGGCGGAGTTCGGCGGTGTGCACACGGTTGTGTACGCGGCCGGCCCGCACGTACCGATGTTGCACCTGAGTCGGGTTACACCCGCGCAGTATCGCGAGCAACTCGACGGCGACGCCGCCGCGTTCTTCAACCTGGTCCACCCCTCGCTGCCGTACCTGCGCGCCGCCGGCAACGGCAGCCTGGTCGCGGTCACCACCGCCGCCACGAGCCGGTTCCCGGTCCGGGACGGCCTGTCGTCGTGCACCAAGAGCGCGGTCGAGGCGATCGTGCGCGGCATCGCCGCCGAGGAGGGCCGGTTCGGGGTGCGCGCGAACAGCGTCGGCCCCGGGATGCTCACCGACGGCATGGCGGCGCGGCTGATCGACAGCGGCGACCTCGACGAGCGCGCGTTGGACGTCGCGCGCGGCAACATCCCGCTGCGGCGGTTCGGGGTGGCCCGGGACATCGCCGAGGCGGTCTGTTTCCTGGCCTCCGACCGGGCGGGCTTCATCAGCGGCCAGAAACTGGACGTGGACGGCGGCTACGGCGTCTGACGTGCCGTCACCGACGACGGCGAGCCCCTGCGCGTCGACCGGGTGATCGACGTGGAGGGGCTCTGCGTCGTCCGGAGCGTGGACGGTGACTGGCGTCTCGGGCAACCGGCTTCCGAGGCTGGTGACATCGAGTGCTGGGAGTGCTGCGGTCCGGACCTCGGGAGCGCCCTGCGGAGGCTACTTTTGACACTTCTTCCGAACTCGGATCGGGACACGTCTCGGATCGGGACGGGACTCGGGCCAGGACGGGACTTGGGTCAGGTCGCGGCGGGCTCCACGGGGATCCATAGGGTCGCGTCGGCACGGGTGCCGTCGGAGGAGGGGAGGGCGCGGAGGATTTCCGGACCCGGCCTGGTGCGGTACGGGTTGGACGGGAACCATTCGGTGAACACCTCGCGCCACAGGAACTGGAGCGATTCCGGGAATTGGCCGGAGTGTTCGAAGACCGCCCACATCCCGGCCGGAACGGCGAGGGCGTCCAGGTCTTCCGGAACCTGAGAGTGCGTCACCACCCCGTGGTAGTAGTCGAGTTCGGTTCCCTCGGCGCGGTCGGGCGCGAGGTCGTCGGTGACCGCGAGGAGCCCTTCCGGCTCCTGGTCGGACAGATCCGTGATCCGCCGGATCGTCTCCCGGTCGATGCCTCGGACGAACTCGGCGATCGCCGGGTTCACCCCGACGTGGACGAGCGGGACGCGGGCCTTCCTGCCGACCACGTGAAACGCGTCCTTGTGGACGATGCGGTATCGCATGCTGCCACTCCCCTCGATGACGAGACGGAAGGACATCCGCGGCTGCGAGCTCAACACCGCACCGGTACGGCGGGCCTCGCCGGGACCCACACCGTGCATCGCGCGGAACGCCCGGGCGAACGCCTCGCCCGAGGAGTAGCCGTGGCGTACCGCGACCTCCAGCAGCGTTCGCTCGCCGGCGAGCACCTCGGCGGCCGCCAGCGTGAGCCGGCGGCGCCGGATGTACTCCGACAGCGGCATCCCGGCCAACGCGGAGAACATCCGCCGGAAGTGGTACTCCGACGTCGTCGCGACGCGTGCCGACTCGGCGATGTCGATCTCCCGGTCGAGCCGCGACTCGATGTGATCCAGGGCCTGATTCAGGCGCTCCAGCACTGTGGACTCCTTCCCTTGCACCGACCACGTTAGAAAGCCTCGCGCATGCCGGACCCGACATCCTGTGCCCGGTTCGGTCGGGTGGTCGATGGTCGGGGGGTGGCAGCCCGGGCCCGGGCCCGCTGCCGGTGCCGGTGCCGGTGGTGGTGCCGGTGACGGTGGCGGCATGAGTGGCAACGTCCGTGGGGACTCTCGACGCGAAGGAACACCGGGACACCGTCCCGAGTGCCGGTCGCGAACGAGTTCGATGAGGTGCGTGCCATGCGGAAGATCATCTACACCTCGTCGATCTCCCTCGACGGCTTCATCGAGGGGCCGAATCGGGAGATCGACTGGCATCAGGTCGACGAGGAATTGCACGGGTACTTCAACAACCTGCTCAAGACCATGGGCGGCTTCTGGAGCGGACGGGTCACCCACGAACTCATGGCGGGGTTCTGGCCGACGGCCGATGCCGATCCGGCCAGTTCGGAGACCATGGTCGAGTTCGCCGGCATCTGGCGGGACATGCCCAAGGTCGTGTTCTCCAGGACGCTGGAGCAGGCCGACTGGAACACCACGATCAAGCGCGAGGTGGTGGCCGAGGAGATCATGGCGATCAAGGCGGAGCCGGGCGGCGACCTGGCGCTCAGTGGCGCGGATCTGGCGGCTACGTTCCGGCGACTGGATTTGATCGACGAGTACGCGGTCTACGTGCATCCGATGCTGATCGGGCGCGGGAAGCCGATGTTCGGGGCGACGAACACCCGGACCGCGCTTCGCCTCGTGGAGTCCCGAACCTTCGGCAACGGGGTGGCGCTGCTGCGGTACGGGCGAGCCGAGTAGGGGACGGCGGCGTGGGGGTCGCAGCGGACGCGGGGCGCGGAGCCGCCGGTGTCGAGGTGGTCGGCGCTGCGCACGAGGGGACTCCGGGGCCGTCGCCGGGAGCCGATGCCCTCCCGCCCGGTCAGGTGCGCGCGGGCCGGCTCAACGCGGTACGCCGGGCCGGTGCCGGCGGTGGAAGTCCCGGGTGACCACGGCCAGCAGCGGCGCCCAGGCCAGGAGCGGCAGGTAGCACGCGATCATCACGGCCGCCGCAGCCCCCTGGACCTCGCTTGCCTCGTGCACACCGGACCCGAGCAGGGCGAGCTGGCTCAGCATCACGAGTGCGACCACCGCGGCTCCGCCGGCGGCCACCATCGTGACCACTCGCGGGTTGGTGGCCCGGTTCCCGAACACCGGCACCCAACCGGGCACCCGGCGCCCCCACGGCCGCACCAGCCCCAGCGTCGCGAAGGCCGCGAGCTCGACCAGCACGCTGAGTCCGATGGTGTACGCCGTGCCCCAGCCCGGGACGTCATAGACGTCGCGCAACACGTCCTGGTCGAATCCGACCGGGACCCCGAGCCCCATGGCGATCCGCCAGATTCCGGACGGCACCACACACCAGGCCACCGCGTGCGCCGCCAGCCGGATCCGGCCCGAAGGCGCCGCCACTTCCGCGTCGGACAGCGCGGCCCCCGTTGTCGTCGTCATGCCTCCATGATCGACTGCACCCAAGTGGGCCGGATCGTACGGGAGTCCCGCCCTGAAATCCCCCCGAAGTCGCATCGGGCGTGCGGGAGTGCACCAACAGGCATGGTCCGAAGCCGTCACCCGAGGCCCGAGCAGGCGTCCTGCTTCGGGACCGGCGACGGATGGCGGGAGCGAAGCGTGCCGCCGTCCTTCCCCGAGAGCCTTGTCCCAGGCTCCCAGGCGGCGGCGTGTCCCCGGCATCCCGTCCCATGCGGTCCAACGCCGCGACAGGCGACGATCCGCGCGGCCCGGCACATTTCCCGAGGCGCACCCGCGCCTGTGGGTGTCCGTGTACGTCGACCCGTGACCGTCGGGCGCCGACGGGACCGACATGCTCGTCGCGAGGTGCGCGGGATTCGGAGCAGTGCGCGCGGTTCGCGGGCTGTGTCGACGCAGTCGGGCAGGCGGGTGCCGTTCGGGAGTAGAGCCGGTGGGCCGGAACGGGTGGGGGTCGGTTAGCGGTGCGTGCGGCGTTGATGGACAGGTGGCGGGAGACGCGGGCGGCCTTGGATCAGGGCTGGTACGCGTACGGCGGAGGGCGGGTGGAGCTTTCGGCCGGGCTCGGTGAGCTGGGTCGGGGGGTTCGGCTCTTCGGTCCCGAGGAGCTTCGTGGCCTGGGCTTTCCCGAGGGCTCGGGGGATACCCGGATCGAGGTGGTGCGGGAGACCACGCTGGAGGCCGTGGAGAGGCTGGGCGGGGGCGGACCGGTCGCGGCGCTGAACTTCGCGTCGGCGCGGAATCCGGGTGGAGGAGTGGCGCGTGGGGCGCAGGCGCAGGAGGAGAGCCTGGCTCGGTCGAGTGGCCTGTACGACGCGTTGATCCGGTGTCCCGAGTTCTACGAGGCGCACCGGGACGATCGCGACCTGTTCTACAGCGATCGGGTCGTCTATACGCCGGGGGTTCCGGTGTTTCGCCGGGACGATGGTTCGTGGTTGCCGGTGCCCTTGCGCGTGGCGTTCCTGACGTCGGCCGCGCCGAATCGGGGGCGATCGAGCGGGAGCGGCCGAGCGCGGCCGGCAGGACCGCGGGTGTGCTTGCGACCCGGGCCCGTGGTGTGCTCGCCGTCGCGGCCCATCACGGTGACTCCCGGCTCGTGCTGGGTGCGTGGGGGTGCGGTGTGTTCGGCAACGAGCCTGCGGAGGTTGCGGCGGCGTTCGCGGTGCACTTGCGCGGCGGGTTCGCGGGGGGTCTTCGAACGGGTCGTGTTCGCGATCCCGGATCGGGACGACTCGACCCGCCGGGTGTTCGAGCGGGTGTTGGGCGAGCGTCGGTAGAGGTGGAGGTGGAGGTGGATGCGGGCGGCAGGGGCGTTGGGGTGCCCTCGTCAGCCCAGTTGGGCGTAGCGGGTGAGGGCGGCGCGGAAGGAGGTCGGGTGTACGGCGAGGGGGTCGGTGTAGGGGTTTCGCAGTTGGAGGACGAGCAGGATTCCGAAGGCGACGATCGTGCCCACGAAGGAGAGGGCGATGATGTGGCGGCGGTCCGCGGTCGGGACGACGAGCGCCGGGAAGACGATGGCGAAGATGCCGGCGACGATCATGGCCACCGGTAGCACGATCGGTGTCGTGGAGGCCGGGTCGGCGAGTCGGACGTGGCGCTTGACGTACAGGTCGGCCACGGCCGCCTGGGTGTCGACGGCCCGATCGTGCGCCGTCTCCGAGACGGTGCCGACGCGGGCCGCGATCCAGTCGAGTTGGCGCCACGCGAGCGGGGTTTCGTGCTTGTCGGCCATCGCCGACCACTCCTTGTCGATCACCGTGCGGGTGTAGTCGCGCAGGCCGGCGCGGACGAAGTCGCGGTCGGGTGGCGGGAGTTGGCCGGACGCCGCGTAGGTCTTGGTCAGCACGCGCGCCTCGTCGCTCGCGTGTTGGCGAACCGTGGACTGGAGTTCCCACGCTCCGACGATCTGGAAGCTGGTCAGCAGCACGAACGGGGACAGCACGGCTCCGCCGCAGAAGGACAGCAGTTGGCCGTCGAAGCCGCTGTCCTTGGCGCGTTCGGTGCGGCTCATCACGATGACGGCAGCCGCGGCGATGCCGGCGCCGATGAGGGCGCCGAGGATCCAGATGGTCACGTCCGCACTCCTCGTCGGGCCGGGTTCGGAAGCAGCGCCGCCAGCGCGGCGGGAATGATCGACACCACCAGGACCGGCGCGATCCCGTCGGTGAATCCCGGGGGTGACGCCTCGTCCTCGGGCGGCACGGCGGTGGTGCGCAACGGCCGCCGGATGGACGGTGGTTCGTCGATGGGCGCGGCTGTGCCCGGCGGTTCGGGCCACGCGTCCACCGCGGCGGGGGCGTACGGGCGACGTACGGGCGCGGCGGGCGGCGGCCGGGTCCCGGGAGGCGGGCCGGCGGCCTGCCCGCTCGCGGCGCCGGCCGGTGGCGCGGGCGATGCCGGCTCGCGGGTGGGCGGTACGGTCGGCTCGGTCGCGGGCGGGCGGTGCGGCGGGGTGGCGGGGGGTGTCGTGGTGGGCCCGGCCGTGCAGCCGCACCCGGGACGCACGGTCACCGAGACGTCGTCGCCGATCCGGACGGCGGTCAGCACGCCGGGTTGATGCACGACGTGTACGCGGCCGGCGTGCACTTCCGTACGTGCGGCCGCGGGCTCGGCCGGTCGGCCCGTTGCGGCCGGGTCGGGGCGGGTCTCCACGTTCACGGCGACGCGGTCGTCGGTGCGGTGGTCGGCGAACGCGTCGCCGGCGGCGGCCAGGACCGGCAGGCATCCACACGCCACCAGCAGACACCGCGCCGCGAACCGAGAGTTGCCCATGGCGTCAGGGTGACGACGATGTGCCGAGATGCTCGGACGAATGCCCCGAAACCCCACTTTCGGGTGACCGAAGGAGAGCGGCCGAGTCGCCACCCGAGACGACGATCACTCCCCGACCCGGCCGTACCCCACGCGCCACGAAGGCGGCTCCGACCGGAGTCGGAGCCGCCTTCGTGGGGTGTCGCGGGTGCGGGGGTCAGCCCTTGTCGAGGACGTCCGCCGCGATCAGGTCTTCCAGGTAGCGGTCGTCCCACCAGTTGAGCTGGAGGGACTTGGCGCGGCGGAAGTAGAGCTGTACGTCGCATTCCAGGGTGAAGCCCATGCCGCCGTGTACGTGTACCGCCAGGTCGGTGACCTCGCGATAGGTGCGGGCGGCGAACAGCTTGGCCATCGGGGCCAGGCGCGCGGTGTCGCGGCCCTTGTCCCGGGACCAGGCGGCCTCCCAGACCAGGGTCTCGGCGCCGTCCACGGCGGTCGAGGCGTCCGCCAGGTTGTGCGCGATGGCCTGGAACGCGCCGAGCGGCTTGTCGAACTGCTTGCGGTGCTTGGCGTATTCGACGGTGATCTCCAGCGCGCGCTTGGCGCCGCCGACGGCCTGGGCCGCGAGCAGGATCAGGCCGTCGTGCAGCACGTCCGACCAGACCGGCCAGCCGGCTCCGGCCGAGCCGACCAACTCGCCGCGTACGTCCGCCAGTTCGACCCGATACTGGGTGTCCGAGGCGATCGTGGTCTGCTGGGTCAGGGTGACCCCGGCCGCCTTCGGGTCGACCAGGAAGAGCGACACGCCCTGGGCGGGGTCGCCCGGGGTGCCCGCGGTGCCGGTCCGGGCGAGCACGAGCAGCACGTCGGCCGACGACGCGTACGCGACGTGCCGCTTCGTACCGGACAACACGTGGCCGTCGCCGTCCGCGCGGGCCGCCAGCGCCACGCCCTTGCCGCCGTAGCCGCGGTCCGGCTCCAGCCACGCGACGCTCGCGATGGTGGTGCCGGCCGCGATGCCCGGCAGATACTTCTGCCGCTGCTCGTCGGACCCGGCCGCGGCGAGCACGCCGCCGACCAGGACCGAGCTGACGAAGTGCGGAGTCGGCGCCAGCGAACGCCCGAACTCCTCGTAGACCACGGCCGCGTCGAGCGTGGTCATCTCCGACCCGCCCCACTTCTCGGGGAGGGTCAGGCCGGTCAGGCCGGACTCGCCGAGCTTCTTCCAGAAGTCCTTGGGGTACCCGACCGGGTCGTTCTCCAACTCGCGAACGACGGAGAGGTCGGCGTGACGGGCCGTCAGGCCACGCACGGTCTCCCGGAGGATGTCCTGTTCCTGGGTGAAATCGAGGTCCATCGCGCGTCTCCTCTAGGGCTTCCAGCGCTCGCCGCGCCGGTCCCACGGGTTGTCGTCGGGGGTGGTGGGCAACGCGATTCGCGCGGTGGCCGTGGTGCGGGCCGCGCCGTCCACGGTCAGCGAGATCTCGGCGCGGACCCAGCCGCAGCCGGCCTCGTCCACCGAGACGTCGTCCACCGTGCCGGTGAGCAGCATGTGGTCGCCGGGGAAGACCGGCTTGGTCATCCGGAACACCATCCGGCCGATCCGGCCCTTGGGGCCGGTCCAGTCGTTGAGGTAGCGCTCGAACCAGGCGGCCTGGTTCGGGGTGTTCAGGAAGATGTCCTGCACGCCCTGGCGCTCCACCGCGAACTTGTAGTCGTGGTGCATCGGCCGCCAGTCGCGGCTGGCCAGCGCGCCCAGGATGACCGTGGTCGCGGTGACGTCGACGCCGAACGTGGGCAGCGCGTCGCCCTTGGCCAACTGGTCCAGGGTCAGGTCGCTCATCCGGTGGCCTCCCGCCGGTAGCCGTAGCCGGTGTAGGACTCGGTGCCGAGCAGGGCGCCGTCCTGGTTGTGGTACTCGACGTCGATCACCCAGAAGCGGCCGATCCCGAGCTTGGTGCGCTTCTCCGGACTGACCGAGCGGAGTACCTGATGCGACGTCACGATGTCGCCCAGGCGTACCGGTTCGTAGAAGACGTTGGTGTTGTCGGTCATGATCGCCTCGGGCAGTTCGAAGCGGATCTTGAGGTCGAAGTGCACCTGGAGGGAGAGCTGCTCGCCCTCCGCGCCGGGCGCCCAGTAGTGCGGGCGGGCCCACGCGGACAGCAGGCTGAGCGGGGCGATCGGGCCCCCGGTCAACTCCTTCGCGACCGCCTCGTCCCAGAACAGCGGGTTGCCGTTCTGCACGGACGCGCACGAGGTCCAGATGTAGCCGCGCTCGGCGGGGAAGTCACCCCGCTTCTCGTACTGGACCTTGCCGATGAGCGCCGCCACGTCCTCGGGCAGCGCGGTGTCTTGTGCCGTCATGCGACCACTCCTGAAGCGCGAAGCTCGGCGATGCGGTCCGGGCTCAGCCCGGCCGAGGCGAGCAGCTCGTCGGTGTCGGTGATCCCCGATTCCCGGACCGGGTACGGGTCCGCGGGTGCCTGCTGGCCGGCCAGTACCGGGCCCACCTGGCGGAACTCGCCCTGGACCGGGTGCTTGGCGGTGGTGAACGCCTCGCGCGCCAGGTACTGCGGGTCCTCCAGCAGTTCCGGTACCGACAGCACCGCGGACACGCAGGTGTCGGCGGGGGCCAGCTCGGCCACCCAGTCGTCCCGGTCGCGGCCGGCGAAGGCCGCCGCCAGGTCGGCCCGGATCGCGTCCTGCGCGTCGTCGTCGAGCTGGCGCGGGGCCCATTTGTCCAGCCCGGTCAGCCGGCACAGGTTCGCCCAGAAGCGACCCTCGATCGCGGCCACCGCGAGCCACTTGCCGTCTCGCGCGCGGTAGGTGTCGTAGCACGCGTAGCGGCCGGTCAGGATGCCGTGCCTGGGCTCGGGTTCGACGCCGGTGGCCAGGTATTCGTCCACGCCCAGCGCCATCAGCGCGAGCATGCCGTCGGCCACCGAGACGTCCAGCCGGGCGCCCTCGCCGGTGCGCTGCCGGCGGAACAACGCGCCCATGATCGCGATCACCGCGTGCATGCCGCCGCCCGCGCTGTCCGCCACGGTCGCGCCCGGGATCGGCGGACCGCCGTCCGCGCCGGGGCCGGACATGTGCAGGAAGCCGCCCACGCCCAGGTAGTTCAGGTCGTGCCCGGCCTGTTGCGCGTGCGGGCCGGCCTGACCGAAGCCGGACGTCGAGCAGTAGACGATCCGCGGGTTGCGCGCCGCGGCCGCGTCCGGGCCGATGCCCAGGCGGTCCACCACACCGGGGCGGAAGCTCTCGATCACCACGTCGGCGCTCTCGACCAGGGTCAGGAACGCCTCGCGGCCCTCGGGTGCCTTCATGTCGACCAGCACGCGCTTCATCCGCCGATGCGCGCTGTACGAGTAGTAGGGCGGCGCGATCTGCACGCCGCTCTTGGCCGGGACCGGGCCGACCTTGATCACCTCGGCCCCGTAGTCGGCCAACCAGCGCGAGGCGCGGGCGGCGGGGCCCACGCTCGCGAGATCCAGCACCGTGACGCCTTCCAGGAACTCTCCGGACATGACCGCGGCCCCGTCAGAAGTTCTTGGGAAGGCCGAGACCGCGGCGGGCGATGATGTTCTTCTGCACCTCGGAGGTGCCGCCGCCGATGGTGTCGAGCACGGTGTAGCGGTAGGTCGAGTCGGCGCGACCGGTCATCGGCGCGTCCTCGGTGCCCACCCGCAACTGGGTGCCCGGCGAGGCGATGTCCATCGACGCGTTCGCGAGCCGCTTGGACAACTCGGTGGCGTACAGCTTGTAGCCGGACGCCTCGACGGTGGGCGGTTTTCCGCCACCGGCCGCGGCGGCCACCACGCGCAGTCCGAGCAGGCGCGCGACGGCGGCCTCGGTGACCAGCGTGGCCAACTGCTTGCGCACGATCGGGTCCTCGCGCAGCGGCTCGTCGTCGCGGGTGGCCTCCTTGACGTACTCGGTGAGCACGTTCAGGCGCTGCTGGATCGGGGCGAACGAGAACATCGTGAAGCGTTCCAGGTCGAGTGCCTGGGAGATGTACTGGAAGCCCTTGTTCAACTCGCCGACCACATACTCGTCGGAGACCCACACGTCGTCGAAGAAGACGTCGTTGGTGCGCTCGTCGCCCATCGTCCAGATGCCCCGGACGGTGATGCCCGGGTGGTCCATCGGCACCAGGAACAGCGTGATGCCGTGGTGCTTGGGCGCGTCGGGGTCGGTGCGCGCGCCGACCCAGTACCACTCGGCGAAGTGCGCCGAGGTGGTCCAGGTCTTCTGGCCGTTGAGCCGCCAGCCCGCGCCGTCGCGGACCGCGCGCAGCTTCATCGAGGCGGCGTCGGAGCCCGCCTCGGGCTCGCTGTAGCCGACCGCGAACTCGACCTCGTTGTTGAGGATCTTCGGCAGGAACTCGGCCTTGAGCTTGTCGCTGCCGTGCGCGAGCAGGGTCTTGCCGATGATGCCGACGCCCTTGCCGATCTGCGGTCCACCGCGCCCGGCGAGGGCTTCGTTGAGCAGGTATTCGTAGACCCCGTCGCCGTCCTGGCCGCCCCATTCCTCGGGCCAGGTGATGCCGAGCCAGCCTTGGTCGGCCATCTTGCGCATGTACGCGCGGCGTGCGGGGGTGTCGACGACCTGGGCCATGTTCTCCCGGGTGACATCGAACACTTCAGGGTCGGGATTGGCGTCGAGAAACCGCTCGACCGTCTCGCTGAACGCGGTCTGGTCGGGGGAGAAGTCGAAGTCCACGGGTCGCCTTTCGGGGCGCGCCCATGCCGGCAGCCTCACCTGTGTACGTGCAGGTGAGGCAGCCGGCACAGAACCTGACGGATAGTCAGATCAAAGTAACACCGGCCTGGGTTCATTTCGAGTGGCGGTCGGCAATAGATGTGTGGGCCCCGTCTCGCTCCCGCGTGCGCGCCGGGCACGGCCGGGGCGCGACCGACGAACCGGTTCTGGACAAGTCCGGAAAAGTTACGGCGCGTCCGCGATCGACCACCTATCGTGGGTGGACATGAGCGGAAAAGCTTGCCCGCAATGTGGTCGTGATCACCCGTGGTGCGGGTTCGAGTGGTCGGCACGCGAGCCGGACGACGCGGACCGCCCGGACCCCGACGGCGGCGATGCCGAGGGGCCGCCGTACCGGGTCAGCGAACTGCTTCCCGACATCCTCGACTTCCTGGCGCGCGGCAGCCGCGGGCCGGATCGGGCCGGCGCGCGCGAAAGCCCGGGCCGGTCCCTGCGGGGACTGATACCCGGGCCCAGGCGCCGTTCCTGACGACACGTCACAGGCGTGGCGGTCGGCGCGCGCGGCGTGCTGGGTCGCCGCGCGCGACGAGGTGACGTGCCGTCACACGCCGACGTGAGGTGCCGTCACCGGGATGGGTGACGTGCCGTCCGGCGCGCCGGAGCGAGGTGTCCTCAGGCGCGTTGCGAGCTCACCGAGACGACCTCGCCGGTCATGTACGACGAGTAGTCCGACGCGAGGAAGACCATCACGTTCGCGACCTCCCACGGCTCGGCCGCGCGCCCGAACGCCTCGCGCGAGGACAACTCGTCGAGCAGTTCCTCGGACGAGGCCCTGGCCAGGAACGCGTGCATCGCGATGCTCGGCGCGACCGCGTTGACCCGTACGCCGAACTCGGCCGCCTCCACGGCGGAGCAGCGGGTCAGCGCCATCACACCGGCCTTGGCCGCGGCGTAGTGCGCCTGACCCTTTTGCGCGCGCCAGCCGAGCACCGAGGCGTTGTTGACGATCACACCCTTGCCGCGCGGCCGCATGTGCCGCAGCGCCGCCCGGGTGCAGCGGAACGTGCCGTTCAGCGTCACGTTCATCACCAGGTCCCACTGCGCGTCGGTCATGTCGACGAGGTTGGCCTCGCCGCCGAGCCCGGCGTTGTTGATCAGCACGTCGATACCGCCGAGTTCGCGCGCGGCCGTGTCGATCAGGTGCTGCACCTCGTCCTCGACCGTGACGTCGCACGGGACGGCGAGCGGGCGCGATCCGATCAGCTTGGCGAGTTCGTCGGCGGCCTCGCCGAGGCGGCGCTCGTGCTTGTCGCTGATCGCGATCACGGCGCCCTCCTCCGCGGCGCGCTTGGCCGCGGCGAAGCCGATCCCGGTGCCGGCGGCGGCGGTGATCAGGACGGTCTTGCCGGCCAACAGGCCGTGGCCCTCGACGTAGGCGGGGGCGGGGGTGGGGCTCACTTGGCGTCTCCTCGCGGTTCACGGGGCATGCCGAGGACACGCTCGGCGATGATGTTGCGCTGCACCTCGTTCGACCCGCCGTAGATGGTGTCGGACTTGGTGAACAGGAACAGGCGTTGCGCGGCCGAGAGTTCGTACGGTGCCTCGGCGGCCAGGCCGGACTCGGCGCCGGCCACGTCCATCGCGAGCGTGCCGAGCCGCTGATGCCAGCCGGCCCACACCAGCTTGGCCACCGAGGCCGCGCCGGGATCGGGCGAGCCGAGCGTGCGCAGCGCGTTGCAGCGCAGCACCTTGAGGTCGATCCAGCTCTGCAGCAGTCGGTCGCGCAGGACCGGGTCCTCGATCGCGCCGTTGGCCTTCGCCTCGGCGACCACCTTGTCCAGCTCGATCTCGAAGCCGATCTGCTGGGCCAGCGTGGAGACCCCGCGCTCGAACGCGAGCAGGCCCATGGCCACGCCCCAGCCCGCGCCGACCTCGCCGACCACGTGCTCGGCCCGCGCGCGGGCGTTGTCGAAGAACACCTCGTTGAACTCGCTGGTGCCGGTCAACTGGACGATCGGGCGGATCTCGATGCCCGGCTGGTCCATCGGCGTGAGCAGGAAGGTGATGCCCTTGTGCCGCTGCGACGCGGGATCGGTGCGGGCCAGCACGAAGCACCAGTTCGCCTCGTGCGCGAGCGAGGTCCACACCTTCTGGCCGGTGATCAGCCAGTCGCCGGACTCGGGGTCCACGGTCGCGGTGGTGCGCAGGTTGGCCAGGTCGGAGCCGGCGCCCGGCTCCGAGTAGCCCTGACACCACAACTCCTCGCCACGCGCGATGGCGGGCAGGAAGCGGGCCTTGTGCTCCTCGGTGCCGAACGCGAGCACGGTGGGGCCGAGCAGGTTCTCGCCCATGTGGTTGACCCGGCCGGGCGCCTGGGCGCGGGCGTACTCCTCGCCGAAGATCACCTGCTGCATCAAGGACGCCTCGCGGCCCCCGTATCGCCTGGGCCAGTCCAGGCCGATCCAGCCGCCCTCGCCCAGGCGCAGCTCCCAGGCGCGGCGGATCTCGAAGTGCTCGTGCTCGCTGCCGGGACCGCCGGTACCGACGGCCGCGGCGAACTCACCGGAGAGGTTCTCCCGGAGCCACTCGCGGACCTCGGCCCGGAACTCCTCGTCCTCGGCGCTGTACCGGAAATCCACAGCCTGTCCAATCTCGCGGGGGGTGCACGGACAGCGGCGCGGGGTTCGCCGTTCGCGGCTCGAACCCCGCGCGCACCGCCTGCCGAGGGCTGGGTCAGTTGCCGGCGGCGGCCGCGGCCTCGGCGGCCTTCTTCTTGGCCGCGGCGGCCGCGTACTCCTTGAGCTGGGCGAGCACCGGCATCGGGTCCTGGCCGATCTGGGTGGGCAGCTTCTCGGCGATCTCCTCGGCCGTCCAGCGGTCGGCCGCGTACATCGTCTTGATCTCGTGCGGCTGGTCCCACAGCGCGATCTTGGGGCCGGCGGTCGTGTACACCTGACCGGTGATGTTCTTGGCGTGGTCGGAGAGCAGGAAGACCACCAGCTCCGCGACGTCCTCGGGGTCGCCGATCTCCTTGAGCGTCTGCGGGACGCCCTCGGACATCCGGGTCCGGGCCACCGGCGCGACGCAGTTGGCGTTGACGCCGTACTTGTTCAGGCCCAGCGCGGCGGAGCGCACGAACGAGACGATGCCGCCCTTGGCCGCGGCGTAGTTCGCCTGGGCGACCGAGCCGAGCGCGTACACGCCGGAGGTGAAGCCGACGATCGAGCCGAAGCCCTGGGTCTTCATCACCTTGGACGCGGCCTGCACGACGGTGAAGGTGCCCTTGAGGTGGGTGGCGATGACGCTGTCCCACTCGTCCTCGGTCATGTTGAACAACATGCGCTCACGCAGGTTGCCCGCGACGGTGACGACGCCGTCGATCCGGCCCCACTTCTCGACGCCGGCGTTCACGATCCGGGCGCCGCCCTCCATCGTGGCCACGGAGTCGGCGACCGCGACGGCCTCGCCGCCGAGCGCCTCGATCTCCTTCACCACGGCGTCGGCGACCTCGCTGGTCGGCGCGCTGCCGTCCATCGCGACGCCGTAGTCGTTCACGACCACCTTGGCGCCGTGTGCGGCGGCGGCGAGTGCGACGGCCCGGCCGATGCCCCGGCCGGCGCCGGTGACCGCGATTACCTTGCCCGTGAGGAAGTCACCCATGTGTTGTCCGCTCCTTGTCGGTGGCCTCGCCAGTAGGCCCCGGAAGTCGAGGGCCGAGGCCCAGGTGGGGTCGGTCGTGGCGCGCTCCGCGGTCGTCGCGGTCTGGACCGCTTCGACCGCCCGCACAGGTCCGGCAGCCTTGCGGACGCAAGGTGCGCAGCCTGTGAGAACGCCCTCCCGACATTATCTGACGATCCGTTAGTTTTCCTGGATAGAGTGCCGCAGCACACAGCACGACGCAGCACCACACACGCACTTGACAGCGCGGTCGTCGGATTCCGAGAGTGCGCCTGTCGGTATTCGTGCCCATCGGCACGTGTCACCACCGCCTGGAGGAGGCTCCCCTATGTCGCTGCCCCCCGAGTTTCATGAACTCGCCGCTCGTGTGAACAACTGGGGCCGATGGGGCCGGGAGGACGAGATCGGGACGATCAACCTGATCACGGACGACGTGGTCAGGGCCGCGGCGGGCTGCGTACGCACCGGCAAGCGCTTCTCGCTGGCCGTGGAACTGCGTGAGGACGGCATCCAGAACGGGATGATCCCGGGCCGGGACAACCCCAAGCGCACCACGTTCCTGGTCAACCACGAGGTCTTCGGCCCCGGCACGGTGGCCACCAGCGACGACTCGGTGGTGATGGGCATCCAGGCGGGTACGCACTGGGACGGGCTGACCCACGCGACCTACGACGACCGGCTGTACAACGGCCACTCGGCCAAGGAGACGGTCACGGCGGAGGAGGGCGCGCGCAGGCTCGGCATCCACAACGTCAAGACGCTGGTCTCGCGCGGGGTGCTGCTCGACGTGGCGCGGGCCAAGGGCCTGGACATCCTGCCGCCGGAGTACGCGGTGACCCCCGCGGACCTGGAGGCGGCCGAGGAGTTCGGCAACGTGCGTGTCCGCGCGGGTGACATCGTGCTGGTGCGCACCGGGCAGATCCGGCAGTACTTCGCGGGCGAGAAGGACATGTACTTCTACGGCCCGGGCCTGTCGGTGCGCACGCCCGAGTGGTTCCACGCGCGCGACGTGGCGGCGGTGGCCAACGACACCGTGACCTTCGAGGTCTTCCCGCCGGAGATCGAGGACTGCTTCATGGCGGTGCACGCGCTGCACCTGGTGGAGATGGGGATGCTCCAGGGGCAGAACTGGAACCTGGAGGAGCTGTCCGAGGACTGCGCGGCGGACGGCGTGTACGAGTTCTTCCTGGAGGCCTCGCCGGAACCCTTCGTGGGCGGCGTCGGCACGCCGGTGAACCCGGTGGCGATCAAGTAGCGCGGGACGGTTCGGCTGTCGCCGGGTCGGCCGGCCGGCGTCGGCCGGACTCGGGTCGGCCGGGCGCGGGCCTCGAACACGCGTAGACCGGAGGGCGTGCGGGCCCCGGACAGGGTTGCCTGTCCCGGGGCCCGCATGCGTTCCGGGCACCGCGACGAGGCCCGGAACGATGACGGTCCCACTTCGTCGAGGAAACCCAGGGCACTTCCCGGGCGCCTCGTCGTCCCCTCGCGAACGACCGCCACACTCAGGGTGATCAGTGTCGGACGAGGCGTCAATATCCTGTGGGCACCGATTTCCCTTCCCCGATCACGATTCGTCCGTACACCCGCCGGCACGCCACATCGGCACCATGCGTCCCACCGGGCTCGGGTGCAGCGTGCCACCCGCAGGGGTCGACAGCTCCCTGGCCCGCGCACCATCCGAGGCCGCCGCCGGATGCCCGGCCATACACTTGTGTATGGGGATGATCCTTGCGCGAAGGGACAATTCTGATGAGCCATACGCGCTGGAAGCTCACCCGGGACTGGCGGCTTGTGGCCGGCGGCACCGAATCGCCCGAGGCCCAGGCCATTCATGTGGAGATCCGCATGGCCTCGGTTCTCGGCTTGGCGGTTTATGAGCGGCGTACCGCATTGGGCATCTCGCAGAGTGAACTCGGCAAGCGGGCGGAGATGACGCAGCCGGAGATCTTCAAGATCGAACTCGGCGGCACGATACCGACCCTCCCGCTGCTCGCCCGCCTGGCGAAGGCGCTCGACGCATCGTTGAACATCGCCTTGGACGGGGACACCTCGACCGTCGTCTTCACGCCGCACACCGCTTGAGGCGGACGAGCCGACTCGGGCGGGTCCGTGGTGGCCGACGGGTTCCGCCTTTCCGGCGCGGTGAAGCCGTGGATCCTGGGTGTCGTGGACATTCCGAGCGGGGGCGGCACGTGACGGGGATCGACGAGCGGGCCGAGGGTGTGTTGGGGAATCCGGAGGCGCCGCGGGAGGTCCTGTCACGGGCGTTGACCGGTGAGCTGGGACGGGTCGCCCGCGTCGGGCTCGCCGGTGCGCCGGCCCTGCCGCAGGATGTGATCGAGGCGATGGTCGGGCATCCCGACCGCAGGGTGCGCGTGGGGTTGGCCGGCAATCCGTACGTGGATCCGGCGCAGCGGGCGCGTCTGGTTGGCGATCCGGACCGGAGGGTGATTGCCTGTACGGTCCGTGGCGTGCGCCATCCGGACGGGGATCCGCGTCCGCTGCCGGACGACGCGTACGCGCGGTTTCTTTCGCACGTGATGACGTGGGAGAGCGGCTACGGCGATCAGGTGTTGAGCCGGGACGACGTGATGCAGGAGCTTCTGGCCTCCGGCATGCCGTCGCACATCTTCCGATCGTTCGCACGGCGGCCGGAGGCGGAGCTGCGGTCGATGGCGTGCGGGTGGTGGGAAAGTCTGCCCTTCGCCGATCGGGTGGCGCTGACCGTCGACCGTGAGCGCAGGGTCCGCATGCGGGCCAGAAGGGCGGCGATCGACGTACGACGATGCGTGACCGACATCGACTGGGCGCCGACCAACCGAGGCAGTGAATCGGCAATTTCCAGCCGCCCGCTCACGCGCGCCGACGCCGAGCGGATCGTTCGGGGTCAAGCGCCGCCGCACTACCGGCCCTACGCCGCCGGAAATCCGCATCTCCCGGCCGATCTGGTGGCGGTCCTGGCGCGCGATCCCGATCCGCGCGTGCGCTACCGGGTGTCGATGCGATCGGAGTTGACGGAGGATCAGCGGGCGGCGATCCACTACGAGGTGCCGGCGGTGGAGGACCTGGACTTCGCGACTTGGTACTCGCCACGTCCCCTCGCGGGTACGCCGGACGAGTGGGCGCGCTCGGCACATCCCGGGCTGCGGCGGATCGCGGCGGGCTCGGCCGGGCTTTCGGCAAGGTCGCGCGATCTCCTGGCGGTGGATCCCGATCTCGGGGTGCGGGTGCTGACCTGTCGTCACCAGGCGGGCGTCGGGCCGGAGTTGCTGTTACGGGCGTATCGGGACTTCCGCGGTTGCGGGCGGAGTCGGCTGATCTACCGCGCGGGTTTCCCGACCCACGGGCTCGCACGGTTCGCGGGCGATCCGGATCCGGGCATGCGCGAGCTTGTGCTGCGCGATCCGGACGCGCCGGCGGATGTGGTGCTCGGGCTGCTCGCCGATCCGGAGCGGTGTGTGCGAACCGCGCTCGCCAGGCATCCGGCAGTGCCGGTGGATCGGCTGCTCGCGCTCTTGGACGATGCCGAACTCGGGCCTTACGCGGCGCGCAATCCCGCTCTCCCGGTCGAGGCCATGCACCGGATCCTGGACGCGGCGGGGGCGCCGCGCGGTGTCTGAAGTGCCCGCTGTGGCACGGGTGATGAACCGTACGTCGATGCGACACGTGTGTGATCGACGGGCTGCTCAGAGGCGGTGTCGCGGTGTGACGAGAGGACTGTCACAACCGGCTGACTGCTCATCAGTTCCGGGCTAGAGTGCCGCGCGGGTACGCGTGCGCGCTTGAAGCTCCGGAGCCGGTCCGGCCGGTAAGCCGTCGAGCGCCCCGGCTCGTCAGCCCATTTCCGATGGAGGAGGAACCGGTGAAGGGCGTTCTTTTCGACGGCAAGGAAGCCTCGATCGTCGATGACCTCGAGGTGCGCGCACCCGGGGCCAACGAGGTCCTGGTGAAGATCGGTGCGGCCGGTCTGTGCCACAGCGACATCTCGGTGATCAACGGCACCATCCCCTTCCCGCCCCCGGTCGTGCTCGGGCACGAGGGCGCGGGCGTCGTGGAGGCGGTCGGCGAGCTGGTCACGCACGTCAAGCCCGGCGACCACGTGGCGCTGTCCACGCTGGCCTCGTGCGGCGCGTGCCGTGAGTGCGACCGGGGTCGGCCGACCATGTGTGCCAAGAGCTTCGGCCAGCTCAACCAGCCGTTCACGCGTGGCGGCAAGCCGGTCTACAACTTCGCGGGCCTGTCGGTGTTCGCCGAGCAGATCGTGGTCAAGGGTGTCCAGGCGGTCAAGATCCCCAAGGACATCCCGCTCGCGTCCGCCGCGCTGATCGGCTGCGGCGTGCTGACCGGCGTGGGTGCGGTGCTGAACCGGGCGAAGGTACAGCCCGGCGACACCGTCGCGGTGATCGGCACGGGCGGCATCGGCCTCAACGTGATCCAGGGCGCGAAGCTCGCGGGCGCGGTGCGGATCGTGGCCGTGGACGCGAACCCGGCGAAGGAGGCGGTGGCGCGCGAGTTCGGCGCGACCGACTTCGTGGACGCGCGCGCGGTCGAGGACTCGGTCAAGGCGGTCCAGGAGCTGGTTCCGGGCGGCGTGGACCACGCGTTCGAGTGCGTCGGGCACGTCGGGGTGATCCGCAACGCGATCGACATGCTCGGGCGGGCCGGCCAGGCGATCATCCTGGGCGTCGCGCCGTCGGACGCCGAGGCGTCCTTCCACGTGTCCTCGATGTTCCTGGACAAGTCGATCATGGGCTGCCGCTACGGCTCCTCGCGCCCGCAGTACGACATCGCGCGCTACGCGGACCTGTACAAGACCGGCGCCCTGCGGCTCGACGAACTGGTCACCCAGACCTACGCCCTGGACGACTTCCACCACGCGGTCGAGGACGCGGAGGCGGGCAAGGTCGCCCGGGGGGTCTTCGTCTTCTGACCCCGCAGCCCCTTCGCCGAAGCGCGCCTCCCACTTTGGGGGGCGCGCTTTGTGCGTGCGCGCCACCGGTTACTTGTGAACTACAGCAGGTGGTCGGCTTTGCCGGCTTTGATGTCGCGGATGAGGGTGCGGAGGGCGTCCATGGTGTCGGTGACGTATTCGTCTTCGTGTCCGGCGACGGCGATGTAGCCGTTGCCGTCCGCATCGGTGCCGAGCCGGAAGCACGAGTTGCCCTCGGCGCAGAAGGGGTCTTCCCACGTGATGGTGGGCATCGTTGGTCTCCTTACGAGTGGTGTGCGATCTCGTGGATGAAATCGCGGGACCGGTCGGCAGGCAGGGCCAGGTCTTCCAGCCACTTCAGTTGTACTCGGTATTTTGCGAGTTGGGTCTCGGCCCACATGAAGGCCGGCCCATGTGAGCTGTCGATCTGGACGGTATCGAGCAGCGGTACCGGACCCTCGGCATAAAGGACGCTTTGGCCTGCGCCTGGGAAGGCTCCTGCTTCGTAGGGGGAGGACCAGCAGTGTGACGTTCGGTCGCTCGGACATGCCGATCAGGTGTTCCAGTTGGGCCCGCGCGATTGCCCTGCCGCCGAACTGCATCCGAAGTGCCGCTTCGTGAATGACGGCTCGGTACGTGGGCGGATCGTCTTGGACGAGGACCTGTTGCCGTTCCGCGCGGTGGGCGAGTCGGAGCCCGACTTCGTGGTCCGGGAGCGTGGGCACGGCTACCCGGAAGACCGCGAGGGCGTGGTCGGGCGTCTGGAGCAGTCCGGGGATGTGCACGGTGTTCGCCACTCGCATCCCGATCGCGGAAGCCTCCAACTCGGCGATGTCCAGGAGGCCTTGGGGCAATGTCCCCCGGTAGCGGTCCCACCAGCCCTTGACGTCCGGCTGTGCCATCTCGATCAACGCCTCGATGTACCGCTCGTCGGTGCACTCGCAGTTGCATACCAACGTGCGCAGCCGGTCGGCACTGATCGAACGCGAGCCCGACTCCATGTTGGAGATCTTGCCCCGGTCCACGCCCAGCAGCCCTGCCGCGTACTCGGCGGACATGCCTGCCGAGGTTCGGATCCGTCGCAGTTCACTCCCCAAGCGCCTCTGTCGTTCGGTAAGCACCGTCCTGGGAGCCATGCCGGTTCCTTTCGCCCGCCGTCAGAGGCAGTCTGCCGCCCAACCGTGCACACACACCAAGAGGCGGATCAATAGTCTCGATCGCGTGGCAAATTTACCCCGCCATGTTCTACGCTCGGTGTCGCACCACCTACACAAAGCGATGCCGGAAGTGCACCGCGCGAGCATGCCTGCCTGTCTTGGGACGGGTGTGTTCGCGCTCGGGGAGGTAGGCCACCGGCGCCGTAGTGCGACGTGTTCGCCGCGTACGCGCCCATCCAGCCCGCGCTGCCCAGGAGTTGCCCATGCCCGGATCCCTCTGCCCCGCCGGTGAACCGGCGCCCGCCATGCCTACCGTCCCCGCGATCCCGGTCATCCCGTCGCACTGGAGCTTTCCCGCCGATCCCACCTCCGTGCGGCGCGCCCGGTGCGCCGTGATGGGCGCCCTGCCGCGCGGTTCTCGCCCCGAACTCGCCGACGAGCTCGTGTTGGTGACATCCGAGCTCGTCACCAACGCGCTGCTGTACGGCACTTGTCCGGCCGACGGCTGCCCGATCGAACTCGTGCTCTGGCCCGCCGACGGCTACTGGTGGCTCGCCGTCTCCGATCCCGGCGCGGCCCTGCCCGCACTCGCCTCGCCCGGCCCGAAGGAATGCGGAGGGCGCGGGCTTCTCCTGGTGAGCGTGCTCGCCGCCACCTGGGCGGTGGTGCCGCGCCACGGGTGTGGCAAGTCGGTGGTGGTGGGGCTGAGGATCGCCGGCTGAGCGGTGCTTCGAGGGGCGACGGTATTGCCGAAGTCGCTGTTCCCGAGCGCGAATCGACAACATTCCGATCTTGATAACGGATTCGGCGCGAGGCGCGGGCCCGGCTCGAAGTGTCGGTGATCGGATTGTTTCGGATGTGGCGATGGTTGGTCGCACCGGACCAACTCGGGCTGCTTCGACGGTGGTTCGGTCGGATGCGGCGAACTCGTGGGCAATTTCGGTCAATTCCGGGAGCGGCGGGAATTCGTGGGTTATCCGCGTAACCAGTCAGTCCCGCTTTCAGTTGATCGGATAGGTTCCGCGCGTCCCGGCGGCGCCTCTAAACTCGCTCCGCTGCGGCCCCAGGTCCCACGGACCGCGGTCAGGTACCCGATCGGCGCCTCGGGCCACGCGCGGGGTGTCCGCTGGAGAGGAGCCCTACCGCCCCATGCCGACTCCGCACGATGACACGCACGATCGTCCCCCCGAGCCCGAGCCAGCGACCGAGAAGGGGGCGGCGTCGGCCGCCGGCAAGGCGTCCGTTCCGGGCCCGCGCACACCGTATGTGGACGACCGCACCGGATATCTGGAAATGGAACAGGATCCGAGATTCGGTGCGCTCAAGAAGCGCCAGCGGTCCTTCATCTTCCCGGTCACCGCCGCGTTCCTCACCTGGTTCCTGCTGTACGTGGTCATGTCCGCCTACGCGCGTGACTTCATGGCCAAGGAACTGATCGACCACATCAATGTCGCTCTCGTGTTCGGCCTGCTCCAGTTCGTCTCGACGTTCCTGATCGCCTGGGCCTATTCGCGATTCGCGCGCACCCGACTCGACCCCGTCGCCACCGAACTGCGAGAGGAACTCGAAGCGTGAACCTTTCTCTCGAACTCGCCGCGGAGTCCAGCAACCGAGGCTGGACCTTCGCGATGTTCGCCGTGCTGGTCGCGGTCACGCTCGGCATCACCTTCTGGGCGAGTCGCAGGAACCGTACGGCGGCCGACTTCTACGCCGGCGGCCGCTCGTTCACCTCGCTCCAGAACGGACTGGCGATCGGCGGCGACTACATGTCGGCCGCGTCCTTCCTCGGCATCGCGGGCATCCTGGCACTGTCCGGCTACGACGGCTTCCTGTACTCGATCGGCTTCCTGGTCGCCTGGTTGGTGGCCCTGCTCCTGGTCGCCGAACCGATGCGCAACTCCGGCCGGTACACGATGGCGGACGTACTCGCCAACCGCATGCGCGAACGCCCGGTCCGGATGGCCGCGAGCGTGTCCACGATCGTCGTGTCGATCTTCTACCTGCTGGCCCAGATGGTCGGCGCTGCGTCGGTGGTCTCGCTCCTGCTCGACGTCAAGAGCGACGCCGCGCAGATCTCGGTCATCGCCGCGGTGGGCGCGCTGATGATCGTCTACGTCACCGTCGGCGGCATGAAGGGCACCTCCTGGGTGCAGATCGTCAAGGCCCTGCTGCTCATGGTGGGCGCGTTCGTGATGTGCGTCTGGGTGCTGGCGAAGTTCAACTTCAACGTCGCCGACCTGCTCGGCACCGCGGCGAGCAAGTCCGGTTCGGGTGAGTCGTTCCTTCAGCCTGGGCTCAAGTACGGTGCCACGGACGGCTGGTCGAAGATCGACCTGATCTCGCTGGGGCTCGCGCTGGTGCTCGGTACGGCCGGCCTGCCGCACATCCTGGTGCGCTTCTACACCGTGCCCAACGCCCGCGTCGCGCGCCGCTCGGTGACCTGGGCGATCGGCATCATCGGGGTGTTCTACCTGATGACGCTGATCCTGGGCTTCGGCGCGGCCGCCCTGATCGGCAGCAGGGAGATCAAGAAGGCCGACCCGACCGGCAACACGGCCGCGACCCGGCTGGCCGAACACCTGGGCGGCGGCGCGGGCACCACCGGCGGCGCGCTGATGCTCGCCTTCATCGCCGCGGTGGCGTTCGCGACCATCCTCGCCGTGGTGGCCGGCCTGACGCTGGCCTCGTCCTCGTCGTTCGCGCACGACCTGTACGCGAACGTGTTCCGCAAGGGCCGCACCACCGATGCCGAGGAGGTCAAGGTCGCGCGGATCGCGGCCTTCGTGATCGGCACGGCGGCGATCGTGCTGTCGGTGTTCGCCCGCGAGTTGAACGTGGCGTTCCTGGTCGCGCTCGCGTTCGCCATCGCCGCGTCCGCCAACCTGCCCGCGATCGTGTTCTCGCTGTTCTGGAAGAAGTTCAACACGCGCGGCGCGGTGTTCGGCATCTACGGCGGCCTGGTCACCTCGGTCCTGGTGGTGGCGCTGTCGCCGATCTGCTGGGGCGGGGCGTCCGACACCAAGCCGGCGATCAAGCAGCTCACCGCGAAGCAGGCGGCCGACTGTGACGTCTCGAAGGACCGCAAGGACGTGGGCAACGCGACGGCGTTGTTCAGTTGCACGACCCCGGCGCCGATTCCGCTGGAGAACCCGGGGATCATCTCCATCCCGGTCGGCTTCGCGTGCGCCGCGATCGGCGCGATGTCCGCGCGACGCCGTCGCGACGACGACGATGACCGCAAGTTCGCCGAACTCGAGGTCAGGGCGCTGACCGGAGCCGGCGCGCACTGAGCGGGTACGCGTGCACCGATCCGGATCCGCGGCCCAAGCGCCCGGGTCCGGATCGGGGCTACCCGTTGTCGCTGGGGTGGCCGAACCGGCCCTTGTAGAACAGCAGCGGGGCGCACTCCATCCGCGGCGCGTCCAGGGCCTGGACCCGGCCGATCACGATCTCGTGGTCGCCGCCGTCGACCACGCTCTCCAGCGTGCAGTCGATCCACGCGAGGACGTCGTCCAGCTTCGGCGAGCCGGTCGGCGCGGGGCTGTGCGCGACACCGGCGAACTTGTCCGCGCCACTGACCGCGAAGCCGCGGCAGAGCTGTTCCTGGTCCTCGGCGAGCACGTTCACGCAGAACCGGCCGCCCGGTCGGATCCGCGGCCACGTGGTGGAGGTCTTCGCCACGAAGAAGGTCACCAGCGGCGGGTCCAGCGAGAGCGACGCGAACGACTGGCAGGCGAAGCCGACGGGGATGTCCCCGTCGAGCGCGGTGATCACCGTGACGCCGCTGGCGAAGTGGCCGAGGACGTGCCGGAATGTGGCGGCCTCGACGATGCCCCCACCCTCCGGCAGGGCGATGGCCGCGGGATCCGCCGGCTTCGTGCTCGCTGCGTCGATCTGGCCCATGGTGGACTTCCTCGCAGGTGTCTTGGGGCGTCGGGTCTGTGACGCTACGTCACCCGATTTCCTTGCGTCAATCAAAGGAGAGGGGGTCCTTCGTCACATCTGACGACTCGTCAGTTGTCTTGTGGCGTAAGGCACAACGCTCGAACAACGACCGAACGGCGGGCGCTCGGCGGGCCGCCGCGGGCCCGCCGCAGGACCGCCGCGGGGCCCGCCGTCCGACCGCCGGGAGCGCGGCTACCAGCCGTAGTACTCCGGCTTGCGGCGCTCCATGAGCGAGGCGACCCCCTCGTTCGCGTCACGCGAGGTCATGTTCAGCTCGACGATCCGCGCCTCCTCGTCGAAGGCCGCCACGCGGTCGCTCTCCAGCGAACGGTTGACGAGCTGCTTGGTGAACGCGTACGCCCGGGTCGGTCCGGTGGCCAGCCGCTCGGCCCATTCCTTGGCCACGGCCTGGAGCTCGTCGGCGGCGACCACCTTGTTCACCACGCCGATCCGGAGCGCCTCGGCGGCGGGCAGGTCGTCGCCGAAGAACATCAGCTCCTTGGCCTTCTGCGGGCCGACCAGGCGCGGCAGCAGGTACGCGCTGCCGCCGTCCGGCACCAGGCCGCGACGGGTGAAGATCTGGATGAAGCGGGCGGTGTCGGCGGCGATCACCAGGTCGCACGCGAGCGCCAGGCTCATCCCGTAGCCGGCGGTGGTGCCGTTGACCGCCGCGATCACCGGCTTCTCGCAGTCCAGGACGGCGTTGGTCAGGCGCTGTACGCCGGTCTTCATCATCCGGGTGGCATAGCCGGTGGGGCGGGCGGGGGGCTTGGGGGCGGCGTCGTCGGATTCGGCGCCCTCGGCGCCTTCGGCGGTCGCCGCGAGCAGGGACTTGGTGCCTGGGGAACTGCGCAGGTCCATGCCGGTACAGAAGTGCTTGGGGCCCGCGGCGGTGAGGACCACGGCGCGGACGGACTCGGTCGCGGACGCCTCGGCGAGGAGGTCGATCAGGAGTTCGCGCTGGGCCCAGGTGAGGGAGTTGCTGGCAGCGGGGCGGTTGAGGGTGAGCCAGAGGACGCCGTCGCTTACGCGGTGCAAGAGGTCCTGGTCGGTGTCGGTGGTCATGTGTGCGTTGGCTCCTTGGTGGTTGTTTGGCCTCGAGCGCCGGCCGGGCTGGAGGGTCTTCGCCCGGCGTTGAGCGTTGGTCGGACGGGGGTGGGGGCGGTTTAGCGGCGGGCCGGTAGTCCCCCGCGGGGGGGGGGGGGGCGGGGCCGGGGGGGGGGGGGGGGCGGGGGAGAGAGCGGCG